>JAISWW010000243.1 GCA_031270705.1 Deltaproteobacteria bacterium
CCCATAATGGCGATCCCTAGTCACACCAGGCCGGTCATCGACCAAAGCGGCCGAACGACGTAGCAATCGGTTGAAGAGAGAAGATTTGCCCACATTAGGGCGACCCACTAGGGCGATAAAGCTCATGAAAACTCCAAAATATTAAGTTTTAAAATAAAAATACTTTCTTATAAAAGAAAACATTATTTATAAAGGATATTTATAGCGAGATCGTTACAGACAGCTTTTGTTACGGTCGAAAACAGCTCCGCTTTTTGGCCGCTTCTAAACGTCCAAAATTATTTTTAATATTTACCGTTTTAAATAGATATTAAAAATTACTCAGCTATTTTAGCTAGCCTTTCATGTTAAGTCATCTTCTAAGCGCCCTTCATCTGTTTTAGGATAAAGCTCAGCGGCTTTTATAATGGCCTTTTTGATGAGAGCCTTTAAAAGTTTCGGGCATTTAGAGCCTTTAGGGAGGATTTTCTCCAACCTAGTTAAGGCGGGTTTTATATATTTTCCATAAGGTAGCCCTTTTTTAGCCAAATGAGTATAGGCGCCAATTGCTTGCATCAATCTTAACGGAGCTATTTGCGCCAATGATTTCTCTAAATTAGGCTCGTCACGATGTTTTAAATAAATATTTAAATAATCTTGTCTCTCTTTATCTGTTAGATCGACATAAGGGTCATAAAGAAGGCTAGCCAGATCATAGGCCGCTGGGCCCAATCTCGCCCCTTGCCAGTCTAAGACGTAAAACTGGTCTTCATAAGAGATGAGGTTGCGGCTCTGAAAATCCCGGTGAATCAAAACTTGGGGGCATTCGGGGAGATTTAAAAATAATTCTGACTCTTTTTCCAAAGCCGCCAGATCCATCTCATTTTCTAGCTCCATTGTGATTAAGCCATTTAAAAAATATTTCCACTCATATTCACGGACAAATGGTAAATCATATTGAGGATTGCGCTTAAAAACAATGGATTTTTTGACTAGATCCAAGGCCTTATTATGCCATTGGGCCAGTATTTCCATGATCTCGGCGTATAAATTTAGTCTTTGGTCAGCCTCATTCTCTTCCACCAACTTATCAAGTCTCTTTTCCCCGAGATCCTCTATTAAGAAAAAACCCTTTAGTTCCTCGGCTTTAATGAGTTTGGGGAGAGGGATACCACCAACGTACAATTTTTCCCAATAATCAAGCCAGATCTTATTTTCGACCAAATCCGGGCCAATCTGTAAGATATAAGTATCCGAGGCCATTTCGACTCGATAATATTTGCGCCCAGAAGCCTCACTGTCAAGAGGGGTAGCTTTTAAGGTTCGCTTATTGTAGTTGTAGCCGGCCATCTTGACCCAACCAGGCCGATGACCAGGCCAAGCTTTTTTGGCCGTCCAACTGATAGCCTCATCCACCACGGTTCTGTCAATTTCCGAGCCAGACATCTATGACCTCCTTATTAGTCGGCGCCCTTCCCGCCAAAATAGCTTCGCGAACCACAGAGCCTGGAGGCGCCACGGCTCCAGGCCATAATACGCTATTTATGACCTTAGCGCCTCGCTCAATCCTGGCCGCGGAGCCTAAAACCACAAACCCTTCTGTTTCGCCTAAAACTTCAGCTCCTGGGGCGCGTATAACCTGATTTTGGGCTAAATAGGCGTTTAAAGCCCAATAACTGGCCACAGTCCCCATATCTGACCAAAAATCCCGCGATAAATAAGCCCAAACGCCTTGATAAGGCAAATAGTTAGATAGTTCCTCGATTAGATCCGAATATCCTAGAGGCAAAGAGTCTCGAAAATCCGTCTCCATGACCAAAATTCCTAAGCCGCATAACCTAGTCACCTCCCCTAGACAAGGCTTAGGAGATCTTAAGCCGATAATTCGAAAATCTTGATCCAGGCTGACCGTGGCTTTTTCCGGATAATCCAAAACCGCCAAAGTGACCCAGGCTTTTTTCTCAAAATGAGCTTTAATCAAAAGAGATAAATCCAGGGTGGTATAAATATCGGCGTTTATAACTAAAAACGGCCCTTTAAAGTCGGCGGCCGCGACTTTTACGCCGCCGCCGGTGCCTAAAATAACCGGCTCATAACTCAGCGAGAGCTCTAAGTCAGGAAAGGTTTTTTGGGCCAACTCCACTTCGGCTTTGATAAAATCGGGCAAATAATGAGCGTTGACCGCGATTTTCACTATACCCAAGGCCCGCGCCTTAACCAACCAACGCCAAAGCATGGACTCATTTAAGACTGGGAGCGCGGGTTTTGGGAGAATGGTCGTTAAGGGAGCCAAACGACGACCCAGACCCGCCGCCAAAATCACGGCTTCTCTAATGGGGGCGGAAGTTAGGTTGGGCATTTCTGGCTCGCTCTAATTTTTAATCTCCCTAATTATTTCTAAAACAAAAAGTTTCAGTAATCACCATAGCCAAAAGCCTTAATATCTTTGGACTTTTTGCTCCAATCTTTCGTGACCCGCACAAAAAGCCTTAAAAAGACTCGGCTATCCACTAACTTTTCCAAGTTTAAGCGAGCGGCTTGGCCTATGTTTTTTAAAGTTTGGCCACCTTGCCCAATAATCATCTTTTTTTGGTTGGGTTTCTCCACATGGATGGTGGCGTTAATAAAATAAAAGCCGCGCTCGTCGGGCTCCTTAAACTCCTCAATCGAGACCGCTGTGGCGTAGGGGATCTCCTGGCTGGTCAACCGAAAAACCGCTTCGCGCACTAATTCCGCGGCCAGACTCCTTAAAGGTTGATCGGTTAAGGTGTCGGGCGGGTAAAGAGGTTTTTGGCTGGGGAGCCTAGAGTAAAGCTCAGATTTTAAGCGAAATAGCCCTAACCCCGTTTTCGCGGAGATCAACATTGACGCTCCATCGTTAAAAACCAATTCCCGGGCCAATTTTTCCAGGCCAATTTTGCCTTCGGCGTCAAACTTATCGGTTTTATTGATGCCCACAACCACGGGTTTTTTTAATGTTTGGATCATTTCCTGGGCCAAACGGTGATCTAAGCCTCTTTTATAGCCATCCACCACCCATAAGACCACATCCGAGTCAGCCAAGGAAGATTTGGTTAAAGACATCATCTCCTGGTTGAGTAATTTTTCCGAAATATGGAGACCTGGAGTGTCCCAAAAAATCAGTTGTCCAGGGGGCTCAGTCAGAACGCCCAAGATCCGATGACGAGTGGTCTGGGGTTTGGCGGCCGTAATGGCCACTTTTTCCCCAATCAGACGGTTCAACAAAGTCGATTTGCCTGAATTAGGCGCGCCGACTATGGCCACAAATCCGCAATGGCTATCGCTCATTTTTCAACAATTCCGTCAACAAGGCGCGAGCCGCCAATTGGCTAGCCCATTTCTTGGTTCGACCTTTAGCCGTAAAAACCGGGGAGCCGGGGATAGAGACGGCCATGGTAAAAACTCTATCATTGTCAGGCCCAATCGTTTTGACTAGCTCATAGGTCGGCGCCCCGCGACCTTGGCTTTGGGTTAGTTCTTGGAGGCGAGTCTTAAAGTCAATTAATTGCTTAGTATTTTGAGCTTTTTTAATTAAAGGCCCCCATAAAACTTGGATCAAGCGCTTGGTGGCTTGGGAACCGTTGCTTAAATAATAGGCCCCCACCAGAGCTTCCAAAGCGTCGGCTAAAATCGAGTTTTTTTCGCGCCCGCCAGTCGCCTCCTCGCCTGGGCTCATGATAAGATAGGAGCCGAGGTCTAAGAGCCGAGCCAACTTGGTTAAAGATTTTTCGTTCACCACAAAAGCTCTGAGCTGGGACATCCGGCCTTCAGAGAGATTTGAGTTAACGTAAAGCAATTCGCTGACCATCAAGCCCAAAACCGCGTCCCCCAAAAATTCCAGCCTTTGGTTATCTTGGCCAGGGATTAAGGGCGAGGAACGATGGGTTATGGCTAAAGACCACAAATCAGGATCTTTAAAATCTTCTTTAATTTTTTCTAAAAGGGCGGGACTTGGGGTTAAAGTCTTATTAGACGCGTCTTTAAAGTTTAAAAAATCATCTTTAGAGGCTTTTTTAGCCGCCTTAGCCAAATCCCGAGCCAGTTTTTGCGTCAACCCCCCAAAATCGCCATTGGATAAAACCGCGATAACGTCCCCAGGTTGGGCGGTTTTAATTATAGCCTGGCCTAACTTGTTTAGAGCCGGAAAATAACTGGCCGGCTTATAAGCGGAAATGGCCTCGGCCAAAGCCAGCGGATTTAGGCGATCGCCTTCTGGAGCTTTATCTGGACGATTGACTGGGCCCAAAAAGACCACATCCGCCTCGGCCAAAGCCGCGACATAATCATTTTGAAAAATGGCTCTTCTAGTGGTCGCGCTTCTTGGCTCAAAAACAGCTATTAAGCGGCTTTTAGAGTCCTTTTTTATATAAGTGTCCTTTAAAGCCTTTATAGTTTGGGCCACCGCCGTGGGATGATGGGCGAAATCATCTATTAAACCAATGTCGCCCCAGGAGCCTAAAAACTCTTGCCGCCGCTTGACTCCTTGGATCTGGGCTAATAATTTGGGTAAGGATTTGGCATTAACCCCAGCTAAAAAAGAGGCGACTAAGGCGGCTCCAGCGTTTAAGGCGTTATGAAGCCCTGGCCTTGACCATTTTAAGCTTAAATCAAGGCCTGGGCCACGCAAATCAAAGGCGGTTTGCTGGCGTGGCTCAACGCGGTAATTGGTGATTATCCAATCATTATCAAAGTTTTGTCCGTAAAAGTTAACCTTACCCTTTACTTTTTTGGCCAATTGGCGGCAAAGAGGATCGTCGCCATTGGCTAAGAGTAGGCCTTGTTCGGGAATCAAGTAAATTAACGATTCATAAGCCTTAATCACCGCCTCCAAATTTGGGTAAATATCGGCGTGGTCAAAATCGACGCTCGTTAATATGACAATATAAGGCTTATAAAAGACAAACTTAGGAACTTTTTGGAAGAAAGCCGAGTCATACTCATCGCCCTCAATGACAAACCAGTTATTTTGAGCGCTTTTAAAACTAGCTTCTAAATCCAAACTCTGACCGCCAATGAGATAGCCAGGAGCCAGATTCGCTTTTTCCAATAAGGTGGCCACCAGATTAGTGACTGTCGTTTTGCCATGACAACCGGCGACGACTATATTTTGAGTCGCGCTTAAAAAAAGTTTTCCTAAAGTTTGCGGCAAGGATAGATAGAAGCGGCCTTGTTCTTTTAAAGCCTTAATAACCTCAAATTTACGCGTAACGACATTGCCAACCACCACTATTGAATTTAAAGGCAAATGATCCAAAGAATCTGGGCCATAACCAGGCCTTACTGGGATATCGAGAGCCTTTAAAACCTCGCTCATGGGCGGAAAAATGGCTTCATCTGAGCCAGTAACCGTGTAACCTTGGCTTTTCAGTAAGCCAGCCAAAGCGGTCATGCCCACGCCGCCCACGCCCAATAGATGAAAATGAGTCGCCTTCGAAAAATTGGGTGGCCACGCGTTTAATCGGGGCTCCAAATCCCAAGCTGGAGCGTTATGAGGCTCTAAAGGCTCATTTATATTTGGGGAGGTTTTTAAGGCCTGTGATTTTTTTATTTTGGTCGACATCTTAATATATTGGGCGCTCATTCAGGCGTTTAAGAGTCTTAGCGACTCCAAAACTCCGGGAAAAACAAAACTAAGAAGCTATAAAATTCCAATCGCCCCAAGAGCATGGCGAAACTTAAGACCCCTTTAGCCGCTCCGGGCAAAGAGGTCAAAGTCTCCGTGGGACCAATTTGCCCTAAAACTGGCCCTACATTCCCCAGAGAACTGGCCATCGCCGAAAAGCTCGTGCTTAAATCAAGGCCCATAAGCAAAAGCGTTAAGGCGCCCAAGACCAAGATCACTATATATAATAGGATAAAAACCCAAACTTTTTCCAAAACCGCGTCGGAAATGGGTTTGCCGCCCAAGCGAGCCGGAAAAACGCCGCGCGGATGGATGTGTTGACGAATCGCTCTTTTTAAGCTCGTTAAAATAATGAGCCAACGGACGCACTTAATTCCGCCGCTCGTGGAACCTGAGCAACCGCCCACAAAAAACAAACCCAATAAAACCGCCTGACTCAAATCAGGCCAAACGCCCCAATCAGCTGTGGTTAAGCCAGTTGTGCTAATTATGGAAACTACCTGAAAGATAGACTGAAAAAAAGCTTCCCCAGGGGCGTAAACATCGTGGGCCATTAAGGAGCCAGCCACTAAAACCGAGGCCACGGCGATAATGAGGACGAAAAACAAAGGCTCGGGACTTAAAAAGGCCCGCCATTGACCTCTAATGAGTTGAAAGATGAGAGCGAAGCTTAAGCTTCCTATAAACATAAAAACTATTAAGACCCATTTGATGTAATAGCTTTCATGAATAGCCGCCGAAGCGTTGTGATTGGCGAAGCCGCCAGTGGAGATGGTGGAAAGAGTTTGGCAAAGTGCCTCAAATGGAGCTAAATCGCCAGCGATTAATAAGCCAAACAATAATAAAGTTAAGCCTAAATAGACTAGCCAGAGATATTTAGCGGTTTGAGCCACTCGCGGCCTTAATTTTTCGCCCGATAAAGCCGAGCTCTCGCTTTTGAGCATCATCTGGCCGCCCACCCCCAAAAAGGGCAGAACCGCCACCATTAATACAATAACCCCCATGCCGCCAAGCCATTGCGTAAGGCTTCGCCAAAACAAAAGTCCCTTGGGGAGGCTAGACAAATCGGCGATAACCGTGGCTCCGGAACTTGATAAGCCTGAAAAAGACTCAAAGATCCCGTCCCAAAAGCCTAAACTGGAGCTCAGCCAATAAGGCAAAGCGCCCAAGACGTTGAGGGCTAGCCAAGAAATGCCCACCACGGCCAAGCCATCGCGATAACGGGGTTCTTTTTTGGCTTCCGGGCCACCTAAAAAAATTAACAATAAGCCGATTAAGAGAGAAATTATGAGGGAGGTCAAAAAAGGCTTTAAAGGCTCGTTTAAGGCCAAAGACATCAAAGCCGGGAGCCCAAAAGCCCCAGAAAAAACAGTCACGATCCAGCCAGTTAGGCCGCAGATGAGGGGAATATTAATCAAAATAGCCCCTAAGCCAGGATTTTGGCTAAATGGCCCAAAGCCTCAAAACGACAAACCACGGCTAAGATGTCCCCAGCCTCTAAAGTTGTCTGGCCCCGAGGAATAATCACTTGGCCATCTCTAAGCAAAGCGGCCACAATCGTTCCCGCCGGAAATTTAGCTTCCATAAAGTTTAGGCCCACTAAACGCGAGGTTTCAGCCACTTCCACCTCAATTATCTCCGCGTCCTCGCTTTTTAAGGTAGCCACTGAGATAACTAAGCCTTTTCTCACCAGTTTTAAAACCGCGGAAACTGTGGCGACCCTAGAGGAGACCATGGACTCCAAGCCAATGGCTGAGGCTAAAGGAGCGTAACTAAAGCGGTTCACCCGGGTAATGGCGCTGTAAACTCCTAGGCGTTTGGCGATGAGGCAGGCGATGAGATTTTTTTCGTCATCGGAGCCCACGGCGATAAAGACATCGCACTCTTGAACGCCCTCTTCCTCGAGCAAAGCTTGATCGGTCGCGTCGCCTTTTAAGACAATGGCCTTCTCCAAAGACTGGCTTAATATTTCTGAGCGCTCGGGATCTTTCTCAAAAATCTTCACTACCAGATCCCTTGATTCCAGACGCCGAGCCAAAGCCAAGCCCACTTCTCCCCCGCCCATGATAAAAACTGTATTTAAAGGCCTAGCGTCCAAGCCAAAAAATTCCCGAACAATGGGGAGGTGGGTCGGAGTGGCCGCCACATACATGAGATCCCCGGCTTTCATAATGGTTTGGCCTTGAGGAATCAATAACTCATGATTGCGATATATGGCCGCGATGAGGATATGGTAGCCATCCTCGCGAGGAAGAGCCTGGGCTAAAGTCTGGCCAATATTGTGATGAGTTCGCGGCAGACGGGCCCCCACCAATTTCAGCTGGCCATTGGAGACATCTATAAC
>JAISWW010000103.1 GCA_031270705.1 Deltaproteobacteria bacterium
CTCATTTGCCACCCGCCTTGCCACCAGCTTTGCCGACCTTGCGCCGGATCTTCTCGCCCTCGTATTTGACGCCTTTGCCTTTATAGGGCTCGGGTTTGCGGTACGAGCGGATGCGGGCAGCGGTTAAGCCTAAAAGCTCTTTGTCTGGGGAGACCAGGGTAATTTTATTGGCTTTGGCGTCCACCGTGGCTTTGACCGTCGGAGGCAAAGGAAATTCCACGGGGTGGGAAAAACCCAGGCTCAACTTTAAAGATTGGGCCCCTTTATTTTCTAAGGCCTCCACGCGCCAGCCGACGCCCACCACTTCCAAGACTTTGGTAAAGCCGGTGGAGACGCCCACCACCATATTATTTATGAGGGTGCGAAAAAGGCCCCACAAAGGTTTGTTATTTTCCGGCGGGCCAATGGGGGTCACGGTCAGCTGATCCTTAGCGATGGCGATGGCCAAGGAGCCATGGATAGGCCTCGTTAAAGTGGCTGAGCCTTTGGAGACGGTCAAAATCGGCTCTTGCCAGGTGACCTTTACGCCCGGCGGCAAGGGGATGGGCATTTTGCCTATTCTGGACATACGGCCTTCCTTCTACCAGATCTGGCACAGAGACTCGCCGCCTAAATTATGGCGACGGGCTTCCTTGTCAGTCATGACGCCCCGCGAAGTGGAGAGGATCATGACTCCCAAGCCAGACAAGACTGGTTTAATTTCGGCCGATTTCAGGTACAGCCGACGCCCAGGCCGCGAGACGCGCTCTAGGCCGTTAATGACCGGGGAGTTGCGGTCGTTATATTTGAGCAAAATCCGTATTAGGCCTTGCTTGTTGTCGCGGCTGATCTTAAAGTTTTTGATAAAGCCCTCGTCCTTCATAATGCGGACAATGGCCACCTTCAGACGCGAGGCCGGAATATCGACCCGGTCGTGGCGAGCGGTGAGGGCGTTACGGACGCGGGTCAGCAAATCAGCGATGGGATCGGTCATGCTCATGGGTCACCAACTGGCCTTAACCACGCCGGGAATTTCGCCGGCCAGGGCCATTTTGCGGAAACAAATCCGGCAAAGGTTAAATTTGCGCAAATAACCCCGAGGCCGACCGCAAATAGGGCAACGGTTGTAGGCCCTCGAGGCGAATTTAGCGGGCCGGGCGGCCCGAACGATCATGGATGTTTTGGCCATGGGGCTCCTTTAGCTTTGGGCCTTGCGGAAAGGCATGCCTAAGGCGGTCAATAAAAATCGAGCTTCCTCGTCGGTTTTGGCCGACGTGACAATGGTGATGTTCAAGCCCTTGATCCGATCAATTTTGTCGTAATTGACTTCCGGGAAAATAATGTGCTCTTTTAAGCCCAAAGTGTAGTTGCCCCGGCCATCAAAAGCCTTGGGGGAAACGCCCCGAAAATCGCGCACGCGCGGCAAAACGATATTTAAAAGCTTGTCCAAAAAATAGTACATCCGCTCGCGCCGCAAAGTGACCATGACCCCAATGGAGTTGCCTTCCCGTAGCTTAAAAGCCGCGATGGATCTCCGAGCTTTGGTGATGACGGCCAACTGGCCAGCCATGGCCGATAACTCGGTCTGGCTGGAATCCAGGATCTTGGACTCTTTGATGGCGTCCCCTAAGCCCATGTTCAAAGTGACCTTAATGATCTTGGGCACTTGCATGGGGTTTTTATAATTAAACTCTTTGACCAGGCGGGGAGTCACCTCGTCCAGATAGAATTTTTTTAGCCTAGGCACGGCTCGCTCCTTGATGGCCACCGTTTAAGGCGCCCCTTCGGTGGATACCGATGGGCTTTAAGGCCAGGTCTAATGGGACTATTGGGGCGCCACGCGGCGATGATTTACTCATCGATGCGGGCCTGACAGACCTTGCAGACGCGGACTTTGCGCTTTTTGTCGTCGTCCGTGGCGCCTGGCAGGATTTCATGGCGAATCCAAGTTGGATCGGCGCATTTGGGACAAACCAGAGCCACGTTGGAAACGTGGAGCGGCTTTTCCTTTTTGATCCGCCCGCCGGCGACGCCCAGGTTAGGGTTACTTTTGGCGTGCTTAACGCCAAGGTTTACGCCCTCAACCAAGATGAAGCCTTTTTTCGGGAAAAACCGTTTAAATAAACCGATTTTGCCTTTGTTGGGGCCGGACAAAACAAACAATCTATCGCCAGCTTTAAATTCCGTGGAATAGGGCCGGTTATTGGCGGATTTAGACTCTTTGGACATGGTCGTCTCCTTAATCGCCTAAATGACTTCTGGAGCCAAGGACACGATCTTCATAAATCGGCGAGTCCGTAGTTCTCGAGCCACGGGTCCAAATATGCGGGTGCCAATGGGCTCGCGGGCGTTATTGATCAAGACGGCGCTATTGTCGTCAAACTTAATGTGGGAGCCATCCTGGCGGCCAACTTCCTTGGCCACCCGCACCACCACGGCTTTGACCACGTCGCCCTTTTTGACTTTAGAGCCGGGCAAAGCGTCTTTGACCGAGACCACAATAATGTCGCCTAAAGAAGCGTAGCGGCGTCGACTGCCACCCAGAACCTTTACGCAGTAAACCTGCTTGGCCCCGGAATTGTCGGCCACGGTCAATCTAGTTTCCGGCTGGATCATGATTCGTCTCCAATACTAGGCCTGGCGGGCCACGACGCGGGTCAGTCGCCAGCGTTTTAAGCGCGACAAAGGCCGGGATTGGACAATCTCCACCGTGTCGCCCAGGCGGGCCGAGTTTTGCTCGTCATGAGCCATAAACTTAGCCCGGCGGCGGATATATTTTTTATACACCGGGTGCTTGACCAGACGATTGACCAGGACCACCACGGTCTTGTCCATTTTGTCGGAAACCACCACGCCGGTTATGGTTTGATTGGGACGTCTGTCTTCCACTGTTTACCTCCCGCTTGGGGCCTTTTCCGAGCGCTGTTTTTCCTTCAAGATCGTCTTGACCCGGGCGATGTCTTTGCGGACGAGGCCAAGTTTTTTGAGGTTTTCCAGTTGGCCGGTGGCTAGCTGGACGCGCAAGTTGAACAGTTCCTCTTTTAAGGCCAGTTCTTTTTTGGCCAAATCGGCTAGATCCAATTCCCGGATTTGATGGGCTTTCACAGAATTTCCCCCCGGACGACAAATCTGGTCAAAAAGGGCAGTTTATTCGCCGCCAGCCTAATGGCTTCCCGGGCCACGTTTTCAGGCACCCCATCCATCTCAAAGAGCATCCGGCCAGGCTTTATGACGCACACCCAGCCTTCCGGGGCTCCTTTGCCTTTGCCCATGCGGGTTTCGGCCGGTTTCTTGCAGACGGGTTTATCCGGAAAGACACGAATCCATAGTTGTCCGCCACGTCGAACGTGACGGTTGATAGCCACGCGGCCAGCCTCTATCTGTTGAGAAGTCATATAGCCGCGAGTCAAGGATTGGAGGCCAAAACGGCCAAAATCCAACTGGCTGGCTCCCTTGGCTGGGCCGCCCCGCCGACCTTTTTGTCGCTTGCGGTATTTGGTTCTTTTAGGGAAGAGCATAATACTACTACCTGAAGGCTAAAAAGCCTATTTTAAGGGCTCGGTCGGCGCGCTGGCGATGATCTCGCCTTTAAAAATGTGAACCTTGACCCCAATGACGCCGTAAGTGGTCTTGGCCTCGGCGAATCCATAATCCACGTCGGCTCGCAAAGTGTGGAGAGGCACGCGACCCTCGCGATACCATTCCCGACGAGCCATTTCCGCGCCGCCTAGGCGACCAGCGCAATGGATCTTGACGCCCAGGGCCCCAAACTTAAAAGCCAAGGACATGGACTTTTTCATGGCCCGCCGAAAGGTGACCCTTTTCTGGAGTTGTTGAGCCACGTTTTCGGCCACCAATTGGGCCGAGATTTCCGGTTTGCGCACTTCCTGGATGTCAATCATGACTTCCCGGGCCGTGGATAGCCGGCGATCGTTGGAGGCGGGGTCGGAGGACGCCGCCGGAACGGCTTTATTGAGCTTGGCCAAGAGCTTCTCAAGATCTTGACGCAAGATTTCGATGTCCGCGCCTTTTTTGCCAATGACGATGCCAGGCCGGGCCGTGTGAATGCGGAGCTTGACCTTTTCGCCATGGCGCTCAATCTCAATGAGGGAGACCCCGGCGGCTTCCAGCTTTTTCTTGACATAGTCCCGGATTTTGCGATCCTCAACCACCAGGTGGCCAAAATCTCGGCCAGCGTACCAGCGGGAGCCCCAGGTTTTGATGACTCCGAGACGGAAGCCTATGGGGTGTGTTTTCTGACCCAAGATACCCTCCTAACAAATAAAAAAGGCGATGAGCTTTTAGGCTTTTTGGCCTTCGACCACAACGGTAATATGGCTTAAGCGCTTCAAAATGGGTTTGGCCCGGCCATGAGCGCAGGGTTGATACCGCTTAAGGGATGGCCCGCGATCCACAAAAATCGAGCTGACCACTAGCGAATCGACGTCCACGGTCTTCTGGTCTGGGCCGGCGTTGGCCGTGGCGTTGGCCACCGCTGACTTTAAGACCTTTAAGATCAAATAGGCGCTCTTGTTGGGGCTAAAGGTCAGGGCGTTGATGGCCGCGTCCACGGGGCGACCCACAACGGTTCTGGCCATGATCCGGGCTTTGTCGGCCGGGATCCGCAAAAACTTGCCCACGGCTCTAACTTTTTTGGTGTCTTTGGCTAAAATGGCTGGCATGATCGGCCTACTTCTTGGTTTTCTTAGCCTTCTTATCGGCGGCGTGGCCATAGAAGGTCCGGGTAGGGGAAAACTCGCCCAATTTGTGCCCAACCATGTTTTCGGTCACAAAGACGGGAATAAACTTTTTGCCGTTGTGCACCGCGAAGGTCAGGCCAACCATGTCTGGCAAAATGGTGGAACGCCGCGACCAGGTTTTGATGACTCGGCGATCGCCGGCTTCCACGGCCGTAATGGTTTTGCTCATGACGTGATCGTCGACGAACGGTCCTTTTTTGACGCTACGGGGCATGGCTTCTCCTATTTAGCCCTTAAGATCCGCTTCCTAAAAAAGCTCTTGACAACAGGCGCTACTTACTTGCGATCGCGCTTTTTGACAATATACTTATTGGAGGGCTTGGATTTCTTTCTGGTCTTGTACCCTTTGGTCGGCATGCCCCAAGGGGAAACCGGGTGACGACCGCCTGAGCTCCGACCCTCGCCACCGCCTAAGGGGTGATCGACAGGGTTCATGGCCACGCCCCGGACATGGGGACGACGGCCCAAATAACGCGTCCGGCCAGCCTTGCCCAAGGAGACGCTATTGTGATCTTGATTGCCCACTTGGCCAATGGTGGCTTTGCAGACGGCCAAAACCTTGCGCATCTCCCCAGAGGGCAGTTTCAATAAAGCGTAAGTGCCTTCCCGAGCCATGACCTGAGCGTAATTGCCAGCCGAGCGAGCCAGCTGGCCGCCTTTGCCGGGTTTGAGCTCCACGTTGTGAACCAAGGTGCCCAAAGGAATGGACTTTAAGGATAAACAATTGCCCGGAATGATATCGGCCTTGTCGCTGGAGACGACTTTATCGCCAGTTTTCAGCTTTTGGGGAGCCAGAATATACCGTTTTTCGCCATCCAAATAATGGAGCAAAGCGATGCGAGCCCCGCGGTTGGGATCATATTCCACCCCAGCCACTTTCGCCGGAACTTCCAGCTTATCGCGCCGAAAATCGACCAAGCGGTATTGGCGCTTGTGACCCCCGCCCCGAAACCGGACGGTGACGCGACCTAAATTATTGCGACCGCCGGTGGAGGGTTTGGGTCTTAATAAGCTTTTTTCGGGCCGATCCTTAGTAATTTCCTCAAAGGTGGGGTAAGTTTGGGCCCGACGACCTGGGGAAGTTGGTTTTACGGCTTTTATGGGCATAACGAAACCTTAAATAAAAACTTGCCAAAAATAAGTAACGCGAAAAAGACCAGCGGTCTGGCTCAACCTTCCTCAAAAATGGGGATGGTGGCTCCTTTGACCAAGGTGACGATGGCCTTTTTCCAGTCTGACCGATAACCGCCCCGGCGACCCCGGCGCTTAAATTTGCCGGCCACGTTCACGGTTTGGACGGTCAAGACTTTGTCGGTTAGATCAAAGAGCTTTTCCACGGCGTTGCGGATCTCAATCTTATTGGCCCGGGGATCCACCTCAAAGGAGTACTTGTTTTGGGCCTCCCGAGCTTTCAGGCTTTTTTCCGTGACCATGGGCCGCAAAAGGATATCATGGGCGTTTTTCATTTCAAAAGCCTTTCCTCAATGGCCGGCAAAGAGCCTTTTAAAATCACCAATTGATCGTGGCGCAAAAGGTCATAGCAGTTTAAGCCGTCCACGCGCAGGACTGAAAAATTGGTCAAATTGCGGGCGGACATTTCCAAATGGCGATCCGGATCTGGGGTCACCAAAACGGCCTTGGTCAAACCCAAAGATTTCATGGATTGGGCGAAAACCTTGGTCTTAATTTCGGCCAGCTCAAAAGCGTCGACAATCAAAAGCTCATTTTCCTTGAGCTTAGCCGACAAAACGCTTTTTAAAGCTAAGCGGCGAATTTTGGCCGGGGGCCGGTAGAAATAATCGCGCGGCTTGGGCCCAAAAATAGTTCCGCCTTTGCGCCACAAGGGCGAGCGGCGCGTTCCAGCCCGAGCCCGGCCAGTTTTTTTCTGGCTATAGGGTTTGTGGTTGGAAAAAGCCACCTCGGCTCTGGTCTTGGTGCAAGCCGAGCCCGATCGCCTAGAGCGGGTTTGAGCCACCACCACCTCATGAACCAGGTGGATTTTCGGCTCCACCGACCAGATGGCTTCGGGTAGCTCGACTTCCCCGACCTTTTGGAGCTGTAAATTGACGACGTCCACTGTGGGCATCATAAACCTCTTAATTAAGCCTTCTTCAGATAAAGAAGGCCACCATTGGGCCCCGGAACCGCCCCGCGCACCAAAATAACCCCGTATTCCGGGCGCACGTCGACCACGACTAGGTTTTTGACCGTCGCCCGAACCGCGCCGGCGTGACCGGCCATTTTTTTGCCCGGAAAGACTCGGCTAGGATCGGCCGCGCAACCAATGGAGCCAGGGCCGCGAGGCGTTAAGCATCCGTGGGTGGCCCGACCGCCGCCAAAGCCGTGACGCTTCATGACGCCGGCGAAACCTTGGCCTTTGGTGGTGCCGACCACGGAGATCTTTTCCCCGGGGGCGAAAATGTCCAAGGTCACTTGTTGGCCAGCCGCCAGTTCCCCGGTTAAGGGAAACTCTTTGATCTTCCGAAAGCCAGTCTCGTAACCAGCCTTTTTGGCGTGGCCAAAATCAGGCTTATTGGGGCGACGCTTTAAGCCAAAACCTAGCTGAACGGCCGAGTAGCCATCGGTGGCTTTGGTTTTGACTTGTAAAACCTCATTGGGCCCCGCCTCAATGACCGTCACGGGAATGGAGAGGCCTTCCGCGGAAAAGAGACGCGTCATGCCCAGTTTTTTGCCAATCAGTCCCTTGGTCACAGCTTCAACTCCACGTCAACTCCCGCCGACAGCTCTAGTTTTTTTAAGGCGTCCACCGTCTGCGGGGTTGGATCTAGGATGTCCAGAAGCCTTTTGTGGGTTCGCACCTCAAAATGCTCGCGGGATTTTTTATCCACGTGGGGCGACCTTAAGACGCAAGTCCGGCCTATATTGGTCGGTAGCGGCACGGGCCCGACTACTTTGGCCCCAGTGCGCTTGGCCGTATCCACAATCTCCTGGGTTGAGCGATCCAGGAGCTTGTGGTCATAGGCCCTAAGGCGTAAACGGATTTTTTGGTTGTTTTGCATCGCTAACCTTAAGGGTATTTCGGCCCTACTCGATGATCTCGGAGATGACCCCGGCGCCCACGGTTCGACCGCCCTCGAGGATGGCGAAGCGCAATTCTTTTTCCATGGCTATGGGCATGATGAGCGTCACCTTAAAAGTCACGTTGTCGCCAGGCATAACCATTTCCACGCCTTCCGCCAAAGTCACGACGCCGGTCACGTCCGTGGTGCGGAAATAGAATTGGGGCCGATAACCATTGAAGAAGGGAGTATGCCGCCCACCCTCGTCGCGGTTGAGGACGTAGACCTCAGCCTTGAAAACGGTGTGCGGGGTAATGGAGCCGGGCTTAGCCACGACTTGGCCGCGCTCGACCTCATCGCGTTTGGTGCCGCGTAGTAAGAGACCCACATTGTCGCCAGCTTGGCCCTGATCCAGGAGCTTACGGAACATCTCCACGCCCGTGCAAACTGTCTTTTGGACAGGCCGAATGCCGAGAATTTCCACGTCGTCGGAGACTTTAATGATGCCTCTATCCACGCGCCCGGTGACCACGGTGCCGCGGCCAGAGATGGAAAAGACGTCCTCAATGGGCATCAAGAAGGGCTTGTCAATATCGCGCACCGGCTCGGGCACGAAGGAATCGACTTGCTCCATGAGCTCCAAAATGGGTTTGCAATTCTCGCACTCTTTTTTGCCACAACCACATTCCAAAGCCTTTAAGGCGCTTCCGCGAACAATGGGCGTGGTGTCGCCAGGGAAAGAGTTTTTGGTTAAAAGTTCCCTTAACTCGAGATCCACCAACTCCAAAAGCTCAGGGTCATCGACCATGTCGCATTTGTTTAGGAAAACGACAATGGAAGGCACGCCGACCTGACGAGCCAAAAGAATGTGCTCGCGAGTTTGGGGCATGGGGCCATCGTCCGCGCCCACGACCAATATAGCCCCATCCATCTGGGCGGCCCCAGTGATCATGTTTTTTATGTAATCAGCGTGGCCAGGGCAGTCGACGTGAGCGTAATGCCGATTGCTGGTTTCGTACTCCACGTGGCTAGCCGCGATGGTAATGCCACGCTCTTTTTCCTCAGGGGCTTTGTCAATGCGGTCAAAGGGCACGTATTCGCCCCCACCAGCCTTGGATAAAACCAGCGTGATGGCCGCGGTTAAAGTGGTTTTGCCATGGTCAATGTGGCCAATAGTGCCCACGTTGACATGGGGTTTGGAACGATCGAACTTCTTTTTGGCCATTGTCGCCTCCAGGGGGAACAGGTAAAAACTAACGTCGAAAAACCAAAAATAAAACTTATTGCGCCGAGGCTTTTTTGGCTTCGCGCTGGGCGATAACCTCAGCGGCCACGTTCTCGGGCAGGGGCTGGTAAGAGCCAAACTGCATGGCGAAGGTGGCCCGGCCTTGGGTTTTGGAGCGCAATTCCGTGGAATAGCCAAACATGGCCGCCAAGGGCGCGCTGGCTTTAACGAGCCTGGCCCCAGCCAAAGAGTCCAAGGCGTTGACCCGGGCCCTTCTGGCGTTGAGGTCGCCAATGACATCCCCCACGAAATCTTCTGGGGTCACCACTTCCAAATCCATGATGGGCTCTAAAATAATCGAGCCCGCTTTTCTAAGGCCTTCTTTGAGTCCTATTGAGCCAGCCACCGAAAAAGCCATCTCCGAAGAGTCGACTTCGTGAAAGGAGCCATCAAACAAGGTCACCTTTAAGTCCGTGACCGGAAAGCCGCCCCGGACGCCGCCTTTGCGGGCCGCCTCCAAAGCGCCCTCGCCAACGGCGGCGTGATATTCTTTGGGCACCGTGCCCCCGACCACGGCGGTCTCGTAAAGAAGGCCGCTCCCGGGGGGCAAAGGCTCAAGGCGGAGCCAGACGTGACCATATTGGCCCCGACCGCCGGACTGGCGAATGTGTTTGCCCTCGACTTCCACGCTTTTGGTGATCGTCTCGCGGTAAGCCACCTGGGGAGCCCCGAGGTTGGCCCCAACCTTAAACTCGCGGAGCAAGCGATCGACAATTATTTCTAAATGTAATTCGCCCATCCCGCTAATAACGGTCTCGCCAGTTTCTTTGTCCGTCCGCACCCGAAAAGAGGGATCTTCCGAAGCCAATTTGCCTAAAGCTTGGCCCAGTTTGTCGCGCTCGTCTTTGCTCTTGGGCGTTAAGGCGATATGGATGACCGGCTCCGGGATATGGAGACGCTCTAAAACCAAAGGATCGCGCTCGTCGCAGAGGGTGTCGCCGGTGGAAGAGTTTTTTAAGCCCACGGCGGCCACGATGTCGCCGGCCTCGGCTTCTTTGATCTCTTCGCGCTTATTGGCGTGCATTTTCAATAAGCGGCCAATCTTTTCCTTTTTTTCCCGGGTCGAGTTAAAAACTTGCTCGCCGGATTTGAGGATGCCCGAGTAAACGCGCAAAAAGGTCAGATGGCCCACATAAGGGTCGCTCATCAATTTAAAGGCCAAAGCCGAAAAAGGAGCCGCGTCGTCGGCCGGGCGACTGACCAAAGAGCCATCCGGGGCGTGGCCTTCCATGGCTTTAATGTCCAAGGGGGAAGGCAGATAGTCGACCACGCCATCAAGTAATGGTTGGACGCCTTTGTTTTTAAAGGCTGAGCCTAAAAAGACCGGCACCCTTTTTAAGGAGATGGTGGCCTCGCGCAAAATAGCTTTTAAGCGGGCGGCCTCGATTTCCTTGTTGTCCAAGAAATCCTCAATCAAGGCGTCGTCGAGGTCAGCTAAAGACTCCACGAGGTTGGCCCGAGCTTGTTTGGCTTCCTCTAATAAACTCTCCGGAATGGGTTTAATCTCAAATTTTGTGGGATCATCGCTGGTTTTGGGATAATAGATGGCCTTCATCTCTAAAAGATCGACTAAGCCCTCAAATTTATCCTCCGCCCCAATGGGAATTTGGGTTAAAACCGGTTTAGCCGTTAAGCGATCCACCATTTCGGAGAGACATTTTTGGTAATCCGCGCCCAGGCGATCCATTTTATTAATGAAAGCCAGGCGAGGCACGCCATAACGGTCGGCTTGGCGCCAAACGGTCTCCGATTGGGGCTGCACTCCGCCGACCGCGCAAAAGACGGCCAAAGCCCCGTCCAAAACCCTTAAGCTCCGTTCCACCTCAATGGTGAAATCCACGTGGCCAGGGGTGTCGATGAGGTTCAGCCGATGTTTGCGCCAAAAACAGGTCGTGGCGGCCGAGGTGATGGTTATGCCTCTCTCCTGCTCTTGCTCCATCCAGTCCATGACCGCTTGGCCATCGTGGACTTCGCCAATCTTCGTGGAGACCCCTGTATAAAAGAGGATCCTCTCGGAGGTGGTCGTCTTGCCAGCGTCGATGTGGGCGATGATGCCAATGTTGCGCGTGTTGGCTATGGGAACCTGACGGGCCAAAAAAAATTCCTTTTACGGTAAAAACGTCCCCAGCCAATAGTTTTGGCTAGAGACAAAAAACGTTTGTAGAGGGGCGAACCCTACGGCGAACGCTTGAATTGAGCTACTGATTACCAGCGATAATGGGCGAAAGCCTTGTTGGCGTCGGCCATTCTGTGAGTATCCTCACGCTTTTTGACTGAGGCTCCCCGACCTTGGGAAGCGTCCATCAATTCGCCGGCTAGTTTGGCCATCATGCCTTTTTCGCCTCTTTTTTGGGCGTGGATGATGAGCCAACGGATCGATAAAGCGGCTCGCCGATCCGAGCGAATTTCCACGGGCACTTGGTAGGTTGACCCACCGACCCGGCGGCTTTTGACTTCCACGGCGGGCCGAGTTTGATCCAGAGCCCTTTCAAAGGTCTTGATGGGATCGTCCTTGGTGCGCTCGGCGATTAAGTCGATGGCTCCGTAGAAGATCTGCTCGGCCCGACTTTTCTTGCCCCGCCGGAGCAGGTTGTTAATAAACCTGGCCACCATTTTGTTGCCGTACTTTGGATCCGGAATGGTCTCCCTTTTGGAAACTTCTCTACGCCTGGGCATTGTCCATCTACTCCAAATGAGGTTGTCGATAAACTCGCTGAGCCAAAGGCTCTAGCGCCTTTACTTAGGCCGTTTGGCTCCGTACTTAGAGCGAGCCTGACGCCGTTTCTGGACGCCAATGGTGTCCAGGGTGCCGCGGATGATGTGGTAGCGCACGCCAGGCAAATCCTTCACCCGGCCGCCCCGGATCATGACCACTGAGTGCTCCTGGAGGTTGTGACCCTCGCCAGGGATGTAGGAGGTCACTTCCATGGAGTTGGTCAAGCGCACCCTAGCCACTTTTCTTAAAGCCGAGTTGGGCTTTTTGGGCGTGGCCGTGTAGACCCGGATACAGACCCCACGCTTTTGGGGGCAACCCTTTAAGGCCGGAACGGTGTTCTTCTTGATCTGGGCCTGGCGCCCTTTGCGGATAAGCTGGTTAATGGTCGGCATATGACCCCGCGCGAAAATTTTGTCCAAAAAGCCAAAAAAAAACTCATTTGGCTGAAAAAAGAGTATAAAAAACACCTTCACCGGGCCTTAAGACCTTAAAGCTTGAGAATCTCTCAACTCATAAGGTGCACCCAGGAAGGCTTCGAGGCTTTTGGCTCTCGAATCGCGACTTTTTAAGTGACGCCACCACAGGCAATACTCAGATGCTTAAAAAGCCGCTTTAGCGGATTCAGGCTTTATAACAAATAGAAATTTGGGTGTCAAGGTTTTTTTTCGGGTTAGCGAGATTTTTTTTAAAAAAATTTTTAGCCACTATCCCTTGTGGTAAACCTTGACGATGGCCCAAGATATAGGTAAACGCCTTGCCTTTCGACCCGTCGCCCGCCCGGCAGATCCACCCCTTGGCCATTGGCTCGCCCCTCGGAGAGGAATTTTAAGACCGCGTTGACCCCGGCTAAGGGGACATTGGCTCCGTTTTTGAGGGGCGCCTTTGTATTTCTTAATAAATATAATATTAAGCGCCGGGCCTCAGCCAAGGTTAAGGCCCCTAAACCGGCGGCTCGCACCCGAAAACGCCCATTGGGCAGAGATTCGGCCAAGGTCGCGGCCAGCTCGGCCACCCTTTGATCCCAAAATTCCTCTTCGGCTAAAGCCAATTGACTGGCCCGGCCTAGGGCCGTTAAGAGGGCCGGGTTATGGACGATGAGCTCGGGCCAGATTTTCAGCCTTAAATGATTCCGCTTAAAATGCGGATCCGCGTTGGACGGATCGGCCAAGGTCGGCAATTGGTGCTTAGCCACGTACTCGGCTAGCTCCGCCCGACTAAAACCTAGTAAAGGCCGTAAAATTTTGCCTTGGCGGGGCCTAGTCCCGGCCAAGGAGGCTGGGCCGCCGCCGCGGAAAAGCTTTAATAAGATGGTTTCCGCCTGGTCATTGGCTTGGTGGCCCGTGACAATAAAATCCCCGCCCCAGCTCTTTAATAATCTCTGAAAAAAGTCGTAACGGGCCCAGCGCCCAGCTTCTTCCAAGCCGCGACCGCGAGTTTTGGCCAGCTCCGCGACCGGGGCCGCCTCTATATTAATAGTTAGGCCTAAAAGTTGGGCGGCTTGTCTAGCTTTTTCGGCTTCCAAGGCGGACTCGGGCCGAAGATTATGATTTAAGTGAGCGGCCAAAAGGCGGTCGGGCGGGATAATTTCGGCCATTAAAGCCAAAAGGGCCATGGAGTCCACCCCGCCCGAGAAGGCGCAGACAAACTTTTGGTCTAAATTTCCGGCCAACTCTCTTAAGGCGGCCTCAAAACGCTCGGCCAAAGACATGGGGGCTCCTAAAAAGGCCATTAAGGCTGGCTCTTAATATAATGATACGCCAAGAAAATCAAGGCCGAAAAGAGGGCTGGCCAGGCGCGAAAATCCGCCGAAAACTAAGATTTTAGCTCTGGATTGTGCTATGATATCTAAAGCTTTGGAAAAAAGAGCCTTAAATTGAGGGCAAATTACGCTGGCTATTAAAGCTTTGGCTGGCTTTAAAAGTGGCTCTAGGGCCTGGCTATATTTGAGGCGAGTTAGGAGACTCATCGTGAAGAAAAAAAGCGGCGATAATCCTTTTCAAGCTTTAGACGCCTTAAAAGCCCAGCTCTTGGCCCAGGAACGCGAGGCGAAAACCCAAGCTCAAAGAAAAGCTCAAGAGCGAATCCAAGCCGCCCAAAGCGCGGAAGAGGCCAGACTCGCTAATTTGGATGAGGCCAGCCTTTTCCAGATGGAGATGGCTGACGTCAAACCTCTAACGCCCAGCAAACGTCAACCGGCCAATCCCCCGGATCCCCATTCTTTTAATTTGCCGGTCGCCCCCAATGAGGATATGGAGGTTCTGGATTATTTAACCGATCTGGTTAGTGGCCGGGCTGATTTTGATATCGCCTTTTCCGACGAGCATATGGAAGGCTCTCGCAAAGGCTTGCGGCCCAAAATTTTAGCCAATTTGCGTCAAGGCAAAGTCCCTTACCAAGATCATCTAGATCTCCATGGCTTAAATGTCCGTCAGGCTGAAGAGGCTATTGTGGAATTTATCCAGAGGTCGGTTTCCTTAAGGCGGAGCTGTTTATTAGTCATTCACGGTCGAGGCCATCGCTCGCCCGATGGGGTGCCGGTTTTAAAACGCAGTTTGGAAAGACTCCTTTTGCGCTGGCCCATCAAAAGGCATATCCTGGCTTTCGCCACGGCTCAACCAATAGATGGCGGCTTAGGAGCCAGTTACGTGCTTTTAAGGCGTTAAGGGCCAGTTATGATCGCGAGCTATCTTCTGGAAGGCGACGAGATTATAGAGACCCAGCTTATCTGGGAAAGCGCCTGGATAAACCTGGAAAATCCGTTGCCCCAGGAGCAGGCCCTGGTGGCCGAGCGCTTAAATTTGCCGTTATCTTTTCTGTCTGATCCCTTAGATCCAAGGGAAAGGCCCCGTCTAGACAATGAGGACAATTGCTTATTGATAATTGTCCGCTTGCCCATCATCTTGGAAAAGCCGCAAAAACGCTTTGAGACTATCCCCTTAGGCGTAATTATCGCCGAAAACCAGATTATCACCATCTGCCGAGAGCCGGGTCTGGTGCGTCAACTCTTGGATCGTCAAGTCCGGAAACCTAGGCGCGTGACTAGAGAGAGCTTGTTGTTTAAGCTTTTTGTGGAGATCTCCTCGGACTTTATCCATCAATTGCAAGTTTTGGAGGAGTTGGCCGAGGAAGCGGAGAAGCATTTAAGCAAGTCGCAGCGCAACGTCGAGCTGATGATCCTTTTGACCATAGAAAAAGCCTTAATCAATTTTTCCGTGGCTCTCCATTCCAACCGAGCTATCATGGAAAAATTATTGGGCGGGGTCTTGCCTATGAAGGAAGAGCAAGAGGCTTGGCTGGAATACGCTTTAACCGAAAACCAGCAGGCCATCTTTACGGTGGAGGTCTTTGGGCAGATTGTGGGTAGCATGGGCGACGCTTTTGGGGTCATTATTTCCAATAACCTCAATAAAGTGATGAAGTTCTTAACAGGGGTCACCATAATCTTAATGGTGCCCACTTTGGTGGTCGGGGCTTACGGCATGAACGTCAAATTGCCCCTGGCTGAGTACTCCTTCGCCTTTTATATATTGGCCGTTATTTGCTTGGCTTTTTCGGCTTTTATCTGGATCTATTTTAACCGGAAAAAGTGGATTTGAAGATTGACCTCCTAAGGTTCGCCCAGCTGACCTGGTTTAGCTTGTAAATAATCCTTGACAACTTGGGCGGTCTGATCCAAAATAGCCCCGTTGGAGAAATTTTAAATTGTAGTTAATAATAATGAAATTATTCGTTATTATAATGCTTTTTAATGGAAAGAGCGTTTTTTATCGCGCTTAGGGAGATTTATTGGGTTCATGACTTTGGCGCGTCCTAAATATCCGGCTAAGGCTAAGGCCTTGATTATTGATCAATTAAAGTTGGCATGGGTATTGCTTTCTCTCTCTCTCTCTCTCTGTCTCGCTCTCTCTCTCTCTCTCTCTCTCTAGGACTTTTTAAAGCTAAAAAATATTTTAATAATCGTAATTTTAGATTTAAAATAGCTAAAGAAATAAATTCTATTAGTATAATGTTTGTCATTGTACTAATTACTATATATTTGTTAAATTGTCATAATCAGCCTTAAACAATTATAATTATAATTGTTTAAGGCTATTTTTTTGTATATATAAGTTTTTTGGAGAAACTTGAGACCACTACGGATTAGGGTTGAGCGCTATGTTTCAAAAAATCCTTGTCATCTCTTGGCTGGCCTTCTTTTTGGCCACCTCGCCAGCCTTGGCCGCGACTCCAGATCCCGCTTCCGCCGCGGAATGGAAAAAGGCCGAGACCCTTTTAGTCACTGGAAAAGCTGGTCAGGCTTATCCGATCTTCGCCACTCTTTTACAACGCTTTCCTGGTCATAGCTCCTTGACCTTGGG
>JAISWW010000152.1 GCA_031270705.1 Deltaproteobacteria bacterium
CCAATGGGGATAGACCATTGCGGCAAGTTTTCGACCACGTCCATTAAGATCGCTCCAGCCCCGAGCCAATCATAATTGCTTGAGCGCTCCAAAGAGGCGGCGATGGATAAATATCCCGCTCCAGCCGCTTCCAAGGCCGCCGCCACCGTCCCAGAATAGTTGACGTCATAACCAAGATTAAAATCATTGTTGATGCCGCTAATGACTAAATCCACCGGCTCTGGGACTAACATTGTGAAACCTAGGCGAGAACAGTCAGCCGGCGTGCCCGTGATAGCGTAACCTATGGCTCCATCCGGCAAAGTTCGCGGCTTGACCTCAAGAGGCGCGCGCAAAGTAATGGCTTGGGACTGGGCGCTCCTTTCGCGATCTGGGGCGCAAACCGTAACTTGATGGCCAGCGGAGCGCAAAGCCTGATAAGCGGATAGTAACCCGTCCGATTGAATGCCATCGTCATTGGTCAGAAGAACGCGCACGATAAAAACCTAAAAATAAAAATAGTTATGAGGAAAACCCTAATATTTTCGCGCGAAGCGCGATAATATTAGGGCGTTATTGGGCTTCGGTCGTTTTGGACTCAGAGTCTTTTGGCTCAGGGTCTTTCGCTTCAGGCGCGCTACCCTCGGTTTTCTTAGGCGCGACTTGAGCCCTCATAATGAGTCTAGTCACCGGTATTTTAGGATCATTGGAGCTGACCGTCACGGCTTTATTGACAAACCGACCAGCCCAGGCGTCGTAAAGATCCACGGTTACCGTAATGGTTCCGGTGGAGCCTGGGGTAATGACGCGGTCGTAATTGGTGACCGTGCAACCGCAACCCGGGACAACCTCTAGTTGAAGGTTATCGTCGCCCTCATTGCGCACCACGAACTGATGGCTGACCGAGCTCCCTGGCGGGTTTAGCTTGGCGTCGTATTCCGTCTCCAGCAAGACCATCTTCGGCCTTGGCTCGGCCACAGCTTCTTGGCTCGGGGCTACGGGCTTGGGGTTAGGCTTTTGGGCCAAAGCCAGGCTCGAGCCCATGAGCGACAAAGATAATATTAAAGCCAAAATGATTTTTTTCATTAGCGTACCCATTATTCAAGCTAAAGGCGTAATTATTGGCGCGATCCTAAAGGAGAGTAAAAGGCCATAAGCCAGCCCGCCGCCATAAGCCTTAGGATTATTATCATTATAATATGATTGGCCAGATTTTGGAAAGAAGGGGCGGGGCATTTTTAAGCGGTAATTAGCTTAAAAGCTCCTTTTTCAGCTTTTCCAGGTTTTCAGCGGCCTTTTCCACTTTGGATTCCACCTGGATGGGGGATAAGCCGATGGTATGCTTTTGGAACGTCAAAAAGCGGGCCAAAAAGACTGGGGTCATGGCCGTCATGAGTTTTTCCTGGCCCGGAGAGTCTAGCCGCTCGTAAATATCCCCGCACATAAAGAGAAACAAACCCCAGTTTTGGGAGGAGATCTCCAGATCCCCGAGTGGAGTGACCAAGAGGTATTCGAGCAGATTGGAGGCTGGGCCGAGAACTTCTTGCCATTGAGGAGTCGCCTCTTTTAACAAATCCAAAATATCTTGGTGGAGCTCCTCAAGATGGATTTTGTAGCGAGTCGGAAAAAGCTCCTGTTTAAGATCCGTGCCAATGACCGAAGTGGGTTTGGAGCGAGTTATCTTTGACCACTCGTCTTTAAACCTGGCCATGGACTCAAAGATGGCTTGGGCCAGTTGCTTAAACATCCCTATGATATGGGGCGTGTCCATAACGCGGTTAGAGAGTCCATGACGCCCCTCGGTCATAATGGTTTGACAGATCCGAAACCCGCCAATGATGGCCATAACCTTAATTAAAAATTCCGGAATCATAAGGCTAGGGGAATCGGGCCAGTCGGGATAGGCTAACAAAGCTTTTAAGAATTTAGCGTTAAAAGCCCAGTCGGCTAAGACCGGTTGCCTGAGGCGCCGACCGAATAAAGCCCGGATCATGGGGTAAACCATGAGATTGGTGACTGGGGAGTCAATGGCGTTGCGGGCGTACAAGGGGTTAGTAAAATCAGCCGTGTCCATGATAATGGGGTGGATGAGCCGTTTTATCCAGGTTCTTTTGACGGTTAAGGTGTCGGCGCTTTGGACGACGACAATCTGGGCTTTTAAACGTTCGGCTAGATAAAAAAGGTTTAATAAGCCTTGGGTGGGGGTGTTCTGGTTGGGCGGCGCGACTATGGCTAATTTAGGGAGAGTCGTGGGGATATTAAAGAAGGTCTCCACGACATTGTCCGTGGAATGACAATCGCTTAAAATCAAGGCCGCCTTGAGATCAGGGTAATCTTGAGCCAATCCTTCCGAAACTTTGACCACAACCCGCTCAATGGTTGTGGCGTCGTCTCGCGACAAAAATCCCACCACCAAGTCGGCTTGGGTCACGTTAAGGGGATTTTCCTCCTTGACAACCTGGTACTCCGAGGATAAAACGCCCATGAAATAGAAAACCTCAAAACAGTAAAATTCTCCGCCAAAATCACGCTTGGAAAACGCTTAAATTATTTAGATAAATAAAAAAATAGACCAATTTCGCGCGTTTTCCTTTAGCTTGACCCTTTGGAGTGACGAGGCGACCTTATTGACCTTAAAAGCCATTGACCTGGACTAACGGATTATTTTAACACGATGTGGCTTTAGAAACAAAAATAAAAAGCCTCTGGGCCCGAAGGCGAGAAGCGTCTAACTAGACCAGTTTGACTAGAAGTGATGTTTTTGGTCAACCAATATACTATTAACTAAGATTATAAGTTAGTTGTGTAAAATATTTGTTATATTTATATGTTTAAAAATAAAAATTTACTCGACTCGGAGTTATAGCGCTTAACGGCCAAATAACACGGACTCAAGCGATTTGTTAGGCGTCGCCTCAGTCGGAAGTTCGTCTCGCCTTAAGGGCAATATGTATTTGTTTAAAAGATCCGGCCATTTTTTTGTCCAACCGCTATAATGATCAGTATCTTGACTCACTCGCGTTAATTTAGCGAATTTAGCGGAATTAGCGAACTTATAAGATAATTCTGGTGGTATTATTTGATCGTCTAAACCATAAACGTGAATCTGCGGAATATGGGCGATCATCCAAGTATTTTTTATGGGATTAAGGGAACCCACTAGAGGCCGCCAATTTTTATTTCGCACCCAAGTGTCGATATCCAAAAGCCCAGCCACGGTCACAATGGTAGCCACGTCCGATCGTCTTTCGGCGATCAGAATCGCCAAAC
This sequence comes from Deltaproteobacteria bacterium, assembly GCA_031270705.1. GTDB lineage: Bacteria > Desulfobacterota > Desulfarculia > Adiutricales > Adiutricaceae > JAIROO01. The sequence continues at coordinate 3,250 of JAISWW010000152.1, forward strand.
CCCCGCCGCCGGAATAACCTACCAAATGTATTTTTTGCGCCCCAACCATGGCTTTGACCCGCTCAATGGCCACATTCGCGGCCATGACGGCTTCTTCGGAGAGTCTTTTATCCGTCCAATACTCCGAGCTAACCGGGGTCGAGCCCAGAGGCTGAAATTGGCCGATTCTGGCTAAATACAAGACCGCCGGCGCGGGATCCAAAAGAGCTAATTCGAGGCTTTGAGCGTCTCGCGGCGTCGGATCGCTAGCCGGTTGCCCGTGGACTATGGATCGGCCATCGCCTTCCAGATAGACCACTAGTTCCGAATTCTGTCCGCCTTTTAAAAGGGCGGACAGATGAAAAGGCTGAGCGTAAAGGCTTAAAGGCCGAAAACCATGGCCAACAGAGCGTTGAGCGGCTTTTTCCCATAATTTGGCCCCCGGCGCGCCACAACCAAGGGTCAAAAACATGGCTAAAAAGACGGCCAAACCTATTTTAGACATAATTTTAAGCAAGATCGTTCCAATTGTTGGTTAGCGCGGGTCTAGCCATTTCTTCGGTAAAATGACCCTCAAAATTGTTGGATTTGGCGTTGGCGCAACATAAAGCCAAAGCGCAACCGCCAAAACAGATCGGGTCATTATGGTTAAATTCGCCAAAACAATCTAGCCTTTTATGGAGATTTGGGCTTTCATAATCGCTTTTTGGCGTAAGATGGATTTTTTTCATGAATTGCCTAGATAAATAAGGTCAAACTAATTTTTTGGCCTTATGCGTGGCGGCCACTAAAGCTTCTTGGAAGAGGGCGGTTATGGCCCCTTCCTCTAATACATACAAGGCTTCCGCCGTCGTGCCCCCAGGGGAGGTGACTTGATCGCGCAAATCAGCTAAAGCGAGATCCGGGCGAGCCAAAACTGTCTCGGCGGCTCCTTGGGCGACGCGGGCGACCATTTCCTTAGCCATCTCCCAGGTTAAGCCTAAACGAACGGCCCCGCGAACCATAGCTTCCATAACCAAAAAGAAGTAGGCTGGGCCCGAGCCACTCACCGCCGTGCCCTCGTCAAAAAGCTTTTCCGGGAGATCCACGGTGACGCCCACGGACTGAAAAATCGAGCGGGCTAAAGCCAAATGCTCAGGAGAGGTCTCCGGCGGGGCGCAAATTAAGGTGACGCCCCGGCCAACCAGGGCGGGGAGATTGGGAATGACCCGCACTAATTTAGCCTGGGGCGGCAGATAAGATTTTAAAGTCTCTATTGTTACGCCCGCGGCTATGGAGATAAAAAGCTGAGAGTCTAGGGACGCTTGGTCTTTTAGCAAAACCGGGCCCACCTGGTGGGGCTTTACGGCGATAATGACCACCGGGCTTTGGGCTAAAAGGGCTTGATTACTGGGCTGGGCCGAAAAGCCGCGCTTTTTGGCCAAACCCAGTAACAAATCAGTAGCCACGTCGCTTGCCGCTTGTTCGGCGTAGGGCGTGGTTCCCGAGCGATCTAGGCCTTCGGAAATGGCTTGGGCCATGCGACCATAGCCCAAAAAACCAACTTTGATGGTCATACGCGCCTATTGCTTATTGAGCTTGCACCGCGGTGATAGCCACAGTATTAATAATATCCGGCACCGTGCAACCTCTGGAAAGATCATTAACCGGAGCGTTTAAGCCTTGGATGATGGGACCAACGGCCACGGCTCCAGAGGTGCGTTGAACGGCTTTGTAGCCAATATTGCCCGCGTTGAGGCTAGGGAAAACCAAAACCGTGGCTTGGCCAGCCACTTTCGAATTAGGCATTTTGCCTTTGGCCGTTTTGGGATCCAAAGCCGCGTCAAATTGCATAGGCCCATCAAGGGGCAAGCCGGGGAAGTGTTGGGCGGCCGATTCTTGGGCTAATTTGGTGGCCTCATGAATAGCGTCCACGTCCGGGCCCGCGCCTGAGGTGCCCGTGGAGTAACTCAGCATGGCCACTTTCGGGTCAACTCCAAAGGCTTGGCCAGTTTGAGCGGAGATAACGGCGATCTCGGCTAACTGCTGAGGGGTGGGATTGGTGTTAATGGCGCAATCGCCAAAAACCAAAACCTTATCCTTCATGCACATTAAAAAAACGCTACTGGCGATGGAGCAACCGGGTTTGGTTTTAATGATCGATAAAGCGGGCCTAATGGTATCGGCCGTGGTGCCAGCGGCTCCAGAAACCATGCCGTCGGCTTTTTTCGCCTTAACCATCATGGTGGCGAACCAATTGCGATCATGTAGCTGAGCGTCGGCCTTTTCCGGAGTCACGCCCTTAGCCTTGCGTAACTCATAGAATTGATCCACCAGCTCCTGGCGGAAAGAGGCGGTCTTAATGTCGACCAACTCAGCTTTGTCCAAATGCTTAAGGCCTAGCTCGGCGGCTTTGGCCTTAATGGCCGCTACGTCGCCTAAGATAACAATGTCCGCGAATTGCCTACGCAGAATGTCATCGGCGGCCAATAACACGCGATCATCATCGCCTTCGGGCAAAACAATCTTCTTTTTATTGGCCTTGGCCCGCTCAATAAGGTTATACTCAAAGCGCTTGGGCGTAACCACTTTGGTCTCATAGGCTTGGATTTTGGGGCACCACTGGGCGGGGAGTTGGGCCAATTCCGAGGCTTTAACGCTTTGAATATCCACGCCCTTTAAAACTTCCACTTTGGCCGCCTCAGCCGCGTTAGCTCCATCCACTAAGACCAAGCCCAAAATCTCCGCCTGGCGGTCTTTAAAAACTCGAACCCCACTCGCGGCCAAGGCCAAATCCCCACCGGATAAAAGGAGAACCGGGGCGGCGAGATTAGCCGCCAATTCGGCTCCTAGGCCTTGGAGCTCAAAAGCCGCCAAAGGATTAGGATCGCCGCCTTCGATGATGACGGCCTCGAATTGGCTAGCCAGACGAGCGTAACGACCTAAAATTTCCTCAATTAAAACGGCTTTTTGGCCAGAATTTAAAAGGTCAACGGCTTCGGCGATGGTCAAACCATAAAGATCCCGAGGGGTTTTCCCCAGAAGGCTAGCCAATTCCGCGAATTTGGGGTTATCGGGATTGTCGGTTAGGGTTTGAAAGTAGCCAGGTTTGCCGCCTTGGCAAGGACAACTATTAATGAAAGCCTTAGCCAGAGCGGTTTTGTCCGCCGCTTGGTCGGTTGAGGCGAGGAAGACGTTTTTGGCCATGAAAAAACCTCCGGGATCAGAGCCCCTCAAAAAAATCGATTATAGAAGGAAAAGGTGGCAAGATCAATTAAATCGTAATTATCTTTAACGAATTATCATAACATTTTTATTTAGTATTATATGATTGAGATAGTTCCTTTTTTTAGAGAATAGAATGGAATTAGATAATTTTATCTTAATTTTTGGCTCAAATTAGGGCATAAGGCTGGGCCTAGCCACCCAATCCCGGATAAGCCTGACTTTTCGGGATCAAATAATCTGGGGCAATATAACCCATGGGCCTGAAAAAGTCCAGAGCCAAAGAGGGCCTTAGATTAAGAGCGTTAAAGAGTTTTTAATTTTTTCAGATGAATAAAGCTGATAAATATTATATTTCAAATCAAAGAGGATTTTAACAAATTTATAAATTTATTAAAATCCTCTTAAAATTGTCGTTTAAGTTAATTAAGATGAAATTTTGCTAGTTAACTAATGTTAAAGGTCTTTTTAAGATCTTTAGGCGGGATCCGGTTGATTTGCTCCAAAGCCTTGATGAGGGCTCGGTTTTCCGCCGGTAGGCCCGCGCTTATCCGAATATGGCCGGGCAAGCCAAATGAGCTTAAAGAGCGGACAATAATCCCTTTGTGTAGCAAAGCTTTCTCCAAAACATTGGCTCCCAAAGGCGTGGGGCCAGCCATGATAAAATTGGCTTCCGTGGGGCTTACTGGCAAACCCAAAAGCGGTAACTGCTCGGCTAGAAAATCCAAGCTAGCCCAGGTGGTTTTTTTGGAGTTTTCCAGATGCTCGCGATCGGTTAAGGCCGCTAGGGCCCCTACTTGGGCTAAAACATTTAGGTTAAAGGGCTGGCGGATTTTGTTGAGATTGGCGATGAGATCGGGATGGGCCAATAAATAGGCCACCCTGAGCCCAGCCAAGCCATGGCTTTTGGAAAAAGTTCTTAAAATGGCCACCCGACCGCCATTTAAGAGCTCTTGGTAGTCAGGGCGAGGTTGACGGCTAAAATCAACATAAGCCTCATCCAAGATCAAAAGACAGTATTTGGGCAAACTGGCCAAAAAGTTCCGGATTTGCGTCGCGGATAGCCAAGCCCCAGTTGGGTTCAGAGGGTTATCGAGAAAGACTAGACGGGTGAAACAATCCACTTTCGATAACATGGCCTCAAGATCATGGCCAAATTTCTTGGTTACCGGGATTTCCACGGGTTTAGCCCCAGTAGCTTGGGCGTTCGAGGCGTAAAGGGTAAAACTGGGTTTGGACATGACCGCCGATAGCCCTGGGCCCAATAAAACATGGGACATGAGGACTAAAAACTCAGAAGAGCCGTTACCCGCTAAGATACAATCGGGACTTATATCCAAAGATTCGGCTAAAGCCTGACGAAGACGGCGAGAAGAGGCGTCTCCATAACGGGCTAGTCCCGATAAAGCCTGGGCGATAGCTTCCACGGCTTTGGGCGAGGGCCCAAGGCAGTTTTCGTTGGAGGCTAGCTTAATGACCTTGGGCAACCCCAGCTCCTCGGCCACGTCTTCGGAGAGTTTACCGGGGACATAGTCGGGCAGGCTTTTAACATAATCGGGAATCAGATCCAGAATTTTCAACTGAGAGCTCCTAAAAAAATAGACCAGACGCCTAAGCGATTATCGCTGGTCAAATCATCCATCGTGTCTTGGCGCAAGATCCTTTTAGGCGCGACTCAGAGTAGTGATGGCGTTAAAAATCATGGGGAAGGGCCGCTAACGGCTGACTTTAATCTTCCCCGAAGGTCATCGGCTGGGCGCTTAAAAATGTCACCCAGGAAGTTTTAATTAATAAAAAATGATAATGAACTAGCAAATTTCATAACAATAATTTTAAATAAATTATTGTTCAATAAATTAACAATTTCAGCCCATGACCAGGCTCCCAAGCCAGGATTCTGTCTGATTTGTTTAAGCCAATATAGTCCATGGCCTTGGAAAAGTCCAGATCTCGGCTAACCAAGAGCCGCCATTAAAAGCTAATTATTTTAACTCAAAAGTTTAAATTATATGTTAAATAATAAAATCAATAATATGACATTAATATTAAAAGTTTATTTTGGAATTAAAAATTAAATATTAGCTATTAGTTAATCCTATTTAACCGTCTCGTCTGGGGGCGAGGCGGTCGGCTCGCTAACCGCCAGAGAAAAAGATGGCCAAATACATATTATCTGGTTAACGATAAAACTAGTTAAAATTAGGTTTGGAAAAGAATTGAAGTAGGAGTTTTAGAAAGGTTTGGCCTAAAACTGACAAACGCCGTGGCGTCTATCAGTTTTTTGGCCTAAATTGGAACATTTAGCGGTTGATCAACTGGTGGGTCAAATAGTCCAGCTTGGCTTTAAGATTAGGGTCATTTTTAAGGCGATTTTTTATGGTTTCTATAGCATGAAGAGTTGTGGAATGTTTCCTATTAAAGACTTTTCCAATATTTGAGTAAGTCAAGTTAGTAAAATTTCGAACTAAATACATGGCGATAGCCCGAGCGTCTTTAATATTACGCTCTCTGGAATTTGAAGCGAGATCAGTCTCACCAAGATGACAATTTTGGCAAACTAATTTAATGATTCTGTCAGTAGATTGCTCGTTACTAGCTGTATCTTGGACAAAAGACAGACATTTTTGAGCTAAATCCATAGTTACAGGCCTTTTTGAGAACCTACTATTAGCCAAAATAGTCATCATTAATGATTCCAAGTTACGCATGTCGCCATTCGTGCGATCAGCCAGAAACTCCAAGATAGTTGGACTAACATTTAAATTAGATAGTTTAGCTTTATATTTTAAAATGGCAATTCTGTCATTATAACTGGGTTGATTGGTTTGAGCGGGAAATGACGCGCTAACTCTGCTTTTTAGTTGAGGACTTAACTTATTGAGTTCTTGAAATGACTTTCGGGTGGTTAAAACGAGCTTCTTACCCTGATTAAGCAAAAACTCTAGCGTATAGATAAACTCCGCCTCATAAGCTGGCTTGCCGCAGAAAAAATCGAAATCCTCAAGCGCGAGAATATCACAAGCTTGACGATATTTATAGACAAAATCAGACATCTGATGATGTTTTAAACAAGCGGACATCTCATTAGCGAAGTTTTCAGCGAAAAGATAGTAGGCCTGTTTTTCGGGAAAGTTTATTAGATAGTCTTGTAAAATGGCTTGGGTTAAATGAGTCTTGCCCGAGCCAACGTCGCCAGTAAACAAAATAACGTTGAAACCTAAATTGCCTTTAACAAAGGTTTTGGCGGCCTCTAAGGGGACGATATTGTCGTCACCAGGCACAAAATGGTTAAAAGTAAATAGAGGATTGACCTGTAAAGGCCCAATTGGTGGTCGGGCCAACTGTCTATGGTTATTCATTATAACAGCGGGTGGAACTTCCTCGACTAAAGAATCATTTGGCGTCGAGTTTGGCTTGCTAGTCGCCATGATTTCCACAGAGGCCTCAAGTTGCCCAGCGGCTAGGCTATGCTTTTGGAAGCAATCCTGGATCAACTTCAGGTACTTATCAGTCACAAATTGGCAGAAAAAACGATCGCCACATTCCAAGACCAAATTATGACCTTCAGCTCGCGCTGTAAAAGGCTCGATCCAGACTTTATAGTTTTCGATCGACAAGGCCTGGATCAAATCCTGTTGAGCCAATTTCCATCGATTCAATGGCGAGACTAAGTCGTCAGAAAGCTGAGTTTGCGCCAAATCCGCCCCCGACTCAAAACAAGAATCTGGGGCTAGATTTTCCATAGAACAAACGTCAGAGTCCGGCGTGTTAGCAAAAATTTCCATATCTCTACCACCAGCGAAAATTAGAAGATAAAATGATCAGAGAAAAACATAAGAGATGTTATATAAATAAACGCGATAACTGTATGGCAAAATAAAACTAATTATCTGAAATACACGATAAAACAATAAATAATATAATATAGCTGTATTCCAAACATGATCCAAATATCGGAAGGTTCGTAGGGGTATCTTAACCAATCACGACCCCAAGATCAAGCCCCGCCCGCCTTCTCAACTCATCGAGTTAGCTCAATTTTTGAACAATCAAAGTTTAGCCGTTATAACCTATGGAAATCATTAAAAAAATTTTTATATTTTCGCTCTTGAGAAGGGTTTTGGGCCGCCTCGGGAACTTTAGGAAATTTGGCTTATATAGGCGGTTTGAAGAAATTGTGAGCAAGTTATGAACATTTTTTTGGACGCTTATTTCTTGGCTATTCTCAATAGATCTGCGTTTTTCGATTTTTTGGGCTCTCGAAAGAATTTTTAAAAAAATAATTAAGTCTTTGATTTTATTTGATAAATTTTTTTGGGGCTTTGAAAAGTTTTCATCTTTCGGGCCAAGGTCAGACTGGCCTCAGGGAAGGGTTCTTAGCCCATAACCTCTGGAAATTAGGCTATTTTTTCTGATGGGCCTCTTGGATTAGTTAACTTGACGGGCCTATATCGCTCCCTTGACCACCTAGCCAAAACTAAATTTTTTGGAGAGGCCCAGCGAGAGCGACCTAAGTCTTGGAATTAAGACATTTTTTAGGTTTAATAATTTTTTTAGGCCGTCTTTAAGGCGAGAAATTGGAGCCACCTAACCCTTGGAGACGCTCCAAAACCGCAGGTTAAGTCCTGGAAATCAGGATGTTTTTTGAACTTTTAGACTGGCCAGCGGACGGCTCGAGGATCAAGGTCAAGTTTGACCGCGGCGACTGAGGTTGACTAAAATATGAAGAGACTAAGGCGATTGGGGTCAAGGTCACCCTTAACTTCTGGAAATCAGGACATTTTTGCCTCTCAAGAAGTTATTAATTAGCCAAAGGTTAAGGGATTGGCTCGTCCAACCATGGAAAATCCGGTTCATTGACCGCAGAGATGTAGTCAATATGTGGGCCAACTCTTGGATATCAGGATGATTTTGGAAATTTCCAACTTTCCAGCGGATGGAATTAGAGTTTTCCCGAGAATTGGCGCGAGAACGAGTGGATTGTGAGTCGAGATCGGGCGGCGCTCAAGGGCCCATGGGGAACTAATAGTAATAGAAACTTTAGCTGATTCGGGCTTTAATATGGTATTTAACAAATAAATATACTATATCATGCTATTTTTAATGATATTATTGAAATATTATTTGATATAAAATGAAATATTTATAAATTTGCTGAATGAGAGCTTTACAATCTTATTAACGTTAAAAATTTTTTAAATTACAATTTTAGTAATGATTTGCGTGAATATAGGCGTAAAAAGAAATAAATAAGAAAAAATTACTCGCTGTCAATAAATTAATTTTATAGCCTTTTTAGAAGACAACTAACCTATCCAGGAGTCAAAAACTCTGGAACAAGGCGGATTTCAAGGCCGCTTAAGGCCTAAAAGGCCTTGAGCGGCGAGAGGAATCTTATTCTTCAGGGGGTTTCTTGTTTTTTTCTTTGATCATTTCCAAAAATTGGTTATAAGCCTCAGGACTGACAAATTTTGACTTGAGATCCGCGATAATTTTCTCAAGATTTATCAAGACCGCCTGTTTTAAACGCTCACGCTTTTCAGCGTCCATATATCGTAGATCAGAAAGGCATAAGGACTGGATTTTGGATTTTAGTTTGTCCATCGCTAACTCCATGGCCTTCTGGCGAGAAAAATGTTTAGCCCGGCAACGAATCAGTAACTTGGGCGATTAATTGGCCTTGAGCCAGGCGAACCTGGATCAGGGCTCCTTTGGGAACCTTTGAGCTGGAGCGGATAACCTCGCCCGCGGTTGTGGTGACCAGAGCGTAACCTCGACTCAAGACGCCTAAAGGCGAGATAGAGCCTAACCGAGCGGTTAAGGTGGCCAATTCTCGGCGCTGGTCGGCTAAGCGGCGAGCCAGAGCCAAAGGCAAGCTTTTAACCAAGACTTCCAGTTCCGAGCGAGCGCGTCTCAATTTTAAGACTGGGGACCTGAAAGCCAGATCCCGAGTGAGGCTAGCCAATCTTTGCCGCGAGAAGGCCAAATACCTTCGGCTAGCTTGGCCAAGATTGGCCATGAGGTTGTCCAATCTTTGGCGTTCCAAAAGAAGACGATTTTCAAAGCGAAAAAGGCGGGTTTTGAGGGCTTTTAAGCGTTCCAGGTTTTTAGCCAAAAAATTTAGGCCGCCAACCTTTAAGCGCCTCTGGCTTTCAATTAATTGACCCAAAAGAAGGGTAATATCGGGAAAAACGGTTTCCGCCGCGGCGGTGGGGGTAATGGCTTGCCCATCGGCGGCTAACTCCACTAGAGACAAATCCGTGGAATGGCCAATGGCGGCTAAAACAGGAAT
>JAISWW010000153.1 GCA_031270705.1 Deltaproteobacteria bacterium
AGAGGCCCAGGCGAGACCCGGAAAGAGCGGAGTTTTTTTTCGCGAGCCTCAGGAGTGGTTTTTTGGGCGAACCGTCTTGGGGCCTCGAAATTTATTTAATGATTTCCGGATGTTGTAAATGTTTTAATTTTTTTTGGTCAGAGGCTTGACAACTAGGAAAAAATTCCTATAATGGTGTATATACAGTAAACGCGGTTAGCCATGCGAACAATTTTAAAAAAGATAAAACCGGACTGTTTTTGCTTAAAGACGCGGCGTCTATCGGCGGCGGTCACCAAATTTTATGACCGCGAGTTATTGGCCAGCGGGGTCACGATAAGCCAGTATTCCATTCTCCTGAACATAACGGGGGCCGAGTATTGTAGCGTTAGAGAGTTGGCTGACTTGAGCGAGCTAGACAAGTCGACCCTAGCCAGGAATTTGAAGCCCTTGTTCGCTCAGGAATTGGTGGTGGACGTTAAGGAGCCGGGTAGCCGTAATCGGCGCCTACTTTTAACCGTTAGTGGCCTAAAAACCTTGGATATGGCTAAACTCTTGTGGGCTGAGGGCCAAAAGAAGATGCGGGAAAAACTTGGGACGGTCGGGCAAGAGGCCTTGGAAAATGTGCTAGACGCCTTGGAAAATTTGTGATTATTTTTTTGAGTATTTGTTGTATATACAATAATTATGAATTAAACGCCCGTGGATCTTTTGATTGATTAAAGGCCAAAGCCGGCTAACGAGGGGGACTTACGGCCATTAGGCTTTCGGATCCCTAAAAATATGGGAAAGCGGTCGCGGCCCAATAGTCTGGAACGTTAGGTCAAAATGATTTTGGCGATTATAGGCGATAAAACCCAGAAAACAGGCTAATTGACCACGTCTTAATCTTAAAGTTATGGACAAGGGTCTAAGAATTCTCAAAAATAGGCGGTATTTTGTTATTTTTGTTGTATATACATAATTAAATGATCTTCAAAGACGCTCAGGCTGGGGGTAACCAAAAATTGCCCTCTAAAATCGGCGCGTGGCCAAGATCTAGAACGCGCGATTTGTCGAAGAGGTGGGAGTAGGGGGCCATTTAACGAATTGATGACGTTGGTCTCCTGGTTGGCGAATAAACCTTTTTTATTTGTTATTTTAGCAAAAAGGGAGTTTTTGCGTGGGAAAAGACATAAACTTGATTGACCGCCCATTTTCTATTGGGCCTTTGACGGTTCCCAACCGGTTGGTCAGAAGCGCGACCTTTGAGTTCGCCGCGGAGAACGGCCGGATTACTCAGCGCCATTTAGATTTATGGCGACAAATGGCGGAAGGAGGTTGTGGGCTCAACATAACAGGCAAGATGGCCATCTCCGCTGGCGCTAAAATAGCCCCTATTATGGTCGAGTGCTCTTATGACGGGTTCGTCGACGACCTAAAAAAGGCCTCTCGCGTAGCCAAGGAAAAACAGAGTCTTTTGTTTGTCCAGCTCAACCACGCGGGTTACAAAACCAGCGCCCAGGAGGGTCATGACCAGCTGGGGGTGTCTACCTTGGAAGTGGCCCCGGATCGGGTTTACCACGAAGCGACTTTCGCTGAAATTCAGAAGATCGCGGAAGACTTCGCTCGGGCGGCTAAGCGATGTCAAGAGGCGGGGATCGATGGCGTCCAAATCCACGCCGCCCACGGCTACCTGATTAACACATTCCTTTCTCCATATTACAACCACCGGACGGATAGTTACGGTGGCTCCATTAAAAACCGGTCCAGGATTCTGTTCGAGGTTTATGAGGCTGTTCGGGGAGCGGTGGGCCCAGGTTATCCGGTTGGCCTCAAAATGCCCATGAGCGATCGGGTCGAGCCTTCCATCACCTTGGAAGAATGCGTTAACGTGGCCCAAGGGTTAGAAAAAATGGGTCTGGACATGATCGAGATTTCAGCGGGGCTCACCATGGATGGCGGGGACTCGTCGTTTGTCCCGTCCGCCAAAGAAGGCTCGGAAGGCTTGTTTTTAAAAGGAGCCAGCGCGGTGGCCAAGGCGGTTAAGATTCCGGTGATTAGCGTCGGGGGTTATAGAAGGCCCGAGTTTGTGGAAAAAGCCCTGGCCGAGACGCCAGTGACCGCCATCTCGATCTGCCGGCCCCTGATCCGGGAGCCAAATTTGGCTAACCGGTGGAAAACGGATCGCTCCCCGGCCACTTGTCTGTCTTGCAACAAATGTTTTAGATCAAGCGGAATCATCACTTGCCAAGTGGACAAAAAATAAGTCGCTAGGAACCAAGCTAGCGCCTATAAAGCCTAGGGCGGGGGTCAGGCTCTTACCTAGGCTTTATTGAATAGAATTTTTTGTCATTATTTTATCATTTTTCAGCTGATTTAGGGTTATTTAAGCAATGGCCTAAAAAAAGTGGGAGCGAAAATGTCTCTGTCGCGATTGGCCGAGTCGATTAAAGATAAGGCCTTAGAATTGGGTTATGAGGCTTGTGGTCTTACTCCAGTAGGGGAGCTGGATGATTATGGAGCCGAGCTGGACGAGCGTTTGGCCCGGATCCCTAGTGATGGCCTCAAGAAGTGGGATCAAATGATGTTTGATTATCTGTCCCGATTTCAGCGCTTAAAGGTGGACTATCCCTGGGCCCAATCGGTTCTCATCGTCGCCTCTAGTTATGGGAAATACCGGATTCCGCCTAACTTACTGGGCCGAGTGGCTAGCGGCTTTTGCGTGGATAGCCGTATAGATCCCCAAAGCCCCGGGCATAAGACGAGCTTAGCCTTCGAATTATTTTTGCTTGAGCTGGGCTTAAAAGCGGTGACGGAAAGAAAGTATGGCCTAGTTCCTTTGCGTTGGGCGGCCAAAAAAGCCGGTCTGGGCCTTGGTCGGCGGAACAATTTTTTTTACCTGTCTTCTGGCTCCTATGTCCGGTTGGAAGCCTGGGTTTTGGATAAGCCTTTGGAGCTTTTGGCCGACTCAAGTCTTAAACCGTGCCCAAAAGATTGCCAGTTGTGCCAGAAAGCTTGTCCCACCTTGGCTTTGACTGAGCCGTATTTGACTAGGCCCGGCTCGTGTCTGACTTTTATCAACGCCTCTAGCCCAGTCAATTGGATAAATCATCCTTTTTCAGCGGCGGCTGGGGCCTGGATCTATGGTTGCGAGGTCTGTCAAAACGCCTGTCCTTTTAACCGGGGCCAGTGGAAAGAAGAGTTAGAGTTTCCAGGGCTAGAAGAGTTGAGTCTTTTTTTGGATTTAACGACCATTGTGGAACTGGATTACTCGGTCATTGAGCAAAAACTGGGGCCGAAGTTTTGGTACATTGCCCCGGATCGCGACTGGCAATGGAAAGTTAACGCCTTAAACGCCATGAAAAATCAGTGGGAGCCAGAATATCGGCCATTTTTGAGAGCGGCTATGAATGACGCGAGGGCCCAGGTTCGCGACATGGCCACGTGGGTGGAGTCATTGGTGGCTTAAAAACAGTCGGAAAACAACTTGGAGAAAACGCTTCGCGAAAACTTAGGGATTGGGACAAAAATTAAAAGAGCGAATCATCAAACTCAACTCAG
>JAISWW010000177.1 GCA_031270705.1 Deltaproteobacteria bacterium
ACTTGACTTTCCAGTAGTTGTGTGAGAGTCTATCAAGTAGAGGTCGATGATTGCAAAAGAAGACTCCTGAAAATAATCATTTAATTTATAGCCAGAAAAATAATGAGAATTACGGATTATAAAGGAGCAATAATTTTTCGTTGATTTATTTGGGAACATAATTATCTTCTCTAGCCAATCGAACGCGCTTGGCTGGTTACTTACAAAATGTGCTACTAGGCTATCTAACAGGCTAGCGATAATCGCTATCCCAAGGCGCTGATCATCTATGAATTACACTTGGGCGGAAAAAATGGCGGGCTTGATACTCGTTTTGGGTTTTGCCCTCATCGCCGGAGCCATGGTCTTGGTTGGAGCTGGGCGGGATTGGCTGTCGACCTACCAAAACTATTTCGCCCTTTTTAAAAGCGGTCATGGCCTTATGCCTGGGGTCAAGGTTAAATTTTTAAGGCTCGACATTGGCCGGGTTTCTAAATTGGAGCTAACCGACGATAACCTGGTCAAAATCCACTTAACCGTCCTTTCCGAGTTCGCCCAACGCATAAAAGGCGATAGTCTGTGCTCCGTCAATAGCCCCACCATCATTGGTAGCGAATATATCGAGATTATCCCCGGGGGGGCGCATAGTTTTCCCATCCCGCCTGGAGGACAGATTCCGGCTAAAGACCCGCAAAGCGTCGAAGAGCTCATCGCCGCTTTGAAGCTCGAGGAAAAGCTCGCCCAGCTGGAAGCCATCATGGCCAATGTGACCATCATAACCGCCAAGCTCAAAGAAAAAGATGGCTCTTTATTTGGCACTTTGGATAATATAAAAAAAATAACTGGCTCCCTCGCCTCTGGGGAAGGCTCCTTGGGCAACTTAATAAAAAGCCGCGAGCTTCATGACGAGCTTTTGGCCTCTTTGACTGAATTAAAAAACTTAACCGAAAACCTGGCCGCCACCTCCAGCAATATGCGCAAAGATCTACCGGCCATTACCGCCAAAATCGAAGGTATTTTACGGCAAGTGGAGACCGGGACGCGCTCTTTTCCAGAAGTGGCCAGAGGCGCCCGCGAAGGCATAAAAGACGTGGATCAGATCTTGGATTCCATCAAACGAAACTTCTTAATCCGCGGCAACCTAAAGCCAGAAGAAGCTCCACAAGGCTTAACTCGCCCGGCCAGGGAGCGCTAAATGGCTTTCAAAGGTCTCTTAGCCGCGAGCTTTTTAGGCTTAGGGCTTATAGTCACGCTCTCTTGTGGGCCCATGCCGCCTCAGGATCCCTTTAACTTAGGGCAAGCCAAAGACACCTTAAACAAAGGCATGGGCTGGTATCAACGTGGTTGCCACCGAGAAGCCGCCCGCTTTTTTACTGAGGGTTTGGTCTTCGCTCGCCTGGCCGATAACCCCAATCTAATAGTTGTCGCGCGTAATTCTTTAGGGGCCGCTCTTTTGGCCGATGGTCAGTTAGAGGCGGCGGCCCGGTCTTTGGGCCAGGCCTTGGAGCTGACCGAGACTTTGCCTGATCGCCCTGAGCTAGATAGCGTCTTGGGCAACCTAGGCTCCTTGTCCTTTAAAGCCAACCGCTTAAAGGACGCGGAAATGTATTGGCAAAAAGCTTTGGAGTTCGCCCCAGAACCGCGAAAAGCCATTTATTTAGCTAATCTGGCTCGCTTAAGCCAAGCCAATAAAAGCCCCGAGCGAATTAGTTATATAGAAAGAGCCCTTGAGGCCTCAAAAACCAAAGACGTCCCCATCTCCGCCCGAGCCGACGCTTTGGCCTTAGCCGCCTCATTAGCCATAGAGCGCGAAGATAGGCCCTTAGCTTGGACTTTTTTGAGCGAAGCTTTGGAGATAGATCGCCAGACGGAAAATCTAGCGGGTTTGGCCCAGGATCTAGAGCTTTCGGCCAAATTGCGTCTGGCTGAGCGAAAAATTCCCGAGGCCGCCCAGGATCTGGATCGATCCTTCTACTTGTGGGCGGCTTTAGGCGGAACCGAAGGCCGCGAAGGCGTCAAACGCCTTCTGGCCTTGTTGCGCCAAACCCATCAACAAGGCCATCCGAAAGATCTGGCCCCTTACCTAAAAGTCCAAGCCAAACCCCAAGCCTTTGATCCCTTAGGCGAATCTTGCCCTTAAAGCTTTTTGGCTTACAAATTCAATTTATAATTTTAGAGGCTTTAGGAAATCGGCTCTTCTGGGGCCAACTACTGGTCAGAGCCGGTCAATTTTTTTTGGCTAATCCAGCGAGCGAGCGATGGGGCGGTCATAATCACAATGAGAAGCCGACAAGACTGCATGGCCATGACCAAGGGCAAATCCGCCCCTGAGGCGCTGGCGATGATAGTCACCGCGTCCAAACCGCCTGGGCTTGAGGCCAGATAGGCGGTCAATGGATCAATGCCGCCCCAATAGACCATGGCCACCGCGAATAAACCACAAGCGGCGATGAGGGCTAAGATGGCCAAGACCACGGCGGGGAGCATTTTTAGGGTTCTTATGACTGTCTCGCGATCAAAGGTGAGGCCGACTTTCCAGCCCATAACCGCGTAAGCGGGGATCATGATCCAAGGAGGCGGGGCGATATTTAAGCCAAAAAAGTTTTCCGCCAAGACGCCCAAAACCAAAGGAATTAGAATTAAGCCGCCCGGGAGATTGGTGAGGCGCGTTATTAATAGGCCCAGAGCGATGACGCCAATGATCCCCATTAAATCCCCCCACCCCACGGCCAGCCAAAAAGCCTTGGTCGTTTCTGGGTCAGGCGTCGCGGTCAAGGCCACCCGAGCCACCCCGACCGCCACCATGGAGACCACCAAAACGCGCAAATATTGGGTAAAAGCCACCAAGCGAGCGTCAGCCCCAAAGTCGCCGCTCATGATGGTCATAACCCCAGCCGCTCCTGGGGACAACCCCCAAACCGCCGCCGAGCCGGGCAAAACCTTAAGCCAAAAAAGAACCAAACCTATGACGACTGAGGCTAAGATGGACCAAATTGTGCCGCCCACCAAAAACGGCCAGGAGCGAGCCAAGATAGACCAAGTGGATGGATTAAGGCTTGAGGCCACCAATAAGCCAATGAGGCCTTGACTGATGGGATAAAGATAATTGGGGAGAGTCAGCCGAACCTTTAAAAGGGCCAGAATGATGGCCGCCCACAAAGGCCCTAAAAACCTTGAGGCTGGAAATCGCCAGATATCCAGCCCCAAGGTAAGAAGAAACGAAAAACCAATCAACAAAACCCAGAATAAAAGCCTGGGCCATCCTCTGGCGATCACCGACGACCGCTTAAAAAGTCCTGATAAGTGGTCACATCATCCGGCGAGCCAATGATCAGGGGAACGCGCTGATGGATGTAACTGGGCTCAATCTCCAAAATACGCGTAGAGCCAGTCGTGGCCATGCCGCCAGCTTGCTCAACGATATAAGCCATGGGATTGGCCTCGCACATCAGCCGCAATTTGCCTTTGGGTTTAGCCGGGTCTCTCAGATCCGCCGGGTAAAGGAAGATGCCGCCATAAAGCAAATTGCGGTGAAAATCAGAGACCAAGGAGCCCACGTAGCGGCTGGAGTAGATGGTGTTGTGATCGGCTTGCCCATGTTTGAGCCAGTCAATATAACGTCTTGTGCCATCATCCCAAAAGCAATAGTTGCCCTCGTTAATGGAGTAAATTTTGCCCCGACGAGGCACGCGGATATTGGGGTGCGACAGCAAAAACTCCCCAATGGAGGGATCCAAAGTAAAGCCATTGACCCCTTGCCCAGTCGAAAAAACCAAGATACACGAGGAGCCATAAAGGACATAGCCCGCTCCCACCTGCTTTAAGCCAGGTTGGAGAACGTCTTTGGTCGTGGGATCGGAAGTGGGTGGGGAAATCCGCCGGTAGATGGAAAAGATAGTCCCTATGGAGACGTTGGCGTCAATATTGGAGCTACCGTCTAAGGGATCAAAATGAACAATATAGTTGCCACGAGGATATTGCCGAGGAATCTCAATGATGTCGGCCTCTTCCTCGGAGACCAGAGCGCAGACCTCGCCTGAGCTGGAAAGACGGCGCTTAACGGTCATGTTGGCTAACTCGTCCAGTTTTTGGACTTCCTCGCCCTGGATATTGACCGAGCCAGCCCGGCCTAAAATATCAACCAAACCAGCTTTGCCCACGTCCTTTTGGATGATCTTGCAAGCCAAGACCAAAGACTGCAAAAGCCGGGTAAAAGAACCAGTGGCCCCAGGCGACAACTGCTGGTTCGATAAAAAATGGTTGGAGATCGTAATGCCAATATGTTCGCCCATCAATGCCTCCCAACCCTAAGACCGCCAGAGGCTCAGACCCCTAGTGGTTCAGCCTAACAAAAAGGCGGCCGACACGCTTATTGAGCGCCGCCGCCTGTAAAAAAGCGAGCCAGGGCCCAGCCGCCCCTACTCTTTCGGGATACGACGCGCCCGACGAGCCAGAGCCTTGCGAATACGCCGCTTGGATTCTCGCTCTTTGCGCTTGCGTCGCTCGCTTGGCTTTTCGTAAGTTTTTTTGCTTTTGAGCTGCTTAAGCAAGCCATCGCGGGCAATCTTCCGCTTTAGGGCTTTGATGGCCTGCTCCACGTCATTATCGCGAACAGAGACCTCAATGCCCATGTTGTTGCTAGTCAAAAAACTATCACCTGCCTGTCCGGCTTACGTTTTAGCGAGGGCCGTCACAGACGAGCTAGATTACCCCAGAGCCAAAAGCCATTAACTGGTTATTTAATAGATAATCGGGCCAAAGTCAAGTCTTTTTATGAGACGGCCTAAGGCGAGGATCCGGTCGCTGGCCTAGGCCTAATCAGATCTATGTCATTTTTATATATCTATATGATCATTTAATTTATATTTATTTTAAACAACTATATATAACATAAAAATAGCGCCTATTACTTAAGTAATTTCTAGATTTATAATCTTTTAGAGCGCTCCTAACGACCCTAAGCGCCCTAAAAAAATCCTTGGGCCGAAGCCATTCGCCAGTTGGCCGAGCCGACGAAGGCGCCCGTCTTGAGCTCTCGGCTCCGCGGGTCTTGGCTAGCGAAATTTAGGGGGAATAATAGCTTGACCGGCGGGCTATTCTGGTTTTTTGGTTTTTAGGCGAGAAAAGGACGAAAAGCGAAAAACAAATATTTCAAACTGGGGCTAAAAAACCCATTTCAATAATTTTTAAAGATCTGATTCCAAGGGCGGCGAAGAATTGGCCAAGATCCGCTCCCTAGTTAAGGTCACCAGCTCAGCTCGGCCTTCCCCGGTCAAAGCGGAAAAGAGCAAAGGTCTCTCGGGCAAACCCAAGGCTTTCTGAATTAAAGTTAGCCTTTGGGCTCGCGCGCCCTGGCCAAGCTTATCGCATTTAGTGGCGATGAGGCGGAAATCTATGGCCAAATCCTTGAGCCAGCGCGTTAGATTTTTTTCCTCAATCTGGGGATCCCTTCGAATATCCATGAGCAAAAAGGCCAGGCGATTGGGCCTGGGGGTCTCCAAATAGGCTCTAACCAACTCTTCCCAGCTAGCCACCATGGCTTTAGGAGCCGCGGCGAAACCATAACCCGGCAAATCAGCCGCGTAGAAAGAAGGCTCGCCTTTGGCCCAGCGCGCCTCAAAAAAATTGATTAAACGCGTCCGGCCAGGGGTTTTGCTGACCCGAGCCAAAGATTTGCGGCCTAGCCAGCGGTTTAAGAGAGAGGATTTGCCCGAATTGGAGCGACCTAAAAAAGCCACCTCAAAAACCAAGGGGGGAGGAAATTGACTTGGGCCAGCCGCCGAGAGAACAAAGTCGGCTTTTTGGGCGGGCTCGATAGGGGGCGAGGCCTTAGGTTTCATGGTCTAGAGCCGCCTTTGGCCAGACGTTTTTCGACAAAAACGGCTAATCTAGCCAAGGCTTTTTGGATATTTTCCTCGGAATTGGCGTAAGAAAAACGCAAAAAACCCTCGGCCAAAGAGCCAAAATCGCGACCTGGCGTTAAACCCACCCCAGTCTCCTCTAAAATATCAAAGACTAAAGCTTTTGAATCCGCGCCTAAATGGTCGGCTCTGGCCAAGGCGTAAAATGCCCCCGTGGGCTCCACCAAGACGCCCAAACCCATTTTTTTTAAGCCGGCCAATAAGAGTTTCCGTCGCCGATCATAGATAAGGCGTCTCTCTTCCACTACTGGCCAAGCCTCGCGCAAAGCCACGACCGCGGCTTTTTGGGCCGCCGCGGAAACGGAGATGAAAAAGTTTTGGGCTAAAGTTTGAAAGGTTCGCACTAAATCCAAAGGCAAGATCAAATAGCCAATCCGCCAACCCGTCATGGCGAAACTTTTGGAGAAACCGCCCACCACCACCGCTCGATCCACATACTCTAAAACACAGTGATCGCGCTCGTCTTGGTAATTTAAGCCGTGATAGATCTCATCGGAAATGATTAACGCGTCCAGCCCGGCCAAAGCTTTTAAGCGATCTGGGCCCAAAACGGCGCCCGTGGGATTGGCTGGGGAATTAATGATCAAAGCTTTGACGTCTGGGCCAAGGCAAGCTTTGGCTCTCTCCGGATCGAGCCGAAAGCCATCGCTTTCTTGGGTTGGGCACAAAATGACCCGGCCACCGAAGAATTTTATGAAATTAGGGTAACAGCAATAGTGGGGATCCGTAATGACGACCGCTTCCCCTGGCGAAAGGATGGCCCCAAAAAGAAGGGTTAAGCCAGGGGAAGTCCCTGGGCAAACCAAAAAACGGCTCGGATCAATGTCTAGGCCATAACGTTTTTTGTAATGCCAGCTTAAAGTCTCGCGGAGCTCCGGATCGCCTAAGGAATGCGTGTAATAAAACTTTTGGTCATGGAGAGCCTTGACCATGGCTTGGGTGACTACGTCGGGGGTCGGGAAATCCGGCTCGCCCACTTCCAGGTGGATAATGTCGCGGCCTTGGCGAGCCAACTCCTGGGCTCTTTCCAAGACCTCCATAACCATAAAAGGGCTCACGTCAAGAGCCCTCCTGGTCAAGCTAGCGTTTGGGGGTATCATCAAATCCCAATAGTCGCCGCACCCGGCTTTGAGCCTCTATGGCTCGGGAGGTGTTGGGGGAGAGGTTCACGACCTGGCCATAAGCCTCGGCCGCCTCGTCTTTTTTGTCCACGCCCTCATAAGCCTGAGCCAAAGCGTAATAAGCGTCCACGTAACGCGGATCCAGGCGCACGGCGGGCGTTAAGTAATCCACGGCTTTTTGATAATCGCGTCTATTTAAAGCTAATTGGCCTATGCGGTAATAAGCCAAGATCATCTGATTGGAGTTAATGACCTTATGATAGATGGCCTCAGCCTCGGCCAAATGGCCTTCCGACTCTTCCAAAAGGCCTAAATTAAACTGAGCCAAATGGGTTTGGTTATAAGTGGGATCCTTGACGCAGATCTCAAACTCTTGGCGAGCTTGGACGAAATCCTTTTGCCTTAAATAGACCAAACCCAAGTTATTGTGAGCCTCGGTGCGCGAGGCGTCAAGGGTCAAGACTTTTTGGAAGCGCTCAATGGCCTTGGGAAAATCGCCTCGCCGAAAAAAGGTCTGGCCGAGGTAGTTATTGACATCAACGTTATTGGGCTCTAATAAATCGGCTTTGGAGAACTCGGCTAAAGCGGAGTTGTAGTCGCCCACCTCCAAGAAAGCCAAGCCCATTTTCAAATGAGCCGAGAGACGGCTTTCTTTGGGAATCATGCCCCCGCTGGTTCGACCGCCGCCCCCGCCAAAGCAACCGCTTAAGCCCATTAATATTATGACTGACCCTAAAACGCCCAAAACTCCGGAAATTTTCCCGGCCCGATCAAGCCTTCGCATAAGCTTCTCCCTTAAGGGGGACGCGCCATTCTCGGACTGGAGCGTTAAACTACCTTGTTTAGAGGATACTCTATAATGCCCTCGGCTCCATTGGCCAATAAGGTGGGCAAAAGATCCCGCACTAACTTGGAGGCGATGACCACCTCCACGCTCAACCAGTCGGTTTGATAAAGATGAGCCACCGTGGGGGCGTTTAAACTTGGCAACAAAGCGATGACCTTAGGGGCGTCCTTTTCCCTAACGTTAAGCTTTAAGCCTACCAATCCCTCAGCGGCTAGAGCGCCTTTCAATAATAGGGCAATCTGTTGGATCTTGACCATTTTGCGCGGATCTTGGGCGGTAATGGGGTTGGCCACAAACTCAGTGTATGTGGTCATGACCTCGTCAATGATCCTTAAGCCATGAGCCCTAATGGTGCTACCGGTCTCGGTGACCTCCACGATGGCGTCGGCTAAGCCATTGACGACCTTAGCCTCCGTCGCCCCCCAAGAGAACTCCACGTCCACAGAGACGCCCTGATCGGCGAACCATTTTTTCGTTATGCCCGGTAGCTCGGTCGCGATTTTCGCCCCATCAAGTTGCTTAGCCGAAGTGATGGAGCCGTCCCCAGGCACGGCCAGAACCCAACGAGCGCAGGTGGGGCTGGCTTTGGAGTACTTGAGATCCGCGATGACCGCGACGTCTAAGCCATTTTCCAGACGCCAATCTTTGCCCGTAAAGCCCGCGTCCAAAACTCCAGAAGCCACATAGCGAGTCATCTCCTGCACGCGGCAGAGAGTGCAAGAGATCTCGGGATCGTCAATAGCCGGAAAATAGTTGCGCGAGCCCACGTTGATCCGCCAGCCGGAGCGAGCGAAAAGGTTCATGGTGTAATCTTCCAGAGAGCCTTTGGGGAGACCCAAGCGGATCAATGGGGTTTGGTCAGAAGATTTATTGGTCATAATTTGGTTAATCCAAGATCTCGAATTGGCCTGAAGCCGCCAACTTGTGAAAAAAACAGGATCGGCGACCAGTATGACAAGCCACGCCGCCCACTTGCTCAATCTTTACGACCACCGCGTCCAGATCGCAGTCGAGATAAAGCTCCTTGACCTTCTGCACGTGGCCAGAGCCATCGCCTTTATGCCACAACTCTTGGCGGGAGCGGCTCCAATAATGAACTTCGCCCGTGGCTAGGGTCAAAAGGTAAGATTCCCGGTTCATATAGGCCAGCATCAAAATCTCGCCCGTCGTCGCGTCCTGAGCCACGGCGGGGATCAAACCGCCACTTTTAGCGAAATCAGGCTCCAGGGTTTGTAAGGGTGTGGGTGACATGGATTCTCCAAATTAATGTTCCCGTGGTTTAGCCAATTATATAGATTATAGGCCTATGAGACAAGGCGCCCATCTTAATCTGGCCTTGGCTTTTTGTCAATTAGCCCCCCTACAGACCCCTAAACAGGCGCGAAGATGGGCTTATGATTATAAAATTAAAGTTAGCTAACTTAAATAATAATCTAATATTCTTTTTTATTCTAAAAAAAACAATATTTGAGCCGCTCAAGGCTTCTTAATCAAAAGGCCCTAATAGCCGATAAGCTTATCAGCCTTTTATATTTGGCCAGGCGATAGCCAGATCCAAATATGGAATAAACCCCCAACATGGAAGGAACCCAAATATGAAAATGGACAAAATTTAAGGCCTATTTTCTTAATAAAGAGTTTTATAGCCTCTTTAAAATATCTTAATAAATTACTTAAGATCTTTATTAGATTTAGAAGGTCAAATTTTATGGTCGCACGAGCCCTCAAATAACTAACGGTTTTTTGGCTAAGAGCGGCTAGCCGCGACTATAGGCTTAAGACTAGGGGGCCAAGACCTAGGGAATAAAAAATATTTGGCTAGACATTTAGATACAAGCCTAACTAGATTTTTTTAATCTATCTATAATTGAATATCCCTTATTGGTTCTCTATAACTTCTCAAAGGAGCCGATAAAAAGGTGGAAATTATTCTTTAATTTTGTTATTGTGGAACCGTTATTTTTATGTTGGCCAGCCAGGAGCTCTAGGCTCAATTTTGGTTTAAGCCCGTTTTTTTGGTCGCGGCTTATGGCCAACCGCCTTTTGTTCGTAAGGAGTATCCAATGAAAACAGCTCTTGTTTGGGCTTTTTGCCTTAGCCTTCTAATGGTCGTTCTGACGCTAACAGCGGAGGCCACGACTTGGCCTGAAGCTACTTTAAGTCTGCCTGGCCTTGAATTAGTCGCCTTAAACTCTGTGGCCTCTTATATAACTACTGTGACGGTCGTCAATAACGAAGGCCGCCCAGTCAAGGCTGAGGTTTTTTGTGGTGGGACATCCCAGGGTTTTACTAACCCAGATACCGGGGAGATCTCTTTTTCCATGAAAACCAATGAAGAGTATAGCGTGTCCGCTAAAAGGATGGGCGAATCAGCCTCGTCAAAAATTCGGGGGGGCGGCAATATAGTTTTGCGCCTAAAATAGACTTTTTTTGGCTTAAAGCCGGTTCTTCTTGGCGGAACCGGCTTTGGGCCAGATTCGCTCGCCTATATTAATAGTTAGCCATTTGAGCCACGACCAAAAACCTCGCCTCAAAACTTTTCCGCGCTCTTTAGTCTATTTTTAGAAATTTTCTAGAAAAATAAGCCCTAACCCTTTGGCGCCTGGCCAACGCGCCCAAAGTTTATCTCGTTCCCCGCCTTGACCTGGGGCTATCTCCTTGATTAAACTGAGCCAGTAGTTAGCCAATTAGCTCATTAGTTCTTGAGGGCCACTTTTTCCCAATTAAAGGTCAATTTTCATGTTTATAGCCAGTCTTATTGTTGTGGCTTTGGCCATCTGGTACCTGCCTTACCGAGCTAAAACCGTTTTTAAGCTCAAAAAGGCTTGGCCTGGCTCGGTTCTTTTATTCCTTCTTCTGACCGGTTACCTAGCCACCATCATGAGCGGCTTCTATCTTGAGCCTAATGTGGTGGCTCAGTGGGCCTATAATATTTTGGGCCTAGCTTTTATGGTCATTATTTATCTCCTAGCCCTAGTCCTGGGAGGTCATCTACTGGCCAAAATCTTTAAACCCCTAAACTCCCAGCTCGCCATGAGGGCTGAATTTCTTTTGGCTTTGGGTTTAATCCTTTATGGCTGGGCCAATGTTCAAACTTTTACCGTTACGCGCCATGAAATCCCGCTCCCAGGCCTAGCCCAGCCAGTCACCGTGGCCCATATCCCCGATCTCCATCTCGGAGCCCAACGCCAAGAAAAATATCTAAATAAGGTTATTAAGGCTATTAACGAGCTAAAACCAGATATAGTCATCTATAACGGCGATTTAATAGACAGTAATATCGCCTTAAGACCCGAGCTCTTTAGACTTTTTAAAAAGGTTAAATCCGAGCAATATTTCACGACCGGCAATCATGAGTATTATATCAATACCAATAAAGCCTTAGAGCTTATAGCTGGGGCTGGCATAATTATTTTAAAATCCCAAAGCGCCCAAACCCATGGTTTGGAGCTCATTGGCTTAGATTACATGAATGGCGATCGCGGCTCAACTGACGCGCACCGGGTCAATGATCTATATATGGACGAAGAGCTCCCGAAAATCCCGCGCGGCCAGGGGCCGGCCATTTTAATCCACCATAGCCCGGTGGGTTTAAAAGAGCCGCTCAAAAACGGGATAAAAGTGATGTTGTCCGGACACACCCATGGCGGCCAGATCTTCCCATTCACGGCTCTAATTAGTCGCTATTTTCCTTATTTTAAAGGCCGCTATGAGCTCAATGGCTTAACGCTCTTGGTTTCCCAGGGCGCGGGAACCTTTGGGCCGTGGATGAGACTGGGGACTTTTAACGAAATTCAGCTCATTACGTTTAGGCCCTAAGCTTTAACTAAAGATGACTTTAGCGAAAGATTATTGACAAAAGATCGCTTTGACGAAAAATTAAAGTTTTAGGCCGCTCCGCTCTTGAAAAACCCGGATTTTCGCTGACCCTTTTTCAAAAGGCTCACGTATAAGGCCTAAAATTTATAACCGCTAGGGTTTAATTGACCCTAACCTCAAAAAACTCCATGATCATTTTGACCATAGACACCGACTGGGCTCCCCAGGCCGCCACCGCCGAGGTTCTCAAAAAAGTCCAAAAACTGGGCGTTAAGGCCACGGTTTTCTTCTCTGAGCCCTCGCCTATCCCCTATTGGCCTCTCTTGGAAGTGGGAGCCCATCCTGATCTCTCGCGACGCCAGACCCCGCCAGACCCAGGCGGCCCCATGAGCATGGCCACCATGGAGCATGACGCGGCGGTTCTGCGGGCGGAAGGGGAGATTTTGGCCGAATTTCAAAAAAATATCCCCCAGGCTCAGGCCGCTCGAACCCATCGTTTCTATTGGCACTCGGATCTAGCGAGGGTCATGGCCAAAAACGGCTTTATTCACGATAGCTCCATGATCTTGCCGTACATGCCCCATATCAAAGGTTTTCAGGTGGGCAAACTATTCCGCTGGCCAGTTTGGGCCAGCGATCATCTCCATCTCATGCGCCATTTTCCCCTAGATCGGCTAGATATGCCTTATCTAGCCGAGCCGGGCCTAAAAATCTTCTGCTTTCACGTTACCTATCTATATTTAAACGCCAGATCCCTAGACGATTTCAACATGATCCGCGCTCGCTTAGGCTCGGGGGCTACGCTTGAGCCGCGACCTGGCCCGGGGATCTGGACGCTTTTTGAGCTTTTGGCCGAAAAAATCGCCCAAACCTCCCAAGGACACTGGCTGAGGGACATTCCCGACTCCCTGGTCCTCAAAAACCTAACTTTAAGCTAAATAACCCTTAAAGTTAATTTTTTAAGCGATACTTGATGCTGGGTCGCCCGCCCGTCTCGTAGTCCACCCGGCTATCGACCAGTTTGGAGGCGGCCATGTGCTTTAAGTAGCGCCGGATGGTCACCTTGGAAAGATTGACGTCAGCGGCCAAATCGTCGCAACCTAAATATTTGCCCCGCACCTGGGCCAGACAATCGAGGATGAGTTTCCAAGTGGTCTCCTGGAGGCCCTTGGGAAACTCCATGGGCGGGCTCTCCGAGGTTCCGGCCAAAAGCCGGTCGATCCTTTCTTGATCCAACTCGTCGCCCGCTTTTAAGGCCCGTTTTTTGGCTAAATACTTGACCATGGCCTCCATAAATCTAGCCTCGGTGAAGGGTTTGACCAGATAATCGACCACCCCAAGCCGCAAAAGCTCCTCGACCTGTTTAGTCTCATTGGCCGCCGTGACCATAATCACGTCCGCGCCCAAGCCTCTTAAGCGCATCTGCCGCAAAAGCTCGACCCCACTCAACTCTGGCATATATAGATCCAGGATGACCAGCTCTACCTCATTCTCCAGCAAATAAGCCAAAGCCTCGCGACCATTGGCGAACATGGCCTTCACTTTGAGGTTAGGGACTTTTAGGAGGTATTCCTGATTTATGTGGGCCACCATGGGATCGTCCTCGACCACTATAGCGTTGATCATTGGCCATCTCCCTGGGGAATGTCCCCTCTTCTGTTTCTTGGCTCCCTAAACGACAGCTCCATGCTCGTGCCCACGCCCTTTTCCGAGTCAATGGTCATCTGGCCTTTAGAGGCGTCCACCACGGCCCGGATCAAGCCCAAGCCTTGGCCATGGCCGGGTCCTTTGGTGGTATAGCCAGGGACGATCATCTGGGCGATTTCCTCCGGCGAGCAACCCACCCCAGTATCGTCCACGGTAATTATTAAGCCCTGGCCATCCTCATGGATGAGCAAGGAGATCTCTCGAGCGGCCATGGGGGCGGTCGCCAGAGTTTCTTGGCGATCGGCCTCGACAATGGCCTCTAAAGCGTTTTCCACGAGATTGCCGACAATGGTAATCAAATTTTTCGTGGACAAAAACCGGCTATGCCGGGGAATTTTGCTTTCGGCCAATAAATTCATGCGCACGCCCATCTCATGGCATTGGTTGATTTTGCCTAAGACCAAAGCCCCTAAAGCGCGATTTTCAATATTTTTGGCGATGGTGGTTAAGGTCTCGCCTTCGTATTGGTCATTTTGGGAGATGTATTTTTCCACCTCCTCATAAGCCCCCGAGCGCAAAAGGCCTAAAATCACGTGCAATTGATTTTTAAACTCGTGAGTGTTGGCCCGCAAAGCGTCGAGCAAATGATTAAAACCCGTGAGCTGCTCAGCCATGCGGGTCAATTCCGATCTATCCCGAATGATGGCTAAGGCGCCCACCAAACGGCCTCGGCTATTGATGGGCAATTTATTGTAAATGACGTTAATCTGATCTAAGACCAGGTTTATGTTATAGGCCTTGGTTCCGCCCAAGCTTTCTTTCAGGCGCAAACACGGCAAGATGGCGTCGACGTCTTCGCCCATAAAAGGCTTGGTCGGCAAATCCAAAATCTTTTCCGCGGCGGCATTGACTAAGATAATGGCCCCTTTGTCGTCAATGGCCAATAAGCCTTCCTCCAAAGAATCGATGACTTCTTGGCGCTGTAAAAAAATCTTGGAGATCTGGGCGGGCTCATAACCCAAGAGCGAGCGCTTAATGCTAATGGAGAGAAAGACCAATAAAATCGTGCTGACCAAAAAAACTAGAGCCAAGGTTTTCAGATGAACGCCAAAAACATTGGAGCGCAGAGCGGACAGATTGTCCATGAGCATGCTGACATGGACAAAGCCAATTTGCGCGCCTTGATCGTCATAAACTGGATAAAAATAGCGGCTCTGAAAGCCTAAGGTGCCCACGGCCTCGGAATGGTAGTTTTGGCCTAGGAGAGCCGGGCCCTCGTCGCCCCCCACAAATTGTTGGCCAATCATGGCTTTGTCGGGGTGATAAAGGCGCTTGCTCTTCATGTCGGCTATGGAGATGACGTCCACGTCGCGTAAGTTGGCCAAGGCCGCGTCGAGGTAATTTTCCAGCTTAGAGGACAGTTGGCCGGCGGCTAGGTCGGTTTTAACATCATCATTGGTGGCCAAAAGCTGGGCGATGTTAAAAAGGTTGTCGATGAGCCTATTTTCCAAGGCGTCCACGCTATAACGAGCCGCCAACCCCACCGACAAAAGGAGAACCGCGGTCGCCACAGAAATGTCCAAAATTAGCATTTTGGACATCAATGTAAGCTTAAAAGAAATATATTTACACATTTCCACCCACTTTACTGTGGTTTTAAGCCTGGCTACGATCGTCTAGAGCGCGGCCTTAGCCTTGGTCAACCTCTTTGGCCTAGGGCCAGCTCCAAATAGCCCTTACTCATTATCCCATATCCAGACCCTCATTTAAAGTTAAGGCTCTTTTGGGGCTCCTCCGCCCTCAAAGCCCCTAATATTAATGATACGAACTATTTTAAAATCTTATGGTAAACCCCCGAAAACACTAATTTTTTGGCCGCCCTGGCCCTAAACCCAGAAAACTAAGGCTAAATTTTTTGACAACTCCAAGCGAAACCCCCTAGCCAACTTCTTGTCTAGCTTACTGTCCAAGCTCCTCTCCCGTAAATAGCCCAAAATAATAATGATTTTCCGCTCCGAGACTCTTTAGCCCAAGAAGGAAGAGTTAAAAACCCCGCCGATCAAATCTCTTAACAGAATTTTTTATTATATATTGCCTAGCTCAAAAAATCCACTTTTAACCCATTGTTGCCTCTTTGGGGTCTTCGGCCAAACTCAGGTTTTAAGGCCGCGAGAACTTTCCGGGAAGCTTAATTGACGGGGCTTTGGGGGATCTGTCATTTTTTTTACTTTCCAAAAGTAATTTTTAGTTTCCAATGACTAGTCAAAAATAATTAACCCCTTAAAATATAAATTCAGGTGATGGTTCTTTCTTCAACATTTGAAAATAACAGCCACTAGGCTTAAACTTATAGGAGCGATAAATGGAAAATGTTATCTCCGCCGCCGCTCCAGCGGCCAAAACAAGTAGCCCCCCTTATCAACTTTACGGGATGCCCTGGTATTATTTTGGGGTCTTCGGGGTGGCAGTCCTTTTAGCCACATACTTGGGGATATTGCCCAAAGGCATGGTCGGCGCCTTTCCCTTGATGATCGTCATGGGGGCCATTTTTAACGAGATCGGGGACAAAACCCCCATTATCAACTCTTTCTTAGGCGGGGGAGCCATTGTGGTTATTTTTGGCTCCGCGGCTTTGTCCACCTTTAATCTGATGCCCAAAGACGCTCTGAAAACCATGTCCGACTTCATGAAAGGCGGCGGGTTTTTGGATTTTTATATCGCCTCGCTCATTACCGGCTCCATCATGGGCATGAACCGCCAGCTTTTGATTAAAGCGGCTTTTCGGTACTTGCCCGTCATCCTGGGCGGCGTGGCCGTGGCTCTCTCGCTGGGCACCCTCGTGGGGATTATCACCGGTTACGGTGGCCAGAAGGCTCTCTTCTTTGTCTCTATCCCCATCATGGGCGGCGGCATGGGCGCGGGAGCCGTGCCTTTGGCCAAGATCTTTGGCGAGGGTTTAGGCCAAGATCCGGCCAGCATGCTCTCCATCATGGTGCCGGCCGTGGCTTTAGGCAACGCTCTCTCCATAGTTTGCGGCGGCTTATTGGATCGCTTGGGCAAAGTCAAAAAGTCCATCTGCGGCCAAGGCCAATTGATGCTTTTAGGCAACCAATCCGCGGCTAAGGACACTGAGGTCAGCGAAGAATACAAAACCCTGCGGGACAAGTTAGTCCTTACGCAAATGGGAGCTGGCCTTTTTATCGCCACCTGCTTTTTCGCCTTTGGGGCGCTTATCAACTACTTTATTCCGGCCATCCACGGTTACGCCTGGATGATTTTGTCGGTCGCTATAGCCAAAGTCCTGGGTCTTTTGCCCCAGAAGTTTGAAATCTGCTGTTACCAGTGGTTCCAATTTGTCATGACTAACCTCACTGGCGTCCTTTTAGTGGGCATCGGCGTGGCTTACACAAACCTGGCCGAAGTGGCCGCGGCTTTCTCTGGCCAATATATGGCTTTAGTCGCCGTAACCGTCTTTGGAGCCATCATTGGCGCTGGCCTCATGGGCAAAGTCGTCGGCTTCTTCCCCATTGAGGCCGCGATCACGGGCGGCCTGTGCATGTCCAACATGGGCGGCACTGGCGACGTGGCTGTTTTGTCAGCCGCCAAAAGAATGGAGCTTATGCCTTTCGCGCAAATCTCTTCGCGCATTGGCGGAGCTTTCATGCTAATTCTGTCTAGCGTGGCCCTCCAACTAGCGGCCTAAGATCATTTATTTCGGGCCACCCCGAAAACATAGCTTACACTTAAGGAGACAATAATGGATTATCCCCAGGAATCACTAAAAATGCATCGCCTCTGGCGGGGCAAACTCGAAACCATTCCTAAGATGTCGGTCAAAACCCGGGATGACCTGTCTTTGGCCTACACCCCTGGCGTGGCCACCCCTTGCCTGGAAATCCAAAGAGATCCCAGCCTCAGCTATGAGCTTACTGGCCGTTGGAACACCGTGGCCGTCGTTACTGATGGCACCGCGGTTTTAGGGCTGGGCGACATTGGCCCAGAAGCGGCAATGCCCGTTATGGAGGGCAAATGCGTTTTGTTCAAGGCTTTTGGGGGCGTGGACGCGGTGCCTTTGTGCGTGCGCTCCAAAAAAGTCGAGGACGTCGTAAACGTTGTGACCTTATTGGCTGGTAGCTTTGGCGGAATTAACCTAGAGGATATCTCGGCCCCGCGCTGCTTTGAGATTGAAAAACGCTTAAAAGAGACCT
Organism: Deltaproteobacteria bacterium; assembly: GCA_031270705.1. Lineage (GTDB taxonomy): Bacteria > Desulfobacterota > Desulfarculia > Adiutricales > Adiutricaceae > JAIROO01. The sequence goes on from JAISWW010000177.1 coordinate 17,543, forward strand.
GCGACATTCCCATTTTCCACGATGATCAGCACGGAACCGCCATCATCGTTTTGGCCGCCCTTTTAAACGCTTTAAAATTGGTGGACAAAAAGCTGGAAAACATAACCGTCGTCACCAACGGAGCTGGGGCGGCTGGCGCGGCCATCGTCAAACTCCTTTTGGCCGTGGGTCTTAAAGACGTCATCATGTGCGATCGCCAAGGAGCAATCCATTTGGATCGCCCCAACCTCTCCGAGGCCAAACGCGACTTAGCCGAGATCTCCAATCGGCATAAAAAAACGGGCTCCTTGTCCGAGGTCATAAAGGGCGCCGACGCTTTCATCGGCGTTTCGGCTCCTGGCATGGTCACCCCCGACATGATTAAGAGCATGGCCGCTCGGCCCATCCTCTTTCCCATGGCTAACCCGACCCCAGAAATCATGCCCAATGAGGCTTTGGCCGCTGGAGCCGCCGTGGTGGGCACTGGTCGGAGCGATTATCCGAACCAGATCAATAACGTTTTGGCTTTCCCTGGCGTCTTCCGCGGTGTCCTCGACGTCCGGGCCAAAGACATCAATGAGCTCATGAAGATAGCCGCCGCCCAGGCTTTGGCCGATCTCGTGGCTCCCAATGAGCTAACCGCCGAATACATCATTCCGGCGGCTTTTGATCCCCGCGTTCGCGATAAGGTCGCCGAGGCGGTGGCCCAAGCGGCCATCGCCTCCGGTGAGGCGCGGATAACCCCGCCCTGTTGTGGCCAAAAGGCCGATGTGGCTTGATGGACCCTCACCCTGGGGCCCGGTTCTTTCGAGAGCCGGGCCCCTTTCTCTTTTTATTCTCTTAAAGAAAATCCCTTTTTTAATTTTCATTCATATTTTTCAATCTTTTAAAAATTTTAAAAGATTGAATTTTTGTTTATCTATTTTTTTACGCTCAAATATGTTTAATTAAGGGATCTAGCCAACCCTAGGCCGCCTGCGGCTGACCGGGCCTTCTTGCCATATACGCGGATCCTGGGTTATAATGCTGGTCAGTCGAGATAGGAATTGGTTTATTTATTTTAATGTTATTGAAATCAGATAAAAAACAGACGGTTTATAAGTTATTTTTCAAAATTTAACCCTAAAATATAAGGCTTAGCCTTTAAAACCGAAAAATCGCTCTCTTCTGGAACCGTTAAGGTGAATTATGCGTAAAACTCTTTGGCCCATTTTATTTTCCGTCCTTTTTTTGGCCGCTTGCTCGTCCTTAATCCACGTGCCTGGCGAAAAGGCGGCTCCCGTCCAAGAGGATGTGGCGGAACTGGGCCCAGGGAGCCTCAAACTGGAAGTTGTCTCCTATCAATGGTCTTATATCAATGGCCGCACCCACCTCAAAGTTGAGGGCGTGGTGGTCAATAATACGGGTAAACGCCTCCACTCCGCCTCCATCCAAGGCGTCCTCCATGACCAAAACGGCAAGCCCATCGCCTTTGGCTCCAGCTATATCTACCCAGCCTATCTCGCGCCTGGGGCTCAAGGCTCTTTTGAGTTCTCGGGTCTCGCCAAACGTCAGCGGGGCTTAGAAAACACGCGCCTGGTCATTACGGCCACGGCTCGCGACATTAGATAATCAGCCCCATGGTCTATCTAAAGTCACCCACCGAAATTGAGCTCATCCGCCGGAGTGGGCGTTTGGCCTCCCAAACCTTGGATTACGCGGCCTCCTTTTTGAAGCCCGGCCTCACCACCAAAGAAGTGGACAAACGCGTTGAGGAATTTATCCGCGACCACAAGGGGATTCCGGCCACTTTAGGCTATAACGGCTTTCCGGCCAGCTGTTGCGTCTCCATAAACGAGGTCGTGGTGCATGGCATTCCTGGGCGCCGCGTCATCCAAGAAGGCGATATCGTTAAATTGGACGTGACCACCATCTTAGGGGGCTATTATGGCGACACGGCCCGAACTTTTCTCATGGAGCCAGTTAGTCCTTTGGCTCGCCATTTGACGGAAACAACTTATCTAGCTTTACAGATGGCCATCAAAACCGTGCGCCATGGCTCGCGTTTGGGCGACATTGGGGAAGCCATTCAAACTTGCGTGGAAAAGGAGGGCTTTTCCGTTGTTCAGGAATTTGTGGGACATGGGGTGGGCATCAAATTTCACGAGGATCCCAATGTGCCCCACTTTGGCCGAGCGGGGACGGGCCTGCGTTTAAAGAAAGGCATGGTTTTTACCATTGAGCCCATGATCAACGTGGGCGATTGGCGAGTGAAGATTTTACCCGATAACTGGACGGCGGTGACGGCCGATGGCCAGTTGTCGGCCCAGTTTGAGCACACATTGGCGGTCACCCACAATGGCTCCGAAATCCTAACCTTGTCCTAAAGGCTAGGAGCGCGCCATTAGATTTATATTTACGAAAACCGTCAAGAAGGCCGATAACAATAATGGCCCCCCTTGGCAGGGCGACTCTTTAACGGGGCGGATAATGGGAGCTGAGCCCTTTGAGGGCGCGAGTCCCGAGGAGCTGTTCGAGACAGGCAAGAAATTTTATTATTCTGGTCGAGACGGCGCGGGCGATCCTTTTTTGGCTTTGGCCTATTTTGAGAAATCGGCTCGCCTAGGTTTTGCCCCAGCCCAAAGGCTCCTGGGCGTGTGTCTTTTGGAAGGCCAATTCGCGCCCCAGGATTTGGCCCAAGCCCGAGTTTGGCTAGAAAAAGCCACTTTACAAGGCGATCCCCAAGCCACCTTTAGTTTGGCCAAAATGCTAGCTTTAGGTTTGGGGCTCCCCAAAGATTGGTCGAGAGCCTACGCGCTTCTCAACCAAACCCAAGTTCGAGCCTTGCCTGAGGCTCGGGCTTTGATGATTCGCCTCAAGGAAGAGTTAAGAAGCCTTTATCCCAACTTATTAACGGCTTTGGAGCGCGAGGAAAGACTTTTGCGCATAACTCTTGAGCCCCGTCGCCAGAGATTCACGCCCCCGTTTCTAGCCCCAGGTAGACAGGAATTGGGCCGGGAAGAGTTCGAAATCTGGTTGGCCTTGAACCTGGGCCAGGCCACCCCCGAAAGCGCCCTTGTGGCCCTCAAAAGATGCCTAAACCAGTACTACGACCTAATCAAAGGCAAAATACCGGGTTCTCGCGGCTAAAGGCCAAAGGCCCTAGCTTAGCTAACCCGCTGGATCTCCCTCAGCCTTTTCAGCCTCCAAACTTGCCTAGCTTAAAAGAAGCTAGCTCGCCGGCGGAAGAAACGGGCTTAGAAAAAATTTGCCTTTTCCCCGAAAAACTAGCCGCCTTGACCCAAGGCGGCTTGGATCCCTTATACCCGGTCTCGGTGGAGCTCTCCTTAACCAGCCGTTGCCAATTAAATTGCCTGTGGTGCTCGGAAAGATCCTTAAGAGAGCGGTGTCCTGATAAGCTAAGTCCGTCTATCTTAGAAAAACTTTTTCAGGATTTGCGCGGCGGCGGAACAAAAGGGGTGACCATTGAAGGCGGCGGGGAGCCCACCTTAGCCCCCTTCTTTCCCCAAGCCGCCCAAATAGCCGTCTCTTTGGGCCTACAGATCGGTCTTATTACTAATGGTTTGGATCTTTTTTCCGAAAACACCCCGCCCAGTTTTTACCGCCTTTTTCAGTGGATCCGGGTCAGTTTAGACGCGGCGACGCCTAGCGAATACGAGCGCTTAAAAGGCTACGCCGGCTTTGAGAAGGTTCTGGCTAATCTGAAAATCTTAGCCGATCTTAAGACTCCCACCGTGGGCGTGGGTTATGTCTTAACCAACCAAAACGACAACCCCCAAAACCTTTTCGCTTTAGCCCAAAGGCTAAAGGATCTCCCCGTCGCCTACCTCCAATTAAGGCCCGTGGTCGATCATCCTGAATTAACTAGCTCCCAAAACGTGGACTTTTTAAAAGTTCTCCAATCGCGCGATTTCGCCATCAACGCCTTAGCCATGACCGATAACCAAGGCGCGGGCAACGATGGCTTGCCATGCCTAGCTCACAGTTTGGCCACGGTCATCACGGCTGACGGGGCCATGTGGCTTTGCGGCCGTTTATGCCAAGATCCCTGGCCGGGGCCTTTGGGTTACTTAAACGACCAAAGCTTTAAGGATATCTGGTCAGGAGCCCAAAGAGCCGAGCAAGCGGCTCTGGCTAGTCGCGGGGATTTTTGCCAAGGCCATTGTCCGCCTTGCCGGATGACCAAATACAATCGGCTCTTGAGTCGCTTGGCCCGGATCCGGACGCGCGATTTCATATGAGAAAAAGTCGCTCGCCCATCGCCACCCCAGAAAAGCGCTTAGCCGCGGTGGTCTTGGCTAGGGCCAATTCGGGGGAAGCGGATCTGGTGGTGACCTTTCTGACCCGCGAATATGGCTTAGTGACGGCGGTGGCCAAAAACGCCCG
>JAISWW010000233.1 GCA_031270705.1 Deltaproteobacteria bacterium
AAAAAGTTTTTTATGATCTATTGGCTCGATTTCTATAGGAGCTTTTATGAGTCAACCAACTATCAAAATGTTTAACACTACTGGCCCATGCGTTCCTGAAGATCATTACATGTTGCCAGTTTTGTCTCGTCGACCGGAAATAGAAAAGTTGATCAAGGGTAAATTTTATTTCGTTCTTCACGCCCCACGTCAATCTGGAAAGACTACTTTTTTAGACTTTTTAACAGATAAAATTAACTCTGAAGGTCAGTTTTATGCTATTAACTGTACGCTTATGACATTAAGAAACATCGATGATAATCAATTAGCTATACAGTACTTGTATAACGCAATCAACCAGGCACTTTTTTCTTCTACTGTTGAAATTATTAAAAATAAAGCTGATATATATACCTCAACATAGTCAAAAAGAACCTAACAGATTAATAAGATTTATTCTTAATTCTCTATGTGAGAATTTAGATAAAGAACTGGTTGTTTTTTTTGACGAGGCCGACTGCTTAGCCCCTAATCCGCTTGTGACTTTTTTGAGTCAAATCAGAGAGGGCTTCCAAATTCGGCATAAGCCCGGAAATAAATTTCCCCGTTCCATGGCTCTTGTTGGCATGAGGGACATTCGGGACTACCTGACCCAGGTAAGGCCGGAGTCAGCCTCACAGGGCCTGGCCAGCCCATTCAACATCAAAAAAGAGTCTTTAACCTTGGCCAATTTCACGCGTTCCGAGATTGGAACCCTTTACCTTCAACATACCGAAGCCAGCGGACAAATATTTGAGGACTCCGCCATTGATAAAGCCTGGTATTGGTTCGAAGGTCAACCTTGGTTGGTCAACGCCTTGGCCTACGAGGCGGTGGTCAATATTTTGAAAAACGACTATTCCGCCGCCGTGACCGCGACCGTCGTGGACGAAGCGGCCGAGACCTTAATTATACGAAGGGACACTCATATCGACTCGCTTCTGGAGCGACTTAAGGAGCCCAGAATCAGTAGAATTATGGAGCCTGTGATAATAGGGGCGTCGCGACTGCCCCGCTCCGTCACCAACGACGACAGGAAGTACGCGTTCGACCTAGGCCTTTTGAAAAGAGAGTCCGGGGTCTTGAAAGCCGCGAACCCTATTTATAGGGAAGTCATTCTCCGGACCCTCTCGTTCAAATTTGAGGAGGATGAATTTGGCCAATTGCCGAGCCTGACCCAGTCCAATCGCTGGGTTAAGGGGGATCGGCTGGACATGGAAGCCTTGCTTAAGGAGTTTCAGCTGTACTGGCGGGACAACTCTGGACTCCTTGACTCGATTGACGGCTACCCCGAAGCCCTGGCCCACCTGGTTTTAGGGGCCTTTCTTCAAAGGGTTCTTAACGGCGGGGTCGAGTCTCTCCATAGAGAATTCGCTTTGGGCCGGCGGCGCCTCGATCTTTGCGCCAGATATAAAGGCGTTAACTATCCCGTGGAAATAATAATTAAGGCGCGCCAAACGCTGTCGGAAAGTTTACAACAGATTAGAGACTATATGGATATTTGCGGCGCGAATGAGGGCTGGCTAGTAATTTTTGACAATAACATTAAACATAAATGGGAAAATAAATTATATTGTGATACCCAACAATTTGATGGCAAGACTATTCATATCGTAGGGTGCTAATTAACTATTATAACAAAGGTTATTATTATTTAATTATGTATATTACCATCTAAATTGCTATATTCCTTGCCATCAAATACCCCTTAAAACCATCGAAAAACCCTGACGAATTCATCGGCGACTAATTATAAAGCGCGAACAGAAACTCAATCTTGGCTAGCCCATTGGCCAAGCGGTGGGTCCGGGTTTTGGCTTGGCTAAAGTCCGCGATTTTTCTAGCTAAGGGCAAACCCAGACTCAAGGGCGAATGGTTAAAGGAGGGGGGCCAAATCTTATCTTCCAAATCCTTTAAGGTTTCTTCCCAAGCCAATTCCCCGCTTAAAGCCACCTCCGGGCCGACTTTTTCCAAGATCAAGCGAATTGGCCGCTTAGGGGTGAGATCCAAAAGCCCTTCCAAAAAGCGCGATAACAAGATAATCAGAAGATCATTATGGCCCTTAACAAATAATTTCGAGGCCACCCGCGATTCCAAAGCCCCAGGCCCGGCTAACTCCCGATAGCGCACGGTAGTCTCAAAGGCTAAGGCCGAGAGCGAGACTTTAGCCATCTTAAAAGCGCTCTTTTCAAAATCCAGTTTATGAAATAAGAGTAGTTCCCCTAAATGACGATCCAGCTGGTTGATGGCCCGGCTTAATTCCAGAAGGCTGGTTTCCGCTCGCGAAATGGAGCCTTGGGCTAGCCACTCTTCCAAGCGCGCCGCGTTTAAGCGCGATTGGGCCAAGAAATCCCGGCCTTGACTTAAAACCTTGGCCACGGTGACCAAAGATTCCTCGCGAGCGGCCAAGGTTCTGGTTAAAAGGTTGACCCCTTCCGCGATCCCGGCGACTAAGCCGGCTCCGCTGGCCGTGACCCGGGCGTTCAAATCCCCTTCTATGACGGGAGTTAGCTCGGATTGGAGGCGCTTTATAGGTTGGGCGGCTTTTTTAACCACAAAAAAGGAGAAAATGGCCGAGACCAAAAGAAGGCAGAAAAACCCCTGGATAAAATGGTCGCTTTTGGCTAGGCGCCAATAAACTTTATGAGCCTGAAAAAGAAAGAGCTTTTGGCCATCTAGGTAGACTGGGGTTCTAAAGAGAGTGTAATCCGCGGTTTTCCAGATGGCGATATGGCTGTCAAGGTTTTTGTTTTCGGTTAGAGTTAGGCGTTTGGGCCAGGTCAAATGAGGATTGGGTTCCCCCATAATGACCAGGCCCCGCGCGTCTTCCAACCAAATCTGACCAGACTCCGGATCGGCGAAAGACAGAAAAGTAGCGGTTTTTTCGGCTCCCAGGCGATTGATTTTCCTAGCCAAGGCGGAAATATGGTGAGCTTGAGCCACGGGTTGACCAAGAGCGTCTTCGGTGAGGCTCAAGAAAAAGAGGATCAAAAGCTCGACCCCTAAAGTCATAAAAAGGGCGACGAGGAAGATTTTCCACCACATGGAGGCTAAGGCTTTCACGACTAAACCTCCATAGGAACTTGGAAAAAAGGTCAAATCCAGAGTTCCTGGGTTCCTTGGTTACTGGGCGCTAAAGCCAGGCTTATTATAGCGGGAGCGGGGAGAATTTTCAAAAAGAGCGCTTATGAGGAAAAAATAAAAAAATTCCCGATCTCGCGGGAGACTAAATAAAAATATATTAATTATATGACCAGATTAGGTAGCTATATAAAATATTTATAAATAATTAGTGTTTAACTAGTAATTAAACAGGGTGTTTGAGCGCGTTGTACTGGCCTTTATCCAGCCAAGCGTTTATCATTTTCCGCTCCTCTTCGTTTAATAGCTCCGGAAAGTCAACCTCAAGGGTCTGGCCCTCTTTGTTAAGAACGAGCCAGCCCCGGCTCGCGGCTTGGTTGGCTAATTGAATGGTATGTTTAAAAGAGGGGCTGAGGATTTTTACGTACTCGCTTTCAAAGAGATCTTGGCCGCGTAGGCCGAGGAGATAACCCAAGAAGAGGGCGTAGGTTATGCCGCCAGGGGTGGTATTCGGTTGGGATCTTAATTTTTGGCCATCTTGGCTCGTTATGAGGCCGGCCTTAGTCCAGGTTGAGATGGCGTGATAGGCGATATCTTCGCGGTTCTGGAAGGAAAAACGGTTGGCGAGGCTGGAGCCAAGGGAATCTTTTAAAGTCTCCCGGATAACTTGAGAGCCTATGGGCAGATAGACGACGTAGTTGCCGGTCGAGCGGAGAATGGGATCCCTCACGTAAGCGCACAGAACGGCTACTTGCGGACGACCGGCCACGTCCCGGCTCCAGAAGTATCTTAAGGCCCGAAAGATGGTGGCCGAAGGATTAAGAACGTAAAGACTGGCCAAATGTTGGAAAGAGCGAAAGGCGTTGGAGCTGGAGAGTTTGCGCATACAGTTCCGCTCCAGGGCCGCTTGCCGATATTCATTGTGACGAGCCAGAGGGTCTTTGACCGCGTCCAGCAGAAAAGTCAGCTCTTCCAACATCATGGTTCGCCGGAGATGACAGCCGCCGAATTTAAATTTAAAGCCGAATTGAGCCATATCGCGCTTTCTAATTAAGCCTGGCTCAA
>JAISWW010000004.1 GCA_031270705.1 Deltaproteobacteria bacterium
CGGTCATTGAGCTACCCGGGGTCTTTGATGACTGTATGAAGGTGGTGGAGTATCTTTCCGAGCGCTACCAGGTGGCCTTATTGAACTCCAAAAACCCCTGGCGCGTTTTGGGCCAAGAATCCTACGCCTATGAGGTGGCTCAGCAGTTTGATTACGAGATTGGCCATCTGGCTTTAATCGCCCCGGTCGGGAACGCGGGCAACATCACGGCCATTTTGTCAGGGTTACTGAAATTTTATCAGGCTGGGGTCATTGAGAGTTTGCCCAAAATCATCGCCGTCCAGTCCGAAAGGGCCAACCCGGTCTTTCTGTACTATAACCAACCAGAGGGGCCCAATAGAAAATACGCGCCCGTGACCGTAAAACCCTCAGTAGCTCAAGCGGCCATGATTGGCGACCCAGTCTCCTTTCCGCGACTCGCCTCTTTGGTCGAGCGTTACCAAAAACTAGCCGCCAAACCTTCCTTCTTCGCGGTGGAAGTGACCGAGGAAGCCATCATGGAAGGCATGATCCAAGCCAACCGCCGGGGTTTGCCAGTATGCTCCCAAGGCGGCGAAGGCCTAGCGGGCTTAAAAGTGGCCTTGGCTCAAGGCTTAATTGGGCCGGGCGAAATAGCCGTCGTCGACTCCACCGCCCACGCCCTAAAATTTATGGATTTCCAAAACGCTTATTCTCATGGGGAGTTACTAAAGGAATACGGTATCGCCACCAAACCTCATTTAACCAATCACCCCCAATCTTTGGCTATCTCTGGCCCCAAACCCGATGGAGAGACCATCCTCTCAGCCGAGGAACGCGGGCGATTTGTCCAAACAGCGGCTTTAGCCGTAGCCAAAAGCCTAGGCCTTACGGAGACGCCTTAACTGAGACGGCCTAAAAGACCAAATCATTAGGCGCGTTCCGCGTTTTTCGCTTATCTTTGGCTTCAAATAATTTTTCGCGGCCATAGATCATGGCCCTTTCGCCAGAGCGATCATGGATCGGTCATGATCGCTCATGGATGATGAAGAGTAGGAGCGCCCTTAAGGCTGAAATAGAAGCGATCCGTCTGGCTCTATCTAAAAATACCAGGTTCGTGATGCCTAAAGACTCGAGTGATTATATTTTTACTCAAAATAGTTCAATATTTGACCGTTACGCAATTAAAACCCTGGCCAATACTTAAGAATATAGACGAAATAATTCTAAAAATAAGTTACAAAAATTAATTTTTAATAATTACTTTCATTTTGAAATATTTGACTATTTATGGCCCTAAAAATTTATTTTCGTCTATTTCATATTTTATTCAGCTTCTGGCCTAGCTCATTAAGGGGCCAGGCCAGATCTCGACCTGGCTAAGGAAGCCTCTGAAAAGCGCGCCTACTTTGGCGACCAATAACCATGGCCGATGGGCCATGGTTATTGCTGGCCAATCATGCTAAAATAATCCTACGTTTTTTCTTTCCGCCTTCCCCTTAGAGCCATTTTCTTCAAGCCTTTCCGAGATTTCTCCGTGGGGGGCGCTTGGAATTAAAATTTTTTCGCGAGTTTAGCTATTTTTTCGCCTTATTTTTCGTATAGTTTGTTTGTATTTTAGGGAACACCTGGAACATGGCCTCATAACTCAAGGCAAAGGAGCCTTCAATATGCTCAAATTTAGTTCCGCGAGCGTTCGCATAGTCAATAGCGAGCGCGCCATGGCCGAATGCTTGGACATCGCCTTTCCGGACGGCCCGCCCAAGGAGGCCGCGGTCTTTATTATTAACAGCGCCCTAGGCCATAAGTTGGACAAACTTGGGGCCGCCATAAAAAAACTCTCGCCCCAGGCAGTAACCCTAGGGTGCTCGGCCAGCGGAGTGATTGGTCGCGAAGGGGTGGGCGAATCCATGAGCGACGTGGCTCTCATGGCCATCACCGGGCCGCCCAATGAATGGGGCGTGGCTGGCGTTCAGGATATTTATGGCCATAACGCCTATGAGAAAGGCTTGGAGTTGGCTAAAGGCCTCAAAGCCAAAATCGCCTCCCCCCGAGCCATTTATCTCCTCTGTCCGGGCATTGATATAGCCAATGACCTAGTCTTAAAAGCCTTGATTGAGACTTTCGGCGAAGATATCAACATTTTCGGCGGCACCTCCTCGGACAATATGCGCGGGCTCATCAATTACCAATTATATGAGGGCCAATTCGGCGAACACATAGCCTGGGCCGTGGCCCTAGGCGATCCGACGCTGAAGGCCGTAACCCGAGCCACGCACGGTTTCACCGCTTACGGCCAGCCTCTCACGGTCACCAAAGCCGAAGGCCATCTGATTCGCGAATTTGACGGTCGCCCGGCCTGGGCCGAGTACGCCAGTCGCCTCTCCCTCCCGGCCACTTCTCTCTGCGGCGACACCATCCCCGTGGGAGCCCTAGCCGAAAAACTGCCCGATGATCTGGCCGTTGAATACGGCAATCCCCACATCCTACGGGTCATCACCAAATATGATCCCGATGGGACGGTTTATTATCCAGTTCTGGCTAAGGCGGGCCTTGAGGTCTGGCTGACCAGCCGCGACGAGGAGTTAATTTTCTCCGAGCAACGCCGCTCTTTGGAATGGATTTGCGCTCAAATGAATGGTCGCAAACCCGTGGCTGTTTTCCAGACCGACTGTCTGGCTAGGGGCCGGTTCCTTTTTAACAAGGTGGTGAAAGACGAAATCATCGCCATGATGCATTCCTACCTCAATGACGAGAATGGCCAAACCCCACCCTGGCTAGGCATGTACGGTTTTGGGGAATACGCCAAATTGGGCGGGCGGAACGTTTATCACAACTATTCCACCGCCTTGTTGACCCTCTATAGGGATTAGGCCAGGACGATTCTTTAATTAGGCTACGGCGCGGTTGACGGTGATTTGTATGAGCCTGGCGGAAAAAGACCTCGAGATCTTAGAGCTGAAACGAGTTCTGGATGAATTGCGAAAAAAGACCAGCCAAGCCGAGCTCACCGAACAGCGCCTAAGGAACGCCCACAGCAAAGTCGACGCCCAAATAGAAAGGTTCACCCGCGTGCACGAGTACGCCATGCGAGCCTTCGCGGTCGATAACGTGGCCGAGGTTTACGCCATAACCGCTGAGGGAGCGGTAGACATTTTCCAGATGGAAATGGGGGCGATTTTTCTGGTCAATGTCTTTGACAATCAATTGAAGTTACTTAGCCAGGGCAATATGGACGACGCGCCCGAGACCCTGGCTTTGCCGCCAGACTGGTTAAAAGAGAAAGAACTCTGGAAATTTCCCCGGAGCCAAGCTTCCTTTGAGTCGCCGGTCGTTAGTCCCATGTGGCTAGAGCTAGGCCTAGCTCACGCTATCTTCGCCCCCTTTTTTGACAATGAAAAGCGCCTGACCTCTCTGATTGTTGGCGGCATCAGCCAGGAAGGCGAAAGTTTCTATGACTTTAACCCCCGCGAGATACTCTCCTCATTCATGGTCTTCGCCCAACAGATGAACGCCATTGTCAACAACATGGCCGCCCTGGATCGGGCTCGTCTCAACGCGGAGGCCAAAAATCGGTTCCTGGCCAATCTCAGCCACGAGATTCGCACCCCCATGAACGCCATCATCGGCATGGTTCAGCTAGCTCGCCGATCCGACGATCTGGAGGAGATCAATGGGTTCGTCAACCAAATTGATCTTTCCTCCAACCATCTTTTGGGCCTTTTGAATGACGTCTTGGATCTGACTAAAATTGAAGAGGGGAAACTTGAGCTGGTCGAAGAGATCTTTAACATTAAAGACATAATGGATAATCTGATCAATTCGGTTCAGTCCAACGCCAAGGCCAAAAACCAAGATCTTAAGGTCGATTATCACTCTTTAAAAAATTTCTCCCTCCAAGGCGACGCCTTAAAGCTTTCCCAGGTCATCCTAAACCTCCTCAGTAACGCCATTAAGTTCACCCCTAAGGATGGCCAGATACGCCTCAATATCGACGAGCTCAATCAGGAGTCGGGCCGGACTTTCTTAAAATTTGAGGTCAGCGACACGGGCATCGGTTTATCCGAGGATTTTCTGACCAGGGCCTTCAAACCTTTTGAGCAGGGGGACAGCGGCATTTCCCGCAAATATGGCGGCACGGGCCTAGGTCTGGCCATCAGCCAACATATAATTGAGCTCATGGGCGGGCGCATTCACGTGGAAAATCGGCCCGAGGGCGGGGCGCGCTTTTATTTCTATGTTTGGTTCAATCTGACTGAAGACCGGCCCGGGCCAGTCGAGGAAGCCCAGCCGGAAGGGCCGGATCTGACCGGTCTTACGGCCTTAATTGTTGACGACGTGGACATCAACCGGGCCATCGCCGTGGCCTTCCTCAAAAAAGTGGGCGTTAAGAGCGAGCAGGCCACCGATGGGCGCGAGGCCTTGGATAAATTTCTGGCCGCTGATCTTGGTCACTATGATTTTATTTTAATGGACATGCAAATGCCGATCATGGACGGCATCTCGGCCACCCGAGCCATTCGAGCCACTGGGCGAGCGGACGCGACCAAAGTCGTCATTCTGGCCATGACGGCCAATGTTTTTAAGGAAGACGTGCAGGAAGCCATGAGCGCGGGCATGAACGGCTATATCGCTAAACCCATCAAAAATGAGGTCTTTCTTAGCGCCATTCGAAAATCCCTGTCTCAAGCCTCTTAAGAGCGCGTCGCGAGCGATTCTCTCGTGACGCGCTTTCATGGGGGCCAACGCGAAAAAAATTTTCGCTTAATAATGATCTAAGCTTCGCGCTTTTTCCCTATTCTTTTAAGAATCATTTATTCTACCATGAATAACTGAACCGCGTAATTATCCTTGCCCTGCTTATAAACGCCAACGCCAATACGCGTCATGTTTGATTGTAAAATATTATCCCGATGCCCGGGCGACTTCATCCAGTTGCTCATAAAAACTCGGGCAGCGACTTTGCGGTCGTGATTGTTGAAAGCGATATTTTCCAAGGCTTCAGAAAAGGAGACGCGAAATTCCTTGCAAACCGTAAACCAATCGCGACCGTTGGGACGGGTATGCGAAAAATTGCTCGCTAACTCTTTGGCCCGCCGTTGGGCGGCTTGCGACAAGCGCCTGTCGACCTTAAGGGGGCGCAGGTTTCTGGACACCCTTTCTTTGTTGGTGTAATAGATGATTTCATCGACCATATCCGCGCCAGCGGGGGTGGGGACGGAGAAAAGGATGGCCAAAAAGGCCGCGAGCGTTATGAATAGAGCTTTGATTTTCATGGTCTGGACAGCTTTAGCTGACATAGTGGTTTCCTTTTTGTTGAGCCAAGTCATAAACCCAGTTAGAAAAAGATCTTTGGGCGCTATGATTTTATTTTAATGGACAGGCAAACGCCGATCATGGACGGCGTCTCGGCCACCCGAGCCATTCGCGCCGCTGGGCGAGCGGACGCGACCAAAGTCGTCATTCTGGCCATGACGGCCAATGTTATGTTGGGCGGCTCGAGTTAAGCGCTTGTTGACCTTAAGGGGCCGCAGGTTTCTGGACACCCTTTCTTGGTTTGTGTAATAGACGATTTCATCGGCTTCATCGACCGTATCCGCGCGAGCGGGGCCGGGGACGGAGAAAAGGATGGCCAAAAAGGCCGCGAGCGTTATGAGTAGAGCTTTGATTTTCATGGTCTGGACAGTTTTAGCTAGGGACTTAGGAGGCCTAGGGACGAAGGGGACAAAGGGGTTTCTATTTTGTTAAGCCAAGGCGTAAACCTAGTTAGAAACCTAGTTAGAAAAAGATCTTATGAATTAATTATACCGCGCCCAGCCTCATTTGTTAAGGCCCAAGTTTAAGGCGGTTTAAGGCCGGGCTTTTTTTCCTTCTTCTCATTGTTTTCCCTCTTCTCATTCTTCTTCTCATTGAGCTTCTTCTCATTGAGCCCAATACTAGATATGAAGAAAAATATAGACCTTCTTAGCCTTAATATTTTTAATTATATTTAAATTTCTTCGTATATAAAGACAAAAGCTCCTTCTCGGCCCCAATGCCGCCGCGTCTTGTTTTTAGGGCCTTCTTCGTGTAATATCTGGACAATAGCGCGGTCGTTTATGGGCGATCGCTTTTCTTTTTTTGGAGTTTTTTGATGTCCCCTAGGCCGCGCCCTCAACCGCCCATCTTTCGTCCCCCAGCGGTTAGCCCAAAGCCCGAGCTTTTGGCCCCCGCCGGAAGTTTGGCCTCTTGGGCCGCGGCCATTGAGGCGGGAGCTGACGCGGTTTACGCGGGCTTTGTTAATTTTTCGGCCCGGGCCTTGGCCGATAATTTTTCCTTAGCCGAGCTAAGCGGGGTTATTCGCCAGTCTCATGAGCGGGAGGTCAAGGTTTATGTGGCCTTAAACTCCTTAATCAAAGAGACCGAGTTGCCCCAGGCCTATGAGACTCTCATGGCTCTGGCCGAGCTTAACCCTGACGCTTTCATCATCCAAGATCTGGGTTTAGCCAGCTTAGCCCGGCGTTATTGCCCCCAGATCCCCCTCCACGCCTCGACCCTCACCGCTGTCTATAGCCGGGCGGGTTTAGTGGCTCTCCAAAAACTGGGCTTTCAAAGAGTCGTTTTGCCCAGGGAATTGAGCCTTAGGGAAATCGATAACCTCTTAAGAGCCGAGATCTTGCCTTTGGAAGTTTTTATCCATGGCTCCATGTGCTTTTCTTTTTCCGGCTTATGTCTTTTTTCCAGTTTTTTAGGCGGTCGCTCTGCCTTAAGAGGCGGATGCGCTCAGCCCTGCCGTCGATCTTACTCAAATGGGCCCAAAAAAGGAACCTTTTTTTCCGCGGCCGATTTAATGGCCGCGGAAGCTCTGCCCATCTTTAAATCCTCCTCTCTCGCCGCCTTAAAGATTGAAGGACGCATGAAAGGCCCTGATTACGTTAGCCGGGTCGTTAAAGCTTATCGCTTATTATTGGACGCCCCGCCGGAAGATTTTGAGGAGACTCTCAGAGAAGCAAAGGCTTTATTGAGCCAAGTGGCCGGTCGTCCGGCTAGTCTGGGCTTTTTGACCGGCCCAAGCGCGGCTTTGGTTCCCCAAGGGGTAGCGGGCCTCAAAATCGGTTTTTTTGAGCCCCTCAGCCCTGACTCTGGCCAAATTAAGCTCGATAGATCTTTAGCTTTAAAAGATCGCTTGCGTCTGGTGCCCGCCGCCGGCCAAGAGGGTTTGGCTTTTAAACTGAAAAAAATGGTTCTGGCTGGGGAAGAGATCCAAGAAGCCGAAGCCGGCTCCCTCGTCACCATCTTTGTTGGTTTAAGCCCGAGCGATAAAGCCCTAGGCGCTTTACCCAAAGGAGTAATATATTTAACGACTTCTGGCCAAGAAGAAAAAGCCTATCTGGCCACAGATCTGGTTAAAAAAGCTCGCCACCTAGCCTCTAGCTATAATTTTCAACGCCTAAGCCTCCCCAAAGAGTTTAAAGCCAAGGAGAATGGGCGCGAAAACTTTCCTTTCGCCCGCCATCTGTGGCTCTGGTTAGATCAATTGGACAACTGGCCGGAAATCTTAAAAAGCGGCCCCGAGCGCCTCGTCCTGGTTTTGACCCCAGCCAACGCTCGCTCCTTTGGGCGCTGGAAGAAAAACGCCCGGACTGGCCCCCAGGTGGTCTGGAGTTTGCCGGCTTTATTGTTTACTAAGGGTTGGGAAAAAGCCCGCCAAGATATCGCCCGGCTCATTGATCAGGGTGCCCGGGAATTTATGGTGGCCAATTTAGGGCAAGCGGAGTTTTTGGCTAGTTTGGGGGCCAATTTAAAAATCTGGGGCGATCACCGTTTAGGCCCTTTAAACCACTTAGCCGAAGCGGCTCTGGCCAATTTAGGCCTTAAAGGCCTAACCTTAAGCCCTGAGATGGATCTGACAACTTACCAAAGTCTCGTCAAAAAACCCCGAACCGAGGCTATTTTATTATATATCTTTGGCCGCCCCGCCCTTTTTACCTCCCGTTTCCAAGTTTTAGGCTTAAAACGGGGCCCCATTGTTAGCCCGAGGGGAGAAAAATACCTGGCCGCCACCGAAGGGGACGCCTTTATCCTCCAAGCCGAGACCAGGGTCTTTCTGAGCGGTTATTTAAAGACCCCGGCGCCCCAACGCTTGGCCGGCTTATTGGTGGATCTGCGCTTAGAGCCGCGCCCAGGGGAGATGGCCCGGCTGGTCAAAAAAGCCGTGGCCGAAGGCCGCGGCTCTCTTGGCTCAAGCTTTAATTGGAAAAGAGGCTTGCGCTAAAATGGAGCCAAATCCGCGAATCTGGCTATTTTTGAATGGCCCATGGCTAGATGGCCCTTTTCCCCCGAGCCCGGGGGAGAGCTGGGTTCTGGCCGCTGACGGCGGGGCCGAGGGTTTAATAAAACTAGGCTGGCCGGCCCATCTTTTGGTAGGCGATCTGGATTCTTTGCCGGCTTCGTCTCTGGAGCGGCTCCCTAAGGCCCCTGGTTTTGAGCTTTTGACTTTTCCCAAAAACAAAGATCAAACCGATTTTGAGCTCCTCTGGCCTTTGGCTTTGGATCGCTTGGAACCCCCTGGCTCCATAGCCATAATTACGGGTTTGGGCGGGCGTTGGGACATGACTTTGGCTAACCTCCTCCTACCTTGGGCCAAACCCTATCGCCGGCGTTGGCTAGGCGGTCTTATTACTTTTTGGGCTGGTGCCCAAAGAATCCATTGCCTCCAAGGGCCCATGGACTTGACTATCCCCAAGGAGTGTCTTTTTTCCCTGATCCCCGTTATAGGCGCGGTCGAATCTCTGTCCATTTCTGGGGACGTGGCCTATCCACTAACGGAAGGCCGTCTCTCTTGGGGTTTGACGCGGGGTCTCAGCAATGAGACTGGCTCCGGTTTGGGCCTTGTGTCCTTACGCAAGGGATCGTTACTAGTGACCGTGACCCCGAAAACCGCCTAGCTCGCTAGAGTTTGTCGACTATTTAAAAACCAAAAAG
Source organism: Deltaproteobacteria bacterium (assembly GCA_031270705.1). GTDB lineage: Bacteria > Desulfobacterota > Desulfarculia > Adiutricales > Adiutricaceae > JAIROO01. The sequence continues at coordinate 8,923 of JAISWW010000004.1, forward strand.
GAGCTCTTTATAAATATGAGCGCCAGCCAATATGAGTTGTGGCCCTTAGGCTCCCTCGTCCCAGACGGCCCTTTAGTTTACCAGACCGGAGAGGTTTCCTCGGTTTTGGACGTGGCTTGGGCCAGACTGGATCAAGAGCTCGCCACCCCTTGGTCTTCTATTTTGGCCAAAAGTCAGACCCAAGGCCGAGGTCGCTTCGGGCGAAGCTGGGCTTCGCCCGAAGGTCACGTCTACGCGGCTTTAAGACTCCCCAACCAAAGGCCTTTTGAGGGCACCATGGCTTCCGTGGCTTTGGGTTACGCCTTGGCCCAAGCTTTTCGGGCCGAGGGGGTAGATGTTCGGCTCAAGTGGCCCAATGACCTTTTGACCCAAGAGGGGAAAGCTGGGGGTATCCTGGTGGAGAACCGCCGGGGAGCTTTGGTGGCTGGCCTTGGCTTAAACCTTGGCCAATCGCCTTTTCCGCTAGAATTAAGGGATCCCCTGGCTCCGCCGCCGGCCGCCTTTCCAGAGCGTTTAGGGCCGCCGGCGGATCTCTGGCTTAGGTTGGCCAAAAACCTCTTCTTAAGATATAATGACGATTTTCTGGCTAAAGATCCGGATTGGGCTCGGACATTTAGCTCTTTGGCGGAAAAAAGCTTACTCGGCTTGGGCCAAAAAGTGACTATCCATGAGCCTGTGGCCGAACCCCGCGTCACCACTCCCCACCTAACGGGGATTTTGACGGGCCTAGCCCCTTCAGGGGCTTTAATTATTGAGGGCCCTTTAGGCGAGGTCGCGGTCTGGGCTGGAACCTTGACTTGGCCCAACCGCGCTCGGGACGTTTGGCCCCAAAACTGACCATCATGACTGAATACCGCAAAATTCACGAAAAAATAAAGGGCCTGCCAATTTTGGTGGCTAACCGCGGCATTCCTGGGCGGCGCATCTGTCGAGCCATCCGGGATCGCTTTGACGCCATCGCGGTCTTGACGGCCACGGAAATTGACAAAACGGCTCCGGCGGCTTCCTCGGCCCAAGAACTCATGCTTTTAGGCTCGGATCCCCAGGCTTATTTGGATCTGGAAAAGATCATATTCCTGGCCAAGCGCCGGGGCATTGTGGCTATCCATCCAGGCTGGGGGTTCGCCTCGGAAGACGATCGTTTTCCGCAAATGTGCGCGAACGCGGGCATCATCTACATCGGCTCCTCGGCCGAATCGATGAAGCTTTTGGGCAATAAAGTCCAAGTGCGGCGCTTAGCCAAGCGCTTAGGCATTCCGGTGGTGCCGGGCTCGGAAGGAGCCGTGGATCCCGAGACGGCCAAATGCGTCGCCCAATCCATGGGTCTGCCCATCATGCTCAAAGCCGAGGGCGGCGGGGGCGGCCGGGGCATCATTGAGATTACGGACGAAAAAGATCTGGATCTGGCTTTCAACAAAGCCTCGACCATGGCCCACGCCTCCTTTCGCAATCCGCGCCTCTACGTGGAAAAGCTCTTGGTCAACGTTCGGCATATTGAGATCCAAATCATCGCCGACAAAAAAGGCCACATCTTCGCCTTTGACGAGCGCGACTGCTCTATCCAGCGCAACCATCAAAAACTCATTGAAATTACCCCCTCGCCTTGGCCAAACATGACCAAAGAATTGAGGACGCGTCTCAAAGAATACTCGACCCTTTTAGTCAAGGAAGTTGGCTATGACTCCTTGTGCACGGTGGAGTTTTTAGTGACGCCCGAGGGCGAGCCGTTTTTGATTGAGGTCAACACTCGGCTCCAGGTCGAGCACGGGGTGACCGAGGCGCGTTACGGGGTGGATCTGGTCGAAGAGCAAATAGCCGTGGCTTTTGGCGGCGAATTGGATCTAGCCAGATTGCGGCCTTTTCAAACGGCCATGCAAGTGCGGGTCAATTTGGAGGATCCCCAAGCCGATTTTACGCCCAATAGCGGCCTCATTACCCGTTATGTCTCCCCAGGCGGTCCCGGGGTGCGGCTCGACTCCAATCTTTCGGCGGGCTATGATTTTCCCTCCAACTATGACTCGGCTGGGGCCTTATTAATCGCCTTTGGTCGCGACTGGCCTAAGGTTTTGGGCGTCATGGAAAGAGCCTTAGGCGAATACACCATTGGCGGCCTCAAAACCACTATCCCTTTCCATCGGCATTTAATCAGAAACGCGGATTTTCGGGCGGCGGCCTTTACCACCAGTTTCCTCGACACCCGGCCCGAGCTTTTGGAGTACCCGGATCTACTGGCCGAGGCCGAAAAGCTGGCGCGCCTGACCGCCGAGATCACGGCCAATGGGCACAACCCCTTTATCCAGCTAGGCCGCTATCGTAACGCCGAAACCCCGCGCTTAGGCCGTTTTGAGCCGGTTTTGCCGCGTCTGGCCCCAGAAATCGCCAAAGCCAAAAATCCCTATCCCAAAAAGGATCGCCTAGCTTTAATGGATTACATTAGGGATTCCGGGGCCATCCATTTTGGCGACACCACCTGCCGCGACATGACCCAGTCCAATAGCGGCAACCGCTTTCGGCTAGCCGAGGACGCTTTGGTGGGGCCCTATCTTGACCAATGCGGCCTCTTTTCCTTGGAAACTGGCGGCGGCGCGCATTTCCACGTGGCCATGCTCGCCAACATGACCTACCCTTTTAGCGAAGCCGCGGCTTGGAACCAATTCGCCCATAAAACCAATAAGCAAATTCTGGTGCGCTCCACCAACATCCTAGGCTACAAACCCCAGCCAGCCTTATTGATGAAGCGGACAACCGAGCTCATTTGCGAGCATTTTCACGTCATTCGCTGCTTTGACTTTTTGAACCACGCCACCAACATGGCTCCCATGGCCAAAGTCGCTTTGTCTGACCCGGCCATCCTTTTTGAGCCGGCCATATCCTTAAGTTATGGGCCCGGCTTTACGGTTGAGCATTACGTGGAAGCGGCTCAGGCAATCCTAGACATGTGCGCTCGGGTGTCCGGTCTCCCCAAAAGCCAGGTCATTCGGGTCTTGGCTTTGGGCCTTAAGGACATGGGCGGAGTTTGCCCCCCGCGCTTTATCGCGGCTCTAACCAAGGAACTCAAAAAGAACTGGCCGGATTTGGTCATTCATTACCACCGGCATTACACGGATGGCTTATTTGTGCCCGCCGTGGGAGCCGCCGCTCAAGCTGGGGCCCAAATCATCGACGCGGCTTTGGGAGCCTCGGTGCGCAGTTATGGCCAAGGCGATCTTTTGGCCACCGCCGCTTATATTGAGGAAGAATTAGGGCTCCCGGCGCGCTTAAATCGGGATTCCGTCCGTTTGGCCAATTTTGTGCTCAAACAAATTATGCCCTTTTACGATCGTTACGCCCCGACCTTTTTCCGGGGCATTGATCACGACGCCACTCGGCACGGCATGCCGGGCGGGGCCACCTCTTCCTCCCAGGAAGGGGCCATGAAGCAAGGCTACATTCAGTTCTTGCCCCACATGCTCCGGTATTTAGCTGGTTTAAGACGGATTGTCCGCTACCATGACGTGACCCCAGGCTCCCAGATCACTTGGAACACGGCCTTTTTAGCCATTAGCTCGGCTTTTCAGCGCGGCGGCCCGGGCGAGGTGGAAGATCTAATCCGGGTCATGGAAGAAACCGTCCAAACCGACGAATCGGCCATAACGCCACTTTTAAGCCAAGAAAGGCTCAAACTTTACCGCGATTGCAATGACGCTTTTCGCGATCTCATCCTGGGCCGGTTTGGGCCGCTACCTTTAGGCTTTCCGCCCGACTGGGTTTACCAAAGCGCCTTTGGCGATCAATGGGCCGAAGCCATGACCTCCCGCCGGGCCGATTCCCCCTTAAATTATTTGGTGGATCCGGATATGAGCGCCGAGCGCGACGGCTTAAAAGAACTCATCCATCGCGAGCCGTCCGAGGAAGAGTTTGTCATGTACCTAAACCAGCCCGCCGACGCCTTAAAAACCATCCGCTTTCGGCAAAATTTTGGCGATCCCAATAACTTGCCTTTGGATGTCTGGTTTGAGGGCCTAAGACCAGACGAGTCGGCCAACTTCGCCGATAGCCAAGGCAAACCTCACCAAATCACCATTTTGTCGATCCAAGAAAAAGACGCCAAAGGCCAAGCCGCGGTGCGCTTTTTATTGGACTCCGAAATCATGACCCACGCCGCCCAAGTGGGAGCCGCCCCGCCTAGCTCCCTCCAGGAAGCGTCCACGGTCTCGGAATTAAATCCTTACTATGTGACCGCCCCGGTCAATGGCGACCTCTGGGTCATGTACGTTCAGGAAGGCGATCTGGTGGCCGAAGGCCAAGAGCTTTTTAACATCTCCATTATGAAACAGGAAAAAGGCGTGCGCTCCAAAATCGCGGGCCAAGTCATAAAAATCCATCGCACGGCCAATTTTCAGCAAACCAAACAGATGTTGCCCGTGCGGGCCGGGGACTTGATTGTCGAGCTGGGCCCCTTGCCTTTGACTTGCGCGAATTGCCAAGAGCCTTTGCCTTTAAAGGGCCTAAAATTCTGTCCGCACTGCGGCCAAGCTTTGAGCCAAGGCGAATAAACCATGCGCTATTTAAGCACCAATATCCCTGGAGTTCTAGTTCTTGTCCCCGAGCCCATCCCGGACTCGCGGGGCCATTTCGCTCGGGTCTTTTCCCAATCTGAGCTAGCCGAATATGGCTGCGATTTTCCGGTTTGCCAGATCAATCGCTCCTATAATCGCTTAAAAGGCACTTTAAGGGGCCTCCATTTCCAAAAGCCGCCCCACGCGGAAGATAAATTGGTGCAAGTCATTCGGGGGGCTATTTTGGACGTGGCCTTGGATCTGCGGCCTGATTCCCCGACTTTTGGCCAACATCACGCGGAGCTCTTAACGGCGGAAAATGGCCGGGCTTTATTGATCCCCAAAGGTTGCGCCCACGGCTTTCAAACTTTGCTTGATGACACGGAAGTCCTTTATTTGGTCTCGGCCTATTATGAGCCCTCGGCGGAAGGTGGTCTCCCTTGGAATAACCCTGGTTTAAACATCAATTGGCCCCAACAGCCGCCCGCGGTCATCTCGGATAAGGATAACTCCTGGCCAGATTATCCCTTTCCAACCCTTTAGGAGCCTTTGGACAGAAAATATCGGGCCAAGACGTATTGGGACGCTAAGCTACTTTGGCCCGAATTGGCCTGTCTTTGAAAAAAAATCTTGACAAAACCGGCCTAATTATCTATTGTCACAATTCGCCTGACTTTTCCTTGGCTGAAAGCCAAAGAGGTTGTTTGGCTATTAGTTGACTGACCACTCTACGGCGCTGACAGAAAATCGCGGATATTTTTCCGGATTTTGGCCTTTTTCCGTTAAAGCTGATCAAAATCTTGAAGGCTTGGAACGAAAATCGTTCTAGGTCTTTTTTTTTGCTTTAAATCACCACCCTGGCCAAACTTCCGGTAATTCCAGGCCCAGGGCTCAATGACTCGGAGACAATGTCATGGCGAAAGCGGTAAAAGTCGCCCCAAAACCCAAAAAAATCAAACAGATTGCCATTTACGGCAAGGGCGGCATCGGCAAATCCACCACCACTTCTAACCTCTCGGCGGCCCTGTCGGATATGGGCTACAAAGTCATGCAGTTTGGCTGCGACCCCAAGGCCGACTCCACTAACACTCTAAGGGACGGATCCTACATACCCACGATCTTGGAGCTTTTAAAGGATAAAGGCAAAGTCAACGCCGAAGAGGCCATTTTCGTGGGTTATAACGGCATTTACTGTGTGGAAGCCGGTGGGCCTTCCCCGGGCGTGGGTTGCGCTGGTCGGGGCATCATTACCGCGGTTCAGCTTTTGAAACAACAAAGGATCTTTGAGGAGCTGGAATTGGATTACGTGATTTACGACGTCTTGGGCGACGTGGTCTGCGGAGGGTTCGCCGTGCCCATCCGCGAAGGCATCGCCCAACACGTCTTTACCGTGACTTCCTCGGACTTTATGGCCGTTTACGCGGCCAATAACCTTTTTAAGGGCATCCAAAAGTACTCTAACTCAGGCGGGGCTTTATTGGGCGGGGTTATCGCCAATTCCGTCTCTAGCGGTTACCAAAGATCCATTGTGGACGATTTTGTGACCAAGACCAAGACCCAGGTTCTCCAATACGTGCCCAGATCCATTACGGTCACCCAGAGCGAATTGTCGGGCAAAACCACCATTGAGGCGGCCCCAGACTCAGAGCAAGCGGACGTTTATCGGGCCCTGGCCAAAAGAGTTGAGGCTCATGAGCGATCCGTCACCCCCAGTCCCTTAAGCGTGGAAGAGCTTCGGGCTTGGGCCACGTCTTGGTCGGATCAAATCCTGTCCATTGAGCGAGGCGACGTGCGCACGGCGGGAGCCCAGATTTAGCGTTAATGGTTCCGCGAGTTTTTTAGAGGCCGGCCCAAATAGGCCGGCCTCTTTTTTTCTGGCTCAATAACGCCGCCATATTTTCGCTGAATAGATTAAATCCAGAGCCCTAAAACCACAAAAACCCGTTTATCTCCCCAGAATTTACGGGTTAAGAGGCCAAAAAACCTTATGACCGGCCAAAAAACAGCGAACCCCTATTGTCTTTTAGCCGTTAATATTATAAAAGGAAGCGTTCGCTAAAATGTTAATAATTTGGGAGCCACGCGCCCTTTAGCCAGAGCTGGCCCCATAATAACCCCTAGCCAGGTCGCGTCCTATGGGGTTTAGTCAGGAAAATCGCCATGAAGTTTTCGGTCTTGTTGTCGCTTGGCTTGGCCTTTTTGGCCCTAGGACTCTTCGCCACTTCCGCCCTAGCCCGCCCGCCAGCCAAAGAAGATCTTTTTCGCCAATTGGATCTGGCCCAGTCCCGCCAAAGCCAATTGAATTCGTCGCCTTCAGCTGGCGAGGGCCAACCAGTCACCGTGGTCTTGGTTCCAGCCTACTTACATAGCCACCACAATAATCTCACAACCACTTTAGATGGGACGCCCCTAAAAAGTCGCTCTGGCGACGCCCGCTTGGGGAGCCTAATCTTAACGGCCACCAAACCCATTAATGACCGCTTTAGTTTTGGCTGGATCTATCAATATACTTTTGGAAAATACAAAGGCGGCTTATTGGTTCCCAATCTGCCAGCCATGGATGGCCATAGCGAAGTTGACTTAAGCTCGCACATGACTGGCCTATTTACGGATATCTACCTCGGCCAAGCGGGAGCTCTCAACTTAAGCTTATTTGTGGCCTGGGACAGCTTTTCTGGCCAGGAAACCATGATTTTTCCAAATGGTGGCCAGGAGACTCGCTCTATCCACCGTCGAGACACTCGGTTAGGCTCTTTAACCGCCTGGTGGACGAAACAATTCGCTTTAAACGATTCTTGGGATTTAACGCCTTTTTTAGGCTGGCGAACTATTCGAGCTTGCTTAAGGGGTCAAGCCGATTGGACAGCCCCAGCTGGAACCACGACCACCATGAACAGTTGGGCTCACTTGGTCTCAGGTGGTTTTACCTTAAACTATAAAGGGCCTGTTAATTTAAAACTTTGGAGTGGTTACAACCAAAGAACCAAAAAAGACAATATCCCTGGGTTCGGTAGCCGAGCCATCGCCCCAGGCATCGCTAACCTAGGCTGGATGATAAATTGGAATCAACGCGTCTGGACTTATGGCCTAGGCCTTAGCCGAGCCGTATCTAGTGGCTTGATCCTGGATCTTTCCTATAATGGCTTTAAAGGCGAAGACACCATATCTCACGCCGCGAATTTGGCTCTAATTTGGCTTTTCTAATTCATGGAAAATTATCTCCATATTCGTTTAAGCTTTTAACCTTTGTTGAGAATTGACGATAAAATGCCTTTCGGCCTAAATGGCCGAAAGGCGACTCTAACCAACAACTTATTTTGTTAAATAGCCAGTCTAGCTATCCAATATTGTCTCGCTTTTTAGCTAAGAGCGGGATCCCATTAATAGCGACCAGTCACGCCTAAAAAGAAGTTTCGCCCAGGTTCTGGATAATAACCGCTAAAGGCGTATTCCTTGTCGAACACGTTTTTAATCCCAAACTCAAAAGAAAGCCGCTCATTGACGTCATAGCCAATTTTAAAGTCAGCCGTGACGTAACTAGGCGATTTTTGGCCATAGGCGCTAAGAGGGTCGCTATCCCAATAAAAACCACTACTCATATTAACTTGCGGCGTAATTGACAAACCTTCAGTGGGAGAAATAACGCTGTAAATGACGCTGGTGAATTTCGGCAATTGAGTTAAATTATTATTGTTGTTCGAGCGGTTGTCCCATTTTAGAAAATTAAAGACAGCTCCAGCTTTGACGTATTGATTGAATAAGGCTTCCGCTCCCAATTCAAAGCCAAAGAAATTGGCCTTGTCCAAGTTTACGTAAAAAGTGTTGCCATCTGGATCCCTTTGGGAAGTGATCAGGTCTTTAACTTCGCTAAAATATAGACTCGAGTTAATTTTAAGCCAACCGCCAATTAATCCCCGGTATCCGACTTCATAATGCGTGGCGCGCTCTGGGTCTAGATCACTATTCATGGCCGCTCCAGAACTTGGGCCTCGACTAGCCCGAGTATATCGTTCCCTCATGGTGGCGAATCGGGCTTTTTTGGCGAACGTGGCGAAAATCTCATGTTGATCGGTCACATTATAAAAAACGCCTAATTGATAGTTAAATAAATCTTTAACGGAGTCAAGGCCATCTTTAAATGAAATCATCTGACCAGTTGTGTGGTTGCGGGCTTCAAGGGTTTTGGGTTTCATGGAGCTGTAGCTGGCCCCGAAAACTAAAGTTAAAGGATCAATAGGTTTGAAAGTGTACTCCGCTCCCACATCCCAATAACTTTCCACCATGCGCTCGTCTAAAGGCTTGCCTACATCGGCCGCCTGTTTCCCGCGGTTGTTTGGCAAACCCGTGTCATCGAAGTTGTCATAATCGTTATATTCCTCGTGGGAAAGCTCGCGGTAGCCTATCGATAAGGCGACCTTATGGGCTTTGTTAAACGCGTATTCGTAGGTGGCCTGCGCTCCGCTAGTGCTCTGGTCGTATGTTTTATCTGGCCAGCCACGTCTTAGCATATCCACAGTATAATAGTCTATGGATGTGTCTTTATGTTTGTCATGATACGCCACTAACTTTAACTTTGAGTTTTCGGTTAGCCCAATATTGGCGTTAACGTAATAACGAGTGGTCTCATATTCTGGCCACCGCCAAAAGCGAGCGTAAGGATAGACGCTAGAGTATGGTGGGCTAGTATACGATTGAGCCGCGTCGAATGGCTGACCTTTTTCAAACGATTGCCGAACAAAGCCAAACATTATGTCCACGTTTTCCTTTGGCGTCCAACCAGCTATAAAATTAAGGCTCCGATTTTTATTATCGGAATTCTCCCGACGACCGCCATCCTCAAAAGGCGATGGAGCAAAATTTGAGGGCAAAGTGAAAAAATCTTGCTCTTTTAACGTAACCGTGGCTTTAAGATAGAAAAGATCCTGCTTTGTGCCAACGCTAGCGCTAAATAAACGACCTTGATCCTCAAACCTACGATCAAAGAAGTTTATATATCTAACCGAAAAATCTAAAGCTTTTGTTGGCTTGGCCGTTCGTAAATTTATAGTTCCGGCTAAGCTATTGTTCGAGGTTAAAAGAGGCGAGCTGTAGCCCTTGGAGACCTCAATGGACTCAAGATCAAACAGCAAAGTGTTGTTAAAATCCCACTCATTGCGGTAAGCCGTCGCGATGGGAATGTCGTCAATATACATTCCGATCTGGTATCGAGTGGCGCCGCGAATACTCACGGTGCCCTCATTGCGACCGCCAGAGGTTTGTTGGTAAACCCCCATGACCCCCCTTAAGGCTTCCCACAGGTTGGTGGCCGTCTTGCGCTCCATATCAACTTGGGTAATATGGTCAATAGTATCCTTGGACTCAGTCAGCTCAATGGGACTCAGCAGAACTTCTTTTGGCTCAATTGGCTGAGCTAAAGCTGAACCCGCCCAAAGGAGCGACAAAAACACGCCCAAGGTCGCTCCAAAAAAACGCCAACAATTCATCATTTCCTCCAGTTAATGATGTTAATTACATATCAACAGTTTTATTTAGCGCTAATATGTATTGTTTAGTTAGTCAATAAAATATTTAAAATTCAAAGGCTTTAGTTGTTTTTTTATTGGCTCTGAAGTTTTGGACGCCCACGAACCAAAAAACCGCATGTAAACCGTCTCTTTCAACGCGAAAAACTCTATGGGGCCTAGATGAGCCTCCTCAAGTTGTTGAGCCTCGGAGCTATAACCGCGCCCCAAAACCACAGCCGAGGCAAAATCGCGCCTTATAACAATCTTGCGCTAGTAATTCTCATTTTTTATAATAAACTTAAAAGATATTTAAAAATGTTTTAAGTTTATTACTTTATTATTTAATTAAATATTATAAATCAATTAAAAATTTTTCAACTAATTTTTTATCGTTAAAAAATTTTTTAAAAAATAAATTGAATAATAATGAAAATATTGAAGATATTGAAGATATTGAAGATTGTAAATTAGTTTTTTGAAATTTAATAATAATTTGATAAAAATATGTCTTTTCAGAGATAAAAATAACTCTGTAAGATATATTAGTAAATAAATTTGTAAAATTAGAGTTAAGAGAGAAAGAGAGAGCAAGAATTGTGCCAAGTTATTGCGTCTCACACAAAAATTATTCATCTTATGTTTAATTAAATTAGTCATATAAATTAACTCAAGCGTTTAGTTTGCCTTTCAGAGAGGTCTAAATTCGCTAACAATTAGTTTTCAAGTCATTAGTCGCCATAATCGCGCTAAACTGGCTTTTGGCTGACTACCATAATTTATTTTTGGCTGGAGCTAAATTGTCAAAATTATTCGTCCCCTTACCTAGCCAACGCCCCCCAAATTCTTCTTCAAGCTACTGATAGAGCCAGAAAAGAATTTTTCTTCTTCTCCTTGAAACTTGACTCCAATAGATAGAGGGTTAAAAGTTATATTTTTTTTGGTACACCAGAGCCAAGACAAACTATTTATCGACGTTTACTATTTTTTTTCTGACAAAAATGTTAGTCAATATTTTCCAGATAAAACGTAACGAATCATAGCTAAAACTTAACTCAAGGCCAATTAATACTGTACTTTACCACATTTTTCCTGGAAATCAAAAAAATTTGGCCTTTGCCCTGACTTCTAGCCAAGATATAATGTTCGTAAAAAGGCCAAATTAATTCCTGGCTTGGAATCTACCCAGCCAAGCGTAAATTATTAAAAATAATGGATACTGGTCTCATGGCTTTTTGGCCGTAAGTCATTCCTGACGTAACCTTGGGATTATTGGCTGATAACTAAATCCATGATAAAAGCGAGCGTGTATTCCTAGACCCAAATGGGCCTCGGGTTATCTAGCGGAGGCGGGAAAGGAAGGTCGGTGGGCGTTTTTTTTGAGGCCAGGGAAGTTAGGCTCGCGTCCGGGAATATCCCTTGACGCTTAGATGGCCTAGTGGGTATATTTTTACCTGTTAAAGCCGAAATCGGAAATAATCACGACCAGGCTCGACCATATGATAAAGACAATCAAATCCATCATCCTGGACTTCCAGGAAACCCGCCTAGAAACTGGGACGCCCCGGCGATTGCCTGCCAAGACGGTACGCGGCAAGGCGACCGTCTTAATCGGCGCGCGCCAGAGTGGCAAGTCGACTTACATGTTCCAGGTTATCCAGCGGCTGTTGGATAGTGGGGTTCCACGGCAAAACATTCTGTACCTGAACTTTTCCGACGACCGGCTCCACAACCTGGGGCGGAACAATCACGGCCTGATCGTCGAGGCCTATTACTCCATGTACCCGGAGAAGAAAAACTTCGAAACGGTCTACTACTTTTTCGATGAGACTCAGGCCGCCCCCGGTTGGGAGCGCTTCGTCGAACGAGTTTTGCGGACGGAAAAATGCGAGGTCTACCTCTCCGGTTCGTCGGCCAAGACGCTGTCGAAGGAGATCGCCACGGAAATGCGCGGGCGGTCTCTCGCGTGGGAGATATTTCCGTTCTCGTTCAGGGAATTTCTAGACTACAAAAAAATCGAGAGCGAAGGCGCGCTGACGACTAAAAAACGGTTCCTCATTCAAAAGGCCTTCGAGGAATACTGGGAAACCGGTGGCTTCCCAGAAGTCGCTAGTCTTGACCGAAACTCACGAATCAAAACCCACCAGGAATACTTTCACAATATTCTGTTTCGGGATTTGGTCGGGCGCCACGACATTTCACACCCAAAGGCGGTGACCGATCTGGCCCGCTGGCTGGTGGACAACACAGCCTCGTTTTACTCAGTCAACGGTCTTACGAGTTATCTCAAGTCAATGGGCCACAAGGCTCCGAAGTCAGCGGTCGCGGATTACCTGGAATGGTTCGAGGACGCCTATTTCCTATTCACCGCGCGCGTGTTTGGCCCATCTTTCGCCCGCGCCAACGCCAATCCAAAAAAGGTTTACTGCGTCGATCACGCGCTTGTCGCTTCGGTCTCGTCCGGAATTCTGGTCAACTCCGGCCACCTCCTTGAGAACCTCGTGTTCACCGCGCTCCGGCGTCTTCACCAAGAAATCCGCTATTACAAGACCAAGAACGGTCGGGAGGTCGATTTCATCGTCCAGACGCGCCGTCGATCCAAGACGCTGATCCAGGTACGCGAGTCCCTGGCGGAGCCACGGACGCGAAAACGAGAGATTGCGACCCTGGGTGAGGCGATGGCCGAACTGGATCTGAAAACCGGGATCTTAGTGACCAGGAACGAGGATGAGCGGATCGAGGCCAGCGGCGGGATCATCGAGGTGACGCCGGCCTGGCGATTCCTGCTTGAGCTACCGGAATCAGCGGAAAATTAAGCGGCGTTACTACCAGCGTGGAGACAATAACCTTGTCTGTGGCTAGCGCGAACGCGGCTCATGAAGTGGGTGATCAGGCGGCGACGTTTAATATTACTTAAAAGCGTGTCTATCATTCGGCCAGATTTTTTTAAAAAAATTACAAATTAAGGAGTTGGTTTTGGTTTTTCTCTGCCAAAAATAATAACTAAAACAATAAAAATTATAAATTCTACACCCATAATAACAAAAAATTGGATACTATCTTCAATCAATATTCTTTCAAAAAATATTTCACAAGTAAACTCGTTGATAAAAGTTTAACATAAACGATAAAAAGACCCAAGAGACCCAATATAGCCTACAAATAATACTATTTTTAATATAAAATTTGCTATATCAATGAACAAATATTGATATAATATAATTGAAAAAAATATATATAAATAAAACCCGAAAAATAAGTTATGTATGTCTGTTATATCAGCAATATGACTTAATATTTCTTTTAAAGACATATTAGATATAAATGAATAGCTAAATTGATTTTTAAAGGCTATATAGCATATAATTATACAAGAAAATATATAAGCAATAAACATTGCTGAAGGATTTGTCTTTTTATTCGATGTTTCTAATTTTGGCAGCCAATTACCTATTTTCATCGTCACTATCCTAAAAATTATAACCTCTAAAAGAAGATATAAGATAAACTGAGGCTCATTTTGTTCCTTGCCCAGTCATTTAGATAATTTTTGATAACACTATGTTGTCGATTTATATGGTATTTGGCGAAGATCCACTTAGTAGCTGATTGACCATTGACAACATAATCATAAACATCAATAAGTATCTCAGTAATTTTGATGTTTAAATTGCGCTGGATAACTAATTTCCCTTCTTGTCCACAAAATGTTCTTATCCAGTAGAAAAATACCCTTCTCTAAGCCCGATATTTGAACTTTAGAGTAGGGAGCGACGGTTTTCCATCTTTTCCATATAAGCCAGGGAAAGAAATATTTCCGGCGTAAATAAGATCAAAGGCGGGACACTAACTATTCGGGCAATAATAAGCGCCCAGTTTTAATATCATGACCATCCCACGTTTAGGCGTAAAAAAACATTGTACATGATTTTACCACGGAAAATCTTATATGCCACCTAAACAACTAAACGTCCTAAATTTTTAAAATACCTAACGAATAGCACTTTAATAAATAAATATAAACTGTTTTTTTTAGTAATTCGCTTAATAAACAAGAAATAGATTTCTAAAAAATTCCCTTTTGTTAGCGCTAGACTCAAAAGATCTTAATTTTTATGGCCTTTCAAAATTTCAGATACTAGAGATCAGAGCAATAGCTCGTTATTTCAAAAATGGCCTTTCCGCGCTAAAAAGAAACCCTTTGGCCTTAGCCTCGCACTCAATCACTACTGGATCTTGAGATTCTTTGGCGGTTAAGACCAGAGCCAGGCAAACATCGCCTTGCCAGCGAGCGTTTTGGTTAACCAATAGTTCCCTTATCCGGGCCGTGTTTTGGCTTTTGATTTGGCTTAAGATGTCCGAGGCGAATTTAGAATCCACAGCCTCGGCCACAATATAATCCTCTATCGGTTTGGTCTCTTGGCCAAGCTTTAAGGCTAAAGCCAGCTTAGTCCAAGCGTTGTCGCGAGTTAAGCCTTTTTCCGGGGGCGTGGCGAGAATCTCGAGCGTCAGCTCGTCCATGAGCTCTTGCGCCAAACCATGGGAAGCGGCTATCAAAGGGGCAATCTCCGCGCGGGTCGACTCTTTAAGCGATTTGAGGGCTTCTTCCAGGCGGCCCAAAGCCAAAAGACGAAAAATATGACTCGGTTCCTCCTCTTTTTTAGCCGGATCCTTAAATTGGCTCGGATCTTCACTCTCCTCCCGCTCTTCCTCAATCGCCTTGCGGGCCAATTCTGGTAGCCATTGGCCAATGTCCTCGCTGATCTCAAAGCCCGTCCGCCCCAGAAAACGCTCTAACCGGCCCAGGTTTTCCATATCAAAAACCATCTTGCGAGGATCTTGGCTTAAGACTTCTTTGTAGAGGCGATAAGCCTCAACGTAATGACCCAAGTCAAACTCGGCTCGACCCAAAGCCGAAAGGAGCCAAAGATCATTGACAAAGACCTTCAATTGTTGCTGTAAATGGGGAGCTCTTTCCGCGGTCGGGAGACACCAAGTCAATAGATATTGGTCATAAACCCTTTCGCTCTCCATGGCCACCCGGGCTAAAGTGTCCTGACAAAGTTCCGCCCGCTCGGCTTCGCTGGAGAGCTCAAACAAAAACATGCGCGTGGTCATGTCATTGGGAAAAATATACCATCTTTCTTTTATGACTTTAAGAGCTTGTTTGGGATATTTTTGGGCTAAACGCGACATCCATAGGCTAATCCATTCGTCCCAGGTCGGATTGAGCTTGGCTTGCGAGGATAAAACGCTTAAAACGGTGGGATCAGGGGATTTTGAGGCCAATTGGACTGGTTTTAAGTAGCTTAGAACCTCGTCAGGCTCAAGGCCGGCGATGGCCGACAGACCTAGCCAGTTTTCGGCTTGGGAACCGCCTGACCACAAAGGAATAGACTCGGAGCCCCATTGAGCCAAGGGCAAAAAGATGTTGGCCTGGCTCAGGTAAATCCGCGGCGCCCCTAAAGGCAAAAAGTCGCGCTTGGCTAAACTGTCCGGATCATTTTTTAGGCCCAGGCGTTCCACTAGTGGAGCGGCCCCAGCCACGTTGTAAACCACGGTGGTCGCTAAATCCTCCGGGCCATGGAGAGAGAATTTGACTTCCTCAATAAAAGGCCCGTCGGACATAAAAGTTTGAGCCGTAATATCGGAGCTATCTGGATAAAACAATTGAGCCGAGTTGGGGCTAATTAAAAAAGGCTTGTCGCGATCTAGAAAAACGTTAACTGAGCCTGACAAACCATTAACTATCAATAAGCGGCCTGGCCGATCGGGAGCTACCTCGGGGCTTAAGAAAAACTTGGAGACAACCAGATAAATTACAGCCAAAAGCAAAAGGCTGACCGTAATTGTAGTCAAAGTTTTTAATGGCCGAGTCTCAGTCTTGGCCATTAAGACAACTTCAGTGGAGAGGCGCGGAACTTTTTCTGGCTCTGGGGCGGGGCTCAATTTCGCGTTATTGTCCTTGGCCAAGAGCAAGAGTTTTTCCGCGACCAAGATCCGATCCAAAACCCTTAAGCGCTCTTTTTCCAAAAAACTGACAATGGTTTCGGCGGCTTTCTTGACTGGCGGCAAACGCTTGGGCGAGGGCAACTTCAGCTCCACTAAGTCAGTTAGCTCGGGCAAAGCGTTTTGGAGCTCAGTAGCGTTTTTTAACAATGAGAAAGCGACATTCCGGGGCCCGGGGTTTTCGGCTTGCTCCAAAGAGTGATTTAAAGAGACAATCGATCTGGCTAAAAACCTATGCCTTAAGCCTAAACTGTTTAGGTACTCCACCCAACCCGGGCTTTGGGTTCTGGCTAGCTTCATCCGCTCGCTTCTGAGCCTCTCCCAACGCAAAGCCAGGCGTCTTTCCAAAGAAGTTATGGACTGAAGCGTTTTGCGATATTCCTCCGTCTCTTCGGCTGATTTTTGTTTGAGCTCCACAACCAGAGCCAATAAGCTCGCTCGCTCGGCGATGGCCACCTCCAGATCTGGCGGATAGGGGTCATCATCGTCCTTTATGGCGTAGCGTTCCTGAACCTGGCCCCGAGACTCAGGCAAAGGCCCTATGAGATACAGGCCGCGATATTGGGGATCCTCGCGCTCGCCATCGGCGGCCATTAAAGACTCAATAGGGTTACTCAAGGCGGAGACATAAACCGGCTCTTCCGTCTGGGGAGAAGAAGGAGTCTGAGTATCGGCCGCTGAGCTAGGCTTATTCAAAAGATCGTCGGACATAAGGCGTTAAAAAAATCCCGTAAAATCAAATGGAGCAGAGAAACTTTAAAATGGTTGAGACCCCAAACCCGCTACCGCCTTCCGGGCCAAATGGGGATTTGCGACTTCGACGAGCGGTGCCAGCGATGTCCAGGTGCGCCCAGCCCACATTGGGTTTGACAAAGCGCTTTAAAAACAAAGCCGCCATGATAGCTCCGCCAGAACGGGTGGCGGCTTGCTTAAAATCGGCCAATTCGCTTTTTAAATCTTCCTCGTATTCGCTTAACAAAGGCATGGGCCAAAAATTTTCCCCCACCAGTTGGCCAGACCTTTGTAAGCCATTGCGCAAAAACTCATTGTCGGAAAAGAGACCGGCGCATTTTTCGCCTAAAGCGACTAGACAAGCTCCGGTCAAGGTGGCGACATCGATAATGTAATCGGCCTGAAAACGCTGAGCCAAAGTGAGGCCATCAGCCAAAAGGAGTCGGCCTTCGGCGTCGGTGTTGACGATTTCCACCGTCTGGCCCGACAAAGTGGAAATGACGTCCCCTGGGCGATAGGCTTTGTGGCTCGGCATATTTTCGGCTAAAGCCATAACGCCCACGACCCGGTTAGTGACTTTTAGAGAGGTGACCGCGTCCATAACCGCTAAAACCACGGCCGCCCCGGACATGTCGGTTTTCATTTGTCCCATGCCCTCGCCGGGCTTAAGGCACAAACCGCCACTATCAAATGTCACGCCTTTCCCAACCAAAGCCACGGTTTTTGAGCCCCGCACGGTGCCAGGGTACTCAAGGCTAACCATGCGCGGGGGCCTATCGCTCCCTTGCCCGACCGCCAATAAGCCACCCGCTCCCTCGGCCTCAATCTGGCTCTCGTCCCAGACGTTCATTTGCAACTTATTCCGCTGGGCGACGGTAGAGGCGACTTCGACAAAAGCCACCGGATCCAAGTAATTGGCCGGCAGATCGGCTAGGCGCCGGGCTTGCAATTGAGCCTCGGCGGCTATCTGGGCCCGGCTGATGATAACCTTGGGTTTGGCGATAAAAGAGAGATGCTCGGGGTTCCAAAAAGTTACGGTTTTTAGAGTATTGACCGGCTCATCGGCGTTGGTTTTGTAGTTATAGCGCGACTCGGCCCCCAAACGCGCCCCATGAACGACTAATTCCAAGGCTTGGGTGGCCGTAAATTTAGGCAGAAGCGGTGAGCAAATAAAACCTTCCTTCAAGTTAAGAGAGTTTAAGGCGTTGACCGCCGCCGCCCCAGCCTCATGCAAACGATGAGGGATTATTTTTTCATAATCCCCTAAGCCGATCATGATCAACCAGTTGTCATTCTCGGGAAAATACAAAGGCAATTTTTCCAAATACTCGCCTTTAAAAGCGCCCGTGGCTAAAAGTTGTTGGATGGTCAATCGAAAGGAGGCTAACTCAGGCCTATCTTTGAGGCTGTCTGGGCCCTGGGTCAGATAGAAAACCGTGGCTGGCTTAATTGGCCCGTTGAGTATGTCGGAATTGTATTTGAAAAGCATGAAGCCTCCCTAAAGATTTTTTGAGCTTGGCGAACTGGCCTGAGTAGAATCTTAAGAACTCTAAGCTAGACAGTTAATGGTTTCCCTAAAAGTCCGAAAATGCCTGGCCATAACTTGGCCAGGCGAAAATTGATGGCCTTGAGTCCCTGGGCTCTCCACGCAAAAGGAGGCCACGGTCGAGCCTAGGCGAGCGGCGGTAATTATCTCTTCCCTGTGAGCCAAAGCCATGAGAACCCCAGCCCGATAAGCGTCGCCAGCCCCAGTTGGGTTTATGACTTGTTCCACTGGCCCAGGCATGATGTGTTGATCGCCGCGGGGCGTGGCTAATCGGCTACCTTCCCCGCCCAAGGTCGTGATAACGGCGGTGGTGTACTGATAGAGATCCTCAAATTTAAGGCCGGTTTTCTTTAAGAAGAGCTCTATCTCATACTCATTGGTCATT
The DNA here is from genome assembly GCA_031270705.1 of Deltaproteobacteria bacterium. GTDB lineage: Bacteria > Desulfobacterota > Desulfarculia > Adiutricales > Adiutricaceae > JAIROO01. The sequence continues at coordinate 27,634 of JAISWW010000004.1, forward strand.
AAGATAGTGGAGCCATCCAACATGTCCAAAAGCTCCTGGCCAGTAAAAGCCGGAACTTGTTGGCCAGGGTCAAAGATAAATTTAAGGCCCAAATCCCTATATAAGCGACATAGCCTTTTCATATCCTCCATCCCCCCTGGGGAGACGATGGCTATGTGGCTTTCCAAGGGGCCGTCCAGCTGACTAGGGTCAAAAGAGCTCGGCTCGCTCATGGCTCCGGGATTAAAAAAGCTCAGCTGGTTATTGGCCTTATCGGTGACAATAAAAGCCCCGGACGTGGGTTTTTCGCTCACGCTCACCCAATCAGTAGCTAAATCCCAAGATTTTAAGCGAGCCAAATAATCCTGGCCATCGTGATCAGAGCCCACGGCGGAGACGACCAAAGGTTTTTCGCCTAAGAGCCAGAGGTTATAGGCGATGTTGCCGGCTGTTCCGCCATGAACTCTTTCAACCTGATCTACCAAAAAACAAATATTTAGGTAATCAAGTTTGTCGGCCAGGATATGATCCTGGAAAAGTCCGGAAAACCGGGAAAGACGGTCGAAAGCCAAAGAGCCAGAACAAATAATGGTCATAGTCGCCTCAAAAAAAGGAAAAATTCCTCAAAAAGAACGTTAAAAGCTATAAAAATAAATTCCTAAAGGTCAATCAAGCTTTTGGCCGGCCCATGACCCACGGCCCGATAACGGGCGTTAATGGCCCCGACCAAGTTAGCGAAAGCCCGAGCCATCTGGGTTTGGGAGCCAGCCAAGACCAAAGGCGAAGACGAGGTCACCCCACAGGACTCATTGAGCATTTGGCTCAAGGCGAAGATCTTGTCCGCCTCGGTGGACAAAGACTGCACGTCTTTATGTTGATGGCGCGTCTCCCCCCAGCCGGTTCGATAGATCACGTCTAAGGAGCGAATGGCCCGGGTATCAGAGGGCTCCTCAAAATTCAAAGTCACCAAGACTGGCCCCCGAGCCTGAGGTAGCCACATCTTTTGCGGATCAAGCTCATGGAACTTAATCGGCGGGAACAACTCAGCTAGTTTAGCTAAATAATCGGCCAAGCGCTCTTTGGCCACCATCGCCTGATCCTGGTCAGCCACCTCCACGACCAAATCCTGGGAATACAGCTCATTGGAGACCACCCAAGCCGCGGCTTTGGCGGCTCTGGGGGTTTGATAGATCAGGTTCTTTTCGCCCAGATCTTGGTTGTTGTCAATGGTCTTGGGCCAATCATAGACCCGCCAACCCCAGCCTTCTCGCCGAAAAAAAGCCCGATTGGACAGATTTTGCCTTAAGATGTGGGAGGGCAGAACCTCCACCGTCACCTCGGCTCCCCCCAATCGACCCAAAAGGCGAGCGGCCATCGGGGCCAAGACCTCGTTTTGGGCGTCCACTTGCCCCGGAAAATGGTTCATCAGGTCGCTAGCTATGAGCATATAACAGCTAAAAAGAAGCTGAATCAACTCTTCGGCTTGGTTGAGCTTTTCGCTGTTCGGCCAGTACTCGTAATTCTGAAACCAGGCCAGCTTTTCTGGGCTCCAACGCCACTTTTTGACCCATTTAGATAAAACCCGGCTTTTGGGGGACTGAGGCTCGGCGCTCAAATCCACTGGCGAGCCGGCGGATGAGCCTAAAATTTTTAAAAAGGCCGCCGCCTCAACTAGATCTAATTGTTGGGGGGATAAGGTTCGCGAAACAAAATCTATCACCCATTCCAAGGTTATAGCGTAAGGATCCACCGCTATCTCAGGATCAGGGTTATTAAAGATCCTTTCCTTAACAACTTCGCACAACAAGGGGCTAACGAAATCCGTTTTAACGGCTTCCAAGATCGGCATGATCTTTAATAAACCTTTAAAAGGATTATCCTCGGATTTATGAGTTAGCCACATGGCTGAGGCTAGATACTCTTGCGGCTGAGGTTTGGTGGGAAAGCCCATGTCCACGTATCTCGGCGGCTCCCCATCGCGACTCAAAGGAGCGATCTCCTCCGCCATAGCCCGATACTCCGCTTCCGAAATATCCAAAGGGTATAAAAGCCACAAAGGCTCGCGGCCAGCCACAAAGAGCATGGTTCGGAATAGCTCCTCAATAAGAAGCATGGGGGCCACGTCCCCATCGCGTTTTTCGCTTAAGGAGTTTAAGCGGCCCTGAGCCAAGAGAGCCAAATCTATGGGATAAAAATTGGCCTCGGTCTTGTTTTCCTCCATGGCCCATTTGGTGATGGCGGCCAGCTTTATCTTAAACCAGGCCAGACGCTCGCCATTTAACAGGGCGGGGTTATAGCAGACCCAGTAATCCAAATCCGACTCAGCCGTTTGACCTACCGTGCCTGAGGAGCCAATGAGAGCCAAACATTCCACTACTGGTCGCTCAACCTTAGAGCCGACCCAAGGGCCTTTTTCCTCAATTTGGCCTCTTTTTAGCCATTCTTCATAGAATAATAAGCCATGAGGGGCGTTTGGAGTCTCAATATATCCAGGCAAGTCAGGATGATTATAATGTATTAACGTTGGAGTTAAATCAAACGTCCGCCGAAAGCCTGGGGTGGCCATGGCTCGTAAATCTCGGATCCGGGCCAGGTTATTGGCGACCTGAAAATCATAGGCCTGTTTGAGAGTCGCCTCATAGGCGGCTGATTTGGACAGAGTGGGCTCATTCATAGATCATGCTAAAAAAGATAAAATGTTTCATAAATAGCCTCCCTAAAACGAAAATTAAGTAACTTCATTTTGGGTTAAGCCTAAATTAGGCTGGCTAGAACTCCTATGGTTGACACGTAAAAACGCCGCCCTAAAATAGTTAAAAACTAAAAGAGCTAACGATTGTTGGCTCAGAGGCTTAGGGCTAAATAAAACGTCAGCCTCGATATAAGGCGCCTTGATCTTCCTGACTTCCGATTATAATTCACCATATGAAAAAAATCAACTCGTGGTCTTTATGAAGTCCATTCTTATCCCAAGTTAACTACTATTATAAATTATTTAACAGATTATATATTTAAAAAATCTTTTAGTCATACGCTAAAATTGTATTAAAAATATTTAAAAAAATTGTTATGAATTTATAAAGAAATTTTTAAAAAATTGCTTGAACTTCAATCCTTGCGCTTCCATCATCCATGATCAGGAGCCAAATTTAGTAGCCACTCAAAGAGGATCCATTAGAAACTGGCCCTCAATCCCTAAGGCCAGCTATAGAGTTTAGGCGCGGCTCGAGACCTAACGATACTTTAAAAGAGGTGGCTAAAAAATTTCCAAAATATGGAAATATGGCTGGAGAGAGGGCCTTAACCAGTTTTTAGAGGTTAATCTTAAGGCCAGGCTCAGCTTGACCCAAAGGAAAAAATAAAAAAACCCGAAAAAACTTTAGATTTGATTAAAGTTCTGGAAGAGCCTCTCCGATAAGATATTTGAGCCAAGACTTTAGGTTTGCCTGACAAGTCCACGTAGCTAAATCTATTATAAGCGCCATCAAGGATGATTGGCGAAAGACATCATGGAGGAATCCCATGGCCTTAGTTATCAACCACAAGGTCCCAGCCATGAAAGCCGCCCGGAATCTCGGGCTCATCTATAACAGCTTAGGCAAAAGCATCGAAAGGCTATCTTCGGGCCTTAGGATCAACACCGCCGCCGATGACGCGGCTGGTTTGGCCGTGCGAGAGCTCATGCGGGCTGACATCGCGGCCACCAACCAAGGCGTTCGCAACGCCGCCGACGCCTTAAGCCTGGTTCAAACGGCCGATGGAGCCTTAGGCGTTATAGACGCTAAGCTCATTCGCATGAAAGAGTTAGCCGAGCAAGCGGCCAACGCCATTTACACTACTGTCCAAAGAGAGCTTATTAACTCCGAGTACCAAGCCATGGCCGCGGAAATCGACCG
>JAISWW010000111.1 GCA_031270705.1 Deltaproteobacteria bacterium
AAATTGACCCCAACGTTTAGGCCCATCAGTAAAGCCACGCCTTGAGCCAAATCCGAGTAGCCCGAAAAATCTAAGTAAATTTGGGCGCTATAACCATAGATCCCCGCTAAGACCCCCAAAGCCGAGTAACTTTCTGGCACCTGGAAGACCCCTCGGACAATATGCTCGGAGAGGTAACTAGACAAAGCCACTTTTTTAAAAAGCCCGGCGATGATGAGCCATAAACCTAGGTTAAGGCTCTCTGGGGTCGTTCGCTTATTGGTTAATTCCATCTGAAAATTCTGGTAGCGTTGGATGGGGCCAGACAAAACAGTCGGAAAGAAAGAGACGAAGACTAAAGCGTTTAATAAGGTCGGCGGCTCAGGATCAGGCTTTCTATACTGATCAATGGCCAAAGATAAGCCTTGGAAGGTAAAAAAGGATAATCCAACTGGATAAACGATCTCTGGTAGCTTAAATAAACCAGAAGTAGCGGGAATTAGTCCTAAATTATCCAAAACCCCTAGTAACATCTCAAAGTATTTAAAAAAGACCAATAAACCAAGATTTAAGATGATATCTATGGTTAAGGCGGTTTGGCGGCTCTCGGGGTTCGCGGCCATGAATTTGACTGTTCGCCAGTTGAGCCAGCCAATTAATAATAATAAAGGCAGGAATTTGGGGGCGGCTAAACCATAAAAGGCCAGGCTAGCCACCAGGAGGAAGCGGGGGTAGTTCGATCCGCTCTTTAAGGCCCAATTTATGGAGAGAGCCAGAAAGAAGAAAAGGGCGAACTCTAGGCTAGTAAAAGGCATCCTCCTCCTCATGGGGCCTATCTATCATTATATTAGGGAAAACCAAGGCCCAGAGAGAAAACGCGGCCAAGGCGAGAAAAGCCCTCAAAAAAATGGCTTTTAACAAATCCCTAAGGGTGGACTAGGCCTATTGACTACAGGGGTTAATATACAATGGCCTGGATTTAATGACAATTCCGATCCAGAGAGTCCCTAGAGAGTTATTGGGCTACCCTCAAATCGTAAGGGTCAATTGGCTCGCCGCGAATTAGATTGGCTGGTCAGCCAATCTAATTTGACTCCTGGCTCCGCGGGTTATCCAACTTCGGATAAGCTTAAGTTATGACTACAACGAAAAAAGAGATAAAGGAGAGGCTGAGCGGGGGAGGAAGATTTAGCCAATTTATTTGCCTATAGATTTATGATTATAGGTTTGAAAATAGAAATATAAAATACGTCTTAAAATTGATATTTTTATTATTTACTAGCTGATTCACTTTGAAATAGCTAAATAGAAACAATTTTTTAAATTTGAAAAATTTTATGGGACAATTTTATAGAAATATATAATACATAGTCAATTAATAGGTCAGTTGATGGCCAAGGAAAGTTTTCTTTGACCAGGGAAATAATATGGCCCTTGGGTCGTTTGGCCTTTAGCCCCACTTGACTAATGAAGCCAAAAAATTGATAATGTTAAAAGTTTAATTTCGGCTTGATTTCTTTTGACAAAATTTAGATTTATGGTATAAATTAGCTGTAATTGATCCGAGCGCGTCAAGTAGGCGTCTAGTCAAAGCTGGGCGTTTGCGCTATCTTGCGGTTTTTGGCCTCTATTCTGTGGAGTTCGCCTTGGGGAATTAGGTTCTGATGGCCATTGTTCTCCTTTATAGTTCTCCTTTATTGATCGCCTTTGTTGTTCGGGTCTTGGGTTTTTATAAAGCTTGGTTATTGATTTTTTCTTCTTGAAGGCGCCCGCTGAAAGTAGATATGGTTTTTAGATGGGCGGGGATGGTCAGGCGTCCATAGATTCCATCCGCTTTGTGAGTCAAGCGTAGCCGAAAACCAAGCTTTTAGGTCTTTGTTTAGAAGTTAGCGTTAAGTTCCTTTTATATTGATAGCTAGTTTGGTTTTCTTTTTGGTGGAGACAAAATAAATGTGGGGACAGCTGGCCTTTAAGCCGTCTGACGGTATAGCGTTTAATCAAGCCAGAACTTCAATTTTGAGGTTTGTGGGCCTTATTCTGGCCATGGTGGGTGGCTTCTTCCCCTCCAAGGCGGAAGAGAGCTCTGTCAACCCTTCCAATTTAAGCCAAAATAGCTTGGCACGATTCTTGCTCTCTCTCTCTCTCTCTCTCTCTCTCTCTCTCTCTCTCTCTCTCTCTCTCTCTTCATTATTTAACTAATTCTCTTAGTTATTCTCCGAATTTTCCTTTTGAATTTCGCGGTTTTATAGACCTGGCTCTAGGTTTGTCCTGGGTCTTAAGCCAGGCGTGTGGCTACTTCTCTTGCTCGTTTTTTTCTTGGTCAACTAAGACTTTGAAGCGCGGAGACGGTCAGGGTTTAAGGCTTTCTCTTGGAGCGGCTCTTTTAAATTTAGGAGAGGAGCGGGAAGAGTTAGAACCCAATAAGGGAACCAATAGGGCAACTTGGGGTCGCGACTTGCCCTTTATCTTTAGCGATCCAAAAACTTGGGAGAGTTCAGGAACCTTTCAAGGACGGCTATCTTTTGGCAGTTTTGAAAAGGCTCAGTCGTCTTTCCAAGAAAACGCCAGAAGAGAAGAGGGGCGTCTTAAAAAAGGTTTTCGCTGCCAACTGGTGGTTAGCTATATTTCTGAGGCGCGCGCTCAGGTTGCTAGTTTATCTCGTTTCCTTCAAGAAGTTTTTTCTCCATCAAATTTCCAAGGCCATTCTTTCCGAAAATTGGCTGGCTTTTTGTCCCATTTGGCCCAGAATTTTGAGGCCGCGTTTAGAGCCAAAATAAAACCTAGCCGCGCTCTCTTCTCTACCAAATTCCTGAATGACCTCAAGTTAAAAATCCAGCGCGCTAACTCCGCCGAATCTTTGAGTTTCCTCTGGTGGAGGTTTGTCGTCTGGTGGCGAGGGAATTTTGAGGGAGCGAGATGGAACCTTTTAGATATTTTCACGCGCGATCCAAAATTTCTACCTCATAATTTGGTTTTGAATCTATTTCCAAAATTATTGAGTGTAGATGATTTGTGGTTAAACAGTAGTGAATATTATCACTGTTTATCTCAAGATTGTAAAGATTTAATTAATAGATATAAAAGAATTAGAATATAAAATAAATAAATAAAATTCAATATTGATTATGTATAACCGGGTTTAGTTTTGATTTTTTAACTAAGGAGAAACAAATGGCAGATTTTTTAGCTATTTTTCCACGTGGTCAACGCTCCGCTCGAGCGTTGGCTTTGGTTTTAGCGGTTCCGCTTATAATCGCGGCCATGGTGGCTTGGCCTACGACAAGGGCTGGGGCGGAAACCACCGTCATAGTTGACAGTTCATTTGACAATGAAAATACCTCCAATCAATTTATTAATATCACTACTTTACTAGGCCCCGAACCGATCGCGGGCGCGGCGGGCGTGGTTGTGCCTGGTGGGATTACTGATTTCTTAACGGGCGTTAACTCCTCAAACAACATAGTTAACGTGACAGATATTCCCTCCGGTGGAGTGGTTGGGAATTTTACGGTAGTTGGTGGTTTTAACTCAAACTCAACTTTCAACGGTGGAAATGTGTCAAATAATACCGTCAATGTTAATGCCACAGGCGCAATAAATGGCTCGGTGGTTGGCGGTGTTTCAAATGTCTCGGGTAGTAGTGTTTACAATAATACAGTCAATTTAATAAATGGCACTGTTGACACAGAGGTTATTGGTGGTCTTCAAAGTGAGAATGGCCAAGCTTTTGAAAATAAAGTTTATATTAAAAATGGGACAGTAGGGGATTCGGTATATGGCGGCGTGGCCATAAACGGCACGGCTAATTTAAACAATGTAACGATTGACAATGGGACTCTTAGTGGGTCTGTTTTTGGTGGAGATGGAGCGTCAGCTTCAAATAACACTGTCTTAATAAATAATACTAATGCTATTAAAGACATTTATGGTGGTAGGGCGCTAGGTTATAATGTAACTGGCACTAACAATTTGTACGTAATATCAGAATATAACATAGTAAATATAACTGGCGCGAGCAATATAACCGGTAAAGTGTATGGTGGGGGTCTTACCAACGATACTGGTTTCGAGCCTCAAAATGGGACTGTTCAACATAATACTGTCAATATAAACAATAGTGGTGGAATTATTAGTGAGGTGTATGGTGGAGAAGCGAACGGGGGCTTAGGTGGATCAATCTACAATAACACGGTAAATTTCATAAATGGAAATGCTACATTAGTCTTTGGTGGTCACGCCGGACATAACTTTACTGGAAACGTGTCTGAAAACAAAGTCAGTGTTACTGGTGGAAACATTACTAATATCTCTGGCGCTTATATTGGCGATAATGGTCATGGCGGAGAGGTCAGAGAAAATACTGTCAGTTTCAGTAACGCCAACGCTACAAATATTTATGGAGCTTTAGCCGGGAACAACGTCTCAAATAACCTCATAAATAATAGTGTTGAAATTTTGAGTGGCAATGTCTCTGGCTCAGTTTATGGCTCCGCCGCTGGAGATGATTTTTCAGCCGACGCGTTAGATAATTTTGTAAATGTCGCTGGTGGAAATATTACTGGGAATATTTACGGCGTATCCGTTGGCGCTAACGCCACTGGCTTGATTAATGGCACTAAAGTCAGTTTCTCTAACGCTAATGTCTCAAATATTTATGGCGTTGACGTTGGCGATAACTCTTCCGCGACCATTTCTGACAGCTATGTTGAAGTCAGTAGTGGCAACGTCTCTGGCTCGATTTATGGAGCCAATATTGGGGCAAATTATACCGGTGACGCGCTTAATAATTTTGTAAATGTTACTGGTGGAAATATTACTGGGGATATTTACGGCGTATTCGCTGGAGCTAACGCCACTGGCTTGATTAATGGCTCTAAAGTCAGTTTTGCTAACGCTGATGTCACCTCTATTGTTGGCGCTTATGTGGGGGATAACTCATCAGCTAATATTTCATATAGCCTAGTTGAGGTCACTAGTGGCAATGTCACCAATGTGACTGGCGGTTTGGCTGGGGCTAATTATACAGGCAACCTGACTTATAATATAGTCAATATTACTGGTGGAAATGTCAGTGGAACTATTATCGGTGGCGCTATTGGTCAAGACTCCATAGGCTCTCTTGTTAGTTTCAATGAAGTATATTTTACTAGCCCATACAACGCGACAGATATTTATGGTGGTTTCGCGGCCGATAACTCCACACATAATGTTACTTATAACAAAGTTGTAGTTAAAGATGGAAATGTTACAGGTAATGTAACTGGTGGACGTTCTTCATTAGGTCAAGCTGACAGCAATATTGTTGAAATTACTAATTCTTTTGAACTTGATAATGTTTTTGGTGGATATTCAGTTAATTCTTCAGCTTCTAATAACACTATTATTTTAGAAAATGTCAATATTTCTGGCAGTGTCTATGGTGGTTATTCTGAAGATGTTTCTATAGACACAAACAATAACAACAGCGTTGTGTTAAGAGGCGCCAATATCCTAGGCGATATTATTGGAACTACTGGCGTCAATAATAACTTAACCCTGGAGTCCGGCGTAAACGTTGTCAACGGAAGCGTGGATATAAATGGCACGTTGAGGGTTATAGCTGGCGAAAATACGCTTAATCGCACTATTGTCAATGGAAATTTAATCATTGAAGATGGAAAGACTACTTTTAAAGACGCGACTAATGTTTATGATAATGTCACAATTAGTGGTGGAGAAAATGAGTTTTTAAGCGATCTCAACCTTACTGTTGGCAATATTGATGTTACGGGTGGCAATAACACTTTTAATAATGTTAACCTGACTGTAGGAAATATTTCTATCGCTGGCCTAAAAAATATTTATAAAGGAAATGTTACCGCTAACAAATTTGAGCTGAATGGTGGCTCCCACTATTTTAACTCTACTATTACCCAGCGAATATCCACCAACGATCCTGTTATAGTCGGTGGCAATAGCGCGTTATATTTTGGGGATGGAGCGGCTGATGTTATTTTTGACCAGTCATTGTCGGTCAGGTCTGGCAGCTCTATAAATCTTGTAAACGACGCCAATTTGACCATTAATGACGCCGCTGGCCTGGAACTTGGCGGAACCGTAAACGTTGGATTACATGGACTAGAAATTTTTGGAAATGTCTCCCTTAATAATGGTTCAACATTTCAATTTGATTCTAACTCTACTACAGGTCAACAAGGTTATGCTTATATAGTTGGAGATTTTAATATTGATAATCCTTCAGCCGATATACTCAATATTGAGGCAACAACTCCAACAGATATAAACATGAGTGACTACATTATTGGATTTGACTCAACTGGCGCGTCCAACTTAGTTGAAGACAATTTATATAGCCCGATCTTTAATTTTGTCCTTGAACCCATTACTGGGGGTACAGGTATCTTTATTGATGGCTATAAAAGCGTAGGCCAGATAATCGATCAAGCTGGGATGGATGTAGATTCTTTCACTTATAACCAAGAACAGCTAATCTCCTTATCTGACGAAATTATAGATGATATTGATAGTGGTCTTGGCGGCTCAAATCTAGTCGATTTGGACGTCGCGCTTAACACAAGGGTTAACGACGCCGTTCAGACCGGCAATCGGGCTATTGTGGATAGAGTCTTAAATGAGATGACCGGCGAACATATCCTGGCCGTCTATAGAGCCGTTGTGGACACGACAATTAAAGCTCAGGGCGTGGTCTTTAAGCGCTTGGATCGGATTCATGAATCCTTAACTTCGGTTCCCCCGGCGGCTGGCTCGGCGGATACCTTTAATAGGGCTTGGGTTGGCGGATTCGGTTCTTGGGCTCGCCAAAAGGATCGTGACAGGATTGATGGTTACGATTACAACTCAGGTGGGTTTAGCTTAGGTTACGATCGCCGGGCCGAGGGTTTGCCTGGTCTCCGCTTTGGTCTAGTGACCTCCTTCTCCTTTGGCAAAATTGAGAGCAATGACGGTTTTTCGACAATCGATGTGGATACGGCTGGCGTCGGGATTTACGGTAGTTACATCTTAGACAATGGTGTCTTCTTTGACGCCAATGTGGCCTACGCTCATTCTAGTAATGACTCCAAACTCTTGACCTGGGGCGGCGGCTATAAATCTGGCGAATTTGATATTGATACTTGGCAGATTGGCGCCCGGGTGGGCAAGATCTTTGACTTCGGTACCCTTAAATTCACTCCGACTGTGGGTTTGAGGTACATAAGCGTTGAGCAAGACGCCTTCGCCGAGCGGCAAATTAACACCACCAGCCTCCCCAACTATTTTGCGAAGAAATCGGATCACATTGTGGAGATTCCAATTCTCTTAAAGCTTAATGGCTCTTTTGAGACTGGGTCGGGCAAGATTATCCCTGAGTTTAGGGCTGGTTACACCTTTGTGGCTCAAAGGCCTGATCGTGACCAAAACGTCGGCCTGACGCTCCCCAATGGGTGGCAATACAACACGAGGATGAATCCTCATGGGATTAAAGCGGCTCGGGGTAGCTTCCAATTGGGCGCTGGGATCAAGTATGAGATCAACGACCAGGTGGATATTTTCGTTAACTACGACCTAGACGCGGCTAGCAAGTTTGTCAGCCACAACGCCGCTTTAGGCATTGGCTTTAACTTCTAAAAAAGCCATTTGACTTGACTAATGTTGGTGGGCTTCGTTTTGAGGCCCACCAACAAAGCATAAATATTTTTGGTCTATGTTTAAAATTTAATAAACTATAGTTGATATAATTAAGAATATTTAACATTATAGTTTAAAAAGTTAAATATTTATTAATATTTTTGATAATCTAGCTGTTTAGAGCATGAGTTAAGACAAATAGTTAAAATTTTTTATGAATAAAAGATATTTTGTAAAGTGTTTTTACAAAAAAATGACGAACTCCTTTTGAGAAGCTCGCCAAGTTCAATTAAACAATAATGAGTTTGTCTCGAGAAAACCGGTTGTTCTGCCGCTGGTTGTTTAAGAGGCATAGACCCTGGGTTAGGGTGAACTTGCCAATCCCTCCCCGAGCCCAGGGTTTTTGTAATACTTAGCAGTAATGGCCAATATGGGATTTTTAACTGTCTAGCCTATCGAAAAAAATCCAAAAGGCCTCTACAAACCAGGCTGGCTAGGAGTTTCTGTCCCGACCAGGTCATTGATAATAATTTTGGCCTATTGGCCAATAGTTGTCAAGTTTTTTTTGGAGACTTTTTCCCTAAAACCGCGGCTTAGGGTTGACGCTCTGGCTTGGCCATATGAGCCAAAAATCTGGATTAAGAGAAAAAGTTTAAAAAAGTTCTATTATATCAATAGGTTATCTACGTTCAAGGATAAATAAAAAAAATTCTTGACAAGGGAGTAGGGATATCGTAAAATCTAACAACACATAAACATAGAGATCTCCTTTGTGACCCCAGGTGGTAGGTGGCTTGGCCGCTTTCTCCTGGGGTTAGATTTTTAACTATATTTTAATCATTGGTCTCTCAAGCGGCCAATGTCGCCTTAGGGTCAAAGCGTCTCTAACTTATGGACATTTTCCTTCGCCCAGATTTCGCGAGAATTTGCGGCTTTACCGCGACCGATCTGAAGAACCTTTTTGGCGACCGTTTCGCGGAGCTTCTCGCGAGCTTAAAATTTATGGGCGAGATGGACGCTACGGCCACCCCTTTCGATCTTGAGGCCAAAATATTAAACTGGCGCGGTGGCTATAATTTTGACGGCGAGCCTTGACCCATTAACGCCACTAATAAAATCCGCGCCAGCTCAAAAGCTTCCAAGAACCCGGAATTTCTAGAGCTTCTTTTAGGGGAGTGAACCCATACTCAATCGTAAACAAATTTAATGAGCGGAAGTTTGATAATTTTTGGCTCAGAACAGGGTCGCCCATCTTTCTGATGGCCAAAAACCCCATAAATTTTATTGAAGCCCAAGGAGCTGAGTACGATGAGTCAAACTTTTCCGAGCTTTCCTTGGATGGATTCGCTGGATCCAATCGCGCTTCTCTTTAAGTTTGGCTTCTTGACCATAGACCAGCTAAAACCAGATCAAGGCCATAATTTACCTCGTTTTTCTTTAAAAATACCCAATTTTAAGGCGTCAATGGCATGCCAGGAAGTATTTGCGCGTAATATATTTAAAATTGACCATCAAAATGATAAATATAACCTTAAAATAAGCCTAATATTGTCATCTATCTTTTCTATATTAACCTATCTAGAACATTTTTAGAACGAAAAACTTGCCACGCGGCTTTGCGGTTGTTTTTCTTTGGTGGGCGTTTGTCTTTCTTGTTTCTTTCAGTAAATTTTTTCCCAAGCAGCTTACCTGAGCGCTAAGACTAACAAGAACCATACTTTCCAGAAGTTGGAAACTTGGTCAGGCAAATAAGCCAAAGAGCGGAACTTTCTTTAAAAAATTTACCTCTACCAGCTACTGACGATTACCCAAAAATAGACCGCAAGTATTCGCCTCCTGGTAGAATTTAAAGATCTGGGTTTTCGATTTCCGTGCGGTTTTTTGATTTGACTTTGCGGTTGAGTTATGAGATCATAAATTGTTTTTAAGATTTGCTCCCTTTTTGAAAGATGTTTGCTGTGTTTTGTCAGATAATTTCTTAATATTTGTTTGAAATCGCTATTCATATTTATTAAAAGTTTATTTTTCTTTTATTATAACTACTAATTTATTGTTTATGATATATTAAATTATTAATTCAGTTAATTTAAATTGTTTTTTTAGTATATTATTTGATTTATAAATTAAGATATGCGCTTGTGTTAGTTAATTAAACTATACTATTATTTTGTTATAGTTGTAAATACTAATGTATAAAATTGTTTGCATTAAATAATTTAGATTAAATAAGTAGAATATTTTATGTTTTGAACGATAATTTAATCGATTGTTTGTCTCTTTTGAATAACTTATGAGCTGGTCGGGGAAATTGGCTTTGGCCAGGAAAAAAAATGTCTTTTGATCCGTTACTTACGGCTGTCCAAAAAATTTAAGGGGTGAGATTGTTTTTCAGCGCTAATGTTTTGATAAATTTCAGATTTATGGTATAATTGGCTCGTTACTGATTCGAGCGCGTCATGTTGGCTTAAACTCAAAGGCGGACGCTTCCGCTATTCCCAAGTATTGGCCGTCTTAGATGGCTGGATAATGTGGAGAATTTTTTTTCCTTGACACGGTCGCGACTCACGGATTAAAATACCTTAGCTTATATTTTTTGAGACAGTTAGCTTTTTTATCTGGAATAACCGCGATTACGCCTGTGATCGCGCTTGATTAGCTTTTAATTTGACTTGGCCACCTAATCAAGTGGGCGTCCAGAGCCTTAATAACGCCGCGAGCCGATGAAGTTTTAACCCTGGTTGGCCGTTAAGTTTAGGTAGCGTTAGATAGTTTAGTTTGATGGGGAGCCTGTCCTTTTGGCTTGTCTGACTGGTGATTGGCTGACTCTGTTTATAGCGAAGGCGTCTTTGCTCTTTGCCCAAGCCTCGTAAGATTTTTGTTTTTTTGTTCTGATATCTAGTTTTAGAAACTCGCTGGTAAGTTTGGATCTTAGTTTTTTGTTGGCGATGGTTTGGTTTTTGATTCTTATTTTAAGTCCCTCAAAGGACTGATTGACGGCGAAACAAGCTGAAAAGCTGGCTTAAGAAAGACCTGTATGTCGCGATTACTCTCACATACTCAAGCTTTGGGATTGACCTTAGCCTGGCCTTCGGAGTCCTTTGCTCTCGCGCGCGCGTGGGGCAAGTTGGATCGAGGTCTAAATTTATCTCCAATTGAGTCTTTGTTTGATAGAATTAGTGCCAATGGTGTTGGCTTGATTCTTGCTCTCTCTCTCTCTCTCTCTCTCTCTCTCTCTCTCTTCCTTATCTAACTAATTCTCTTAATAATTTTCCGAATTTCCCTTTACGTGGTTTTTTAGACCTTGGGCTAGGTTTGTCCTGGGTCTTGAGCCAGGCGTTTGGCTATTACTCTAACTCGATTTTTTCTTGGTCAACTAAGGCCTTGAAGCGTGGAGGCGGTCAAGGTTTAAGGCCTTCTCTTGGAGCGGCTCTTTTAAATCTGGGAGGGGAGCGGGAAGAGTTAGAAGCTGATAAGGGATCCAATAAGGTTGCCTGGGGTCGCGACTGGCCCTTTATCTCTAGCGATCCAGAAACTAGAGAGACTTTAGGAGCCTTTCAAGGACGGCTATCGCTTGGTAGTTTTGTTAAGGCCCAGTCGCTTTTCCAAGAAAACGCCAGAAGAGAAGAGGGGCGTCTTAAAAAAGCTTTTCGCTACCAATTGGTGGCTAACTATATTTCGGCGGCGCGCGTTCAGGCCGCTCGTTTATCTCTTTTCCTTCAAGAAGTTTTTTCCCCATCAAATTTCCAAGGTCATTCTTTCCTACAATTGTCTGGGTTTTTGTCCCATATGGCCCAGAATTTTGGGGCCGCGTTTAGGGCCAAAATAAAACCCAACCGCGCTCTCTTTTCTACCAATTTCCAGAATGACCTCAAGATAAAAATCCAGCGCGCTAACTCCGCCGAATCCTTGAGTTTCCTCTGGCGGAGGTTTGTCGACTGGTGGCGAGGGAATTTTGAGGGAGCGGGTTGGAACCTTTTAGGTATATTCGCGCGCGATCCTAAAATTCTACCTCGACTCGCGGATTATAATGTTTAAACTGATTTTTTTGAGATATTTTACTGGAAAAATGCTAGCTATTACGCCTATCTTCTCGGATGAATAGTTTTTAATCTGTTTAAGTAGGCTATCCTAATTAAAGGGGATTGGCTATAGCCCTAACGTCGTTATAGCCTCTAAACTTAAGCGAAATAAGCCAAAATAGCCTATTTTTCTTTAAGCGTAGCCATTTAAGGATAGTCGTTTAATTTGATTTTGATAACGATGTCTAGTCCGCCACTAGATTGGCTGGATCTAGTTTATAGCGTAGGTGTCTTTGGCATAAGCCTCGTAAGATTTTTGTTTTGATATCTAGTTATAAAACTTCCTGATAAATTAGGATCTTAGTTTTTTTGTTGACGCTAAAGAAAGCTAAAAAATCGCCTTAAGAAAGACCTGTATGTCACGATTGCTCTCACATACTCAATCTTTGGGATTGCCCTGGCCTTCGGATTCCTTTGCCTTCGCGCGCTTGTGGGGCAAGTTGAGGCGAGGTCAAAATTTATTGTCAATTGAGGCTTTATCTAATAAAATTATCTCTTATAATATTGGCATGATTCTCTCTCTAATTTTATTATATAACTATTTATTTAAATATTTAAACATAACTGTAGGTTTATTATTATCTTTATTTAAAAATTTTCTACTTTTACTAGTCATTTTATACCTTGTTGTTTTAAATCTTATTGTTATCTTACAAAAATATTAGATTAAAGTATCTTGCCATTCTTTTTCGCGCGCGCGAAAATTTTTGTTAGAGGTATGTTGTTCATAACAATTTAGAACGTTCTGAAGGACGCTGAGGTCAAATTTCTACCTGTAAAACAGGCTTTATATTTACATAAAAACTAATTTAAATTAGTATAAATAATCAAGTTACGAAGACTTAACGTTAGATACCTTCTGACGTTAGGTCTTTTTTTGTCTAAAAAACATTTTATGTTTTTTATAACTTAATTTTTTGAGAGACAAATATGAGGTTCCTAAAAAATTCTCTTTACCGCTATCTTGTAATCATTTTTTCGCTTTCGTTAATGACGCTCGGTTTTTTGATCTCTAACCTTTGGGCTCAGGATGAGTCGCTTCTGAACGTGATTGACATCAAAGGCTCAATCCGTCGCGAGGAGCTACAATCGACTAGCGCCACCGTATTGAGAAATGAGGATATTGTCAACAAGATTTATTACCAACCTCTGGACATGATCAAACAAAGCCCTGGAGTTTTCGTGACTTTTTACGGCGAGAGCGGGGTGGCTCCAGTGTTTAATATCAGGGGGTTTTCCGGTGGTCATCATGGGGTCTCGGGTGGCGACGTAAATATGTTCCTTGATGGCATACCTATGAATGACAATGGGCACACCACAGGTTATTTGGACACGGGCATGATTATGCCCATGGAATTGGAAAGCCTGGAGATCATCAAAGGCCCCTCTTCGGTCTACTATGGGCAACACGCCGCTGGAGGATCCTTGGCCGCGCAGACCATCAAAGGCGGCAATTTAACTCGCTTAAGTTTGCGGTATGGCAGTTACAACGATATCAACGTGTCCGGCCTAATCGCTCGCGAGTCGGAGAAATTGGCCCAGGTTTACGCCTTTGAGGGTTTTCATACAGATGGTTTTAGAGATAACTCAGATTGGGATAAAAAGAACTTTTCTGGGCGTTGGACATATAAATTCACCAATGATTTTTCGGTTATGCTTAATTTAAGGGCTTATCAATCAGAGTGGAACTCGGCGGGGTATATCAGCAAAATAAAATCTCAAAACGATCGCGATTGGGTTAATGACGGCAGTGGGCAAGGCAATGGTGGCGAGCGCGAGCGCTACGACGCTCGACTTTTCGCTAACTATTTTATTAATGACGAGCAACAATTAAGTTTTTATGTCTACGGAACGACTCTGGATCACGTTCGCTATCAGATCACTCCCGATCTATGGCCAGCGCCTGGCGGCTCTGGGACAAAACAGGCCAATACCCATAAATCCTGGGGCATGGGCTTAACCCATAGCTTTAAGGGGGAATTGGCTGGCCGGGCCACGACGACGACTTTAGCCATAACTTACATGTTTGAAAAAGAAGTCCCTAACAAAAGGTATAGATTAACTTGGGGCCAAGGCCGGAAATTGGGGGCCTTAACTCGTCACATAACCTATAACTTGTCCAACCCAACTATCCTAGGCGAAATTTCCTATCAAATTCTGGAGAGCTTAAATGTCAGGTTGGGGGCTCGTTATGATTTGTTAGAAGGCGATTATACGGATCATCTTACTGGCCAATCATCTAGTTCCCCAAAATATAAATTTTTTAGCCCAAAAGCGGGTTTATTGTTTACGCCCTTGGATTGGCTCCAAATTTACGCCAATTATGGCCGCGGTTTTTCTAGCCCAGGCCTAAATCCAGACGCCAACATGGGCTTTTACGCCGATAACCAATTTGATTTGATGGTTCGCGACCAGTATGAGGTGGGAACCCGAATGGACATTACCGATTGGTTAAGCGCGGAATTGGCCTTTTTTAAGATTTTTACGAAAAATGACACTACTTTTGACGAGGATTCGCAAACCACGGTTCCAGCTGGAAAAACGGAAAGGCAAGGTTTGGAAGCCTCAATTAATGTCAAGCCAACTACTAATGACTGGTATTTTAAAGCTAATTACTCTTTGATGGACGCGAAATATAAAACTTACTCAAGCTCTTCTGGAGGCTCTTCGATAAAAATGGATGGTCGCCGAATGCCCAATATCCCGCGCCACATCGCTAACTTGGAATTGGGATACGCCCCATATATTGGCTTGGCTGGTCGGCTAAGCTTCCGTTATGAGGGAAGCAATTATTTTCGCGACACCCCGAGTCAATTGATAAGTGGCGCCGTTAACCCAATTCGTCCTTACGTGGCCAAGGTCAAAGACAAAACATTTTTGGATCTGCAATTGAGCTATCGTTTTAATGATAATTATCGAATTTTGTTGGATGTCAATAATGTCCTTAACAAAAAATATGTCTATTTAAGCACTTATCCCACAGCTCCTGGAGATGATTATCGTTTCGCGCCCTACCAACCTATAACTTTCTACCTAACCTTGGAGATGAATTGGGATAAAAAATAGAATTTTTAATCTTACCACGTCGTTAAGACCGGGGGGCGCCGCGCGAGCGAAGATTAATCTTTGATCTAAGATCTAGTGAGGCAAAAAATGAAATATCTTTTGATATTTACAGAATAAAGCCGTCATAAAAATTCAAAGTTGTTTCAATTTCGCGTTCGTTAGAAAATTTCGCGTTCGCGCGGTTTTCACCGGAAACAGGCTCCATTCATCGACATAAAAATAATTATCCGCCTGGCTTTTAAAGCCAGGCGGACGAAATAAATGGGCTTTCGCTTAGCCCTAACCAGAGGGCTTGGCTCCGCCTAGTTTTTTAGGCTACCTAGGGTTTTAGGGACAGGTCGTAAAGCTCAAAGGCAGGGGACTGGGCCAACTAAACGAGGCTCCGGTCGCGTTAAACAAGTAGTTGGGGTTAGCCAGATAGGCGTCTTTATGGGTTTTGTTATAGACAACTGTACCAGAGAGCTCCCCAGCGGAGTTGGTGGATTGGCCGCTAACGCTTAACTGAAATCCAGTGACAGTAACTGGCCAATTCGTTAAGAGTTGACCTTTATAAGCTAAGGTCATCTTAATCTGGTTAGTTAGACAGGGGAGGAGAAAGCCATTGGGGTATACGCCGCTATAGGCGCTCTCATCGCCGCCGCCAGTTCTAGTCACGTCGAGCTGAGCCGCGAAATTGGAGCTAACGAAATACACGTCCAAACTCGCTTGAGGCCGCGCGGAAAAACCAGCCACCGCGGCTTCAACGGTGAGAGGACTGGTGGATTTGACGGCTTTAACGGCTGAGCCGATCACTAGGCCGCCAGTTTGGGTTAATTGGGTGGGGAGATTGGCGACACTTTGATCCGGACTAGTAATAGCGACTTCTAGACCAGCGGGCAAAGGCGCGCCTTTATAAGTTAAGTTGAAGGTCACTTCCGTGGGGGTTTGCCACTCTAAAGTTTGGGGATTAGTCGTTAAAGCGAGCTCAGAGGTAATCATAACCACGGGAATACTGACTTCATTGCTGGTTAAGCTTAAAGCCTTGGCTTGAACGGCAATTGGCCCCGCTGAGGTGGCCATAACCTTAGATAATGTTATGAGCCCACCAGCTTGACTGACTACGGAGCTGGGATAATTATTGAGGCCAGATCCGCC
>JAISWW010000259.1 GCA_031270705.1 Deltaproteobacteria bacterium
AAGCCAGAGGATGGCGTTAATTTTTCGCTATCTTCGATTTTTCGACGCGCGAATAAAGATTTGAAGCTTTAAAAACTCAAAAGATTTAAAGTCTTAAAAACTCCTCAGTTATAAAGCCACGAAAATTTAAACGCCACAAACTAACGACTATGGCCAGGCCATAACCGCGGCCTAACTCGCTTTTGGCCCACCGATCCGCGGGTTTGGCGGTTTATTTAGCCCACGCTGGCGGCCTCCCCTGATTCCGCCTTAACGCGCGCGACGTTAGAAGGAACTAAGTCGCTCGACAACGATCTCCAATACCGCCTAGATCTGGGAATTGTCAAAAAAGACGGGCGGCCGCGTCCGGCCAATCCGATTTGCGCCAGCCTTAGCGTTATCGTATTTAATCAATAATAATAAGAAAAAAATTCAAGCAAAATTTATGCCAACTGATCATATAAAATTTTTACGCCATTACTTTTTTGACCAGTAAAAGTGGGAGACCTCTCAAATGGTTCCCCTATGGACTCTAATTTCCGCAAAAATTGCGCCAATTTTAGGAATAAGAAAATCAAGCAAAATCAATGAAGTCCATGAAAATAAGGCTCCTCCCGTGTTCGCTATACCCATGTTAAAATTTTATAATTTTGAAGTTAATAATTAATTAATTTATTTTTCAATTATAATATACAAAATTACTATATAAAGATAAAAATGATTCTTATTCTAAATTTAACGATATAATAAGAGATTATGAGCGACGGAAGGGAGTCAATTGGCCCGCCCAAGAGAAAACCCCAAAAACCAGCCATCGCTCAGCCAAAGACTCTTGAAACTGATATTTAAAGCGCGCGGGCGCATTTCAATGGCCAACAAGCCTTTGATTTTTAGGCGACTGGCTTTTTTGGTCAACGTATGCTATAGCATAGGCGGTTTTAAGGCCAATTTTTCCCTTTTTTTAGGGTTATTTTCCAAAATGCCTTAAGACCCTTACGCCCTTAGCCTTGCTTGGCTCAGGCAATTATTTTGGGGAATCCGCCCCAAGACGAGACAATGGGATCGTCGCCAGTCGCTAAAAGGCTTTGGGCCTTGACTGGGGGATCTTTTTAAGGAGAGTTTCTATGTCCGTCAAGACCCCCTTCTCCTTCCAGGAGGTGGTTCTTGCCCTGACCCAGTTCTGGGCGGAAAAGGGCTGTTTAATTCAACAACCCTATGATATGGAAGTGGGGGCCGGAACTTTCCACCCAGCCACCACCTTAAGAAGCCTGGGACCGGAACCCTGGCGCGTGGCCTACGCCCAACCTTCCCGTCGCCCCACCGATGGCCGCTATGGGGAAAACCCCAATCGTTTGCAGCATTATTATCAGTTCCAGGTCATCTTAAAACCTTCCCCGGCTAAATCCCAAGAATTGTACCTAGCCTCCTTAAAGGCTTTGGGCATCAATCCTTTGGAGCACGACATCCGGTTTGTGGAGGATGACTGGGAATCCCCGACCTTAGGGGCTTGGGGCATTGGTTGGGAGGTTTGGCTGGACGGCATGGAAGTCACTCAGTTCACCTACTTTCAGCAGGTGGGCGGCTTTGACCTTAAACCCATTAGCGTCGAGTACACCTATGGGGTCGAGCGCCTGGCCATGTACCTCCAAGGCGTGGACAACGTCTTTGATTTGGACTGGAACGGCGAAATCCGCTATGGCGACGTCCATCACCAAGCCGAGGTGGAGTACTCCAAGCACAATTTTGAGCTGGCCGACGTCCCGACCCTCTTTACGCTCTTCGATCTTTATGAGGCCGAGTCCGCGCGCCTGTCCGAAGCGGGGTTGGTCTTGCCGGCTTACGACTATTGCCTAAAATGCTCCCACGCTTTTAACTTGTTGGACGCCCGCAAAGCCATCTCCGTGGCTGAGCGCGTGCGCTTTATTGGCCGAGTTCGGCGTTTGGCCCGCAACGTGGCTGGCGATTATATCCAGCAACGCGAAAGCCTTGGGCATCCTCTAAAGGGCTGTTGGGAGGTGCCTTTGTGAGCGCTTTGGATTTTATCTTGGAACTGGGCGTGGAGGAGATTCCGGCGAGCTATTTTGGGCCAGCCATGAAATATCTCCAAGAGCGCCTGACCAATGAGCTGACCCTAGCTAAGCTGTCCATCGCCAAAGCCCAAGTTTGGAGTGGGCCCAGACGTTTGGCCATTGGCTTGTGGGGCCTACCCGCCAGCCAAGAGGATCAAGTCGAGGAAGTCATTGGCCCGCCTTTGACCTCGGCCTTTGACGCCAACGGCAACCACACCAAGGCGGCTTTGGGGTTCGCCAAAGGCCAAGGCGTCTCGGCCAGCGACCTTTTTACGGTCAATACCCCCAAAGGCGCTTATCTCGCGGTCAAAAAAAACCACGAGGGCCGACCCACGGCCCAGGCTTTGACCGAGATCATCCCGGCCATCCTTGAGAGTCTCCCTTTCCCCAAGATCATGCGTTGGGGGGATGGGGAGCGGCAGTTTGTGCGGCCCGTCCACTGGGTTTTGGCGGTCTTTGGCGGGGAAATTTTGCCCTTGACCTTTTGTGGGGTCAAAGCGGGCAAAGTCAGCTATGGCCATCGCTTTCTGCATCCGGGGGCCGTGGTCATCACTACCCCGGACGAGTATCCGACTCGCTTGGCTGAGGCTCATGTCTTAGCCGATTTCCAAAATCGCCGGGCCATGGTCGTCAAAGAGATCTTGGAAGCCGCCCAAGCCTCTAACCCAGACTACAAAGTGGCCATGGACGAGGATCTTATTGACGAGGTCACCAACCTTTTAGAAGAGCCAGTGGCTATCCTCGGCCATTTTGACTCCCAATACCTGGAATTGCCAGCGGCGGTCGCGTCCACGGCCATGAAAGAGCGCCAAAGGTATTTCCCCATCACCGATAGCCAAGATCGCCAAGCTCCCTATTTTGTGGCCGTCAATAACACCCGGGCCCTCGACATGGAAGTGGTGCGCCGAGGCCATGAGAGAGTTTTAAGGGCTCGCTTGGAAGACGCCCGCTTTTATTACCAAGACGATCGCAAAACCAAGCTCGCCGACCGCGTGGAAGAGCTAAAGGGCGTAGTCTTCCATCATCTATTGGGCACTTCTTGGGAAAAAGTGACGCGCTTTAAAGAGCTGGCTTTAGGTTTGGCCGCCTTGACTAGCCCGGATCAAAAAGCCATTATCGCCCGAGCCGCCGATCTATGCAAATGCGATCTGGTTACTGGCGTGGTGGGAGAATTTCCGGCTCTTCAAGGCTATATGGGTCGCGAGTACGCCTTGGCTGACGGCGAGGATCCGGAAGTGGCCAAGGCGATTCTGGAGCATTACTGGCCGATCCGATCTGGCGGGGAACTGCCCACCTCGGTCGCGGGGGCCATTTTAAGCGTAGCCGACAAACTGGACACCATTGTCGGTTGCTTTAGCGTGGGCCTTTTGCCCACCGGAGCCGCCGATCCCTTTGGCTTAAGGCGGCAAGCCTTAGGCGTTATCCTCATCGCTTTGGATCGCCAGTGGTCATGGTCTTTAGAGGATGTCATCGACAAAACCATCATCGGCTTAGGGGCCTTGGTCAAAACCCCGGCCAAGGAAGTGCGGCAAAAAACTTTGGAGTTTTTTAAGGCTCGCCTTAAGAATTATCTCCAAAAAACCTTAAAAGTCGCCCCAGACACCGCGGAAGCCGTTTTAGGCCTCTATGGCCATAATCCGCCCGCCGCCGTGGGCCGAGCCGTGGCTTTGGAAGATCTGAAAAGTCGCGATGGCTTTAAGGATCTGGCCCAGACCTTTAAGCGGGTGGTCAACATCATTAAAAAGTTTGGGGCCCGCGACGAAGTGGCTCCCCTAACCCTTTTGACCCACCCCGCCGAAGTTCTCCTCCGCCAAGCCACGGAAGTCATCTCTGACGAAGCCCAAGATCTTCTCCGTCAAAACGACTATCAGGGCTTATTGAGCCGGGTGACCACTTTAAAAGGGCCAGTGGACGTCTTTTTTGATCAAGTCTTGGTGGACGATCCCAAACCGGAGCTAAAAAACGCTCGGGTGGCTCTCTTGGCTAGAGTTAGTCAAATCTTTGAGTTAGTGGCTGATTTTTCCCGAATTAACGCCACTTAAAGATTAGGCTTATAATCTATCTAACCCGAGCTTTTAGGAGATTTTGCCTCTTAAAGCTCGGGCTATTTTTTCGCGGCTTATTAGCTTTGCGGTTTCCCGCAAAAAACCTTGACTTTAAGTTTTTGGCTTTATATTATTTTAACTTGAACAACAATAAAGCTTAAGAGCGGGTCTAAAAACGGGCGTAAAACGGGTATAAAATGATAACAACTGATGATGATTCTCTTAAAGAGGAAAAACTCCAGCGGATTTCGCCTCTGCCCGGTTTTATTACCTATGAGGCCAAGGGCCATAATCTTTACGGACGCTACTTCAGTTCCACCTTTGTTAAGGACGGCAAGGTTGGCCATACTGGGGAATTCCTTGGGCGAGTTATAGATAAAGAGCTAGGGTTATTCAAAAACCGCGCCCGGGGTTTTTTTACTTTTTCCCTTGAAAACGGCTATGGAGAGCCTGATCCTCAAACCACGCCTTTGGTCTACGAATTATCCCAGAATCTAACGCTTCATTTTGGGGATATTTGGCTGGTTGATCAAACATTAAAAAAAACTGGGCTGGATAAGGTTTTAAACAACCTGATTCCTAACGGAAGCCAGACCCTAAAAGCCCTTGTGAGCTTCAGATTATTGGACTCTCATCCGGACAGCTTCGCTGAAGAGTGGTATAGAAAATCCTACGCCCGCGCGCTTTACCCTGAGGCTAATCTGGAACCTGACTTAATAAGCAGTTTTCACGCAATATTAGGCCAAGAAGATATTTTTACTAAATTTTTTAATTCTTATTTAAATCTTATTACTAATAACAAAAAAATTATCGAGCAAGCCTCTAGTCCCACGCTTATAGACAACTCTGATCCGCCAAATGATATAAAAAAATACTTAATTAACGTAAAAAACTATGAGGACACATTGACTCCTGGAATTAGGCTTATTTATATTGTAGATAAAATTACTAAGCTACCTATTTTTTATCATATTGTTCCTTGTTATTTTATGGATGATTCAACATTGAAATCAACAATTAATATATTAACTACCTATAATATAAATGTTGAAACATTAATAATGGACGCTGGTTATTATTCTCCAGATAATATTTTTCACTTAATTTCAACTAAAATTCCATTTATTATAAAAATTTCAAAACATATGCCTCAATATAAAGAACTTATACGAGCCCAGGGCGCCGATCTTAAGAGCGGAAAAAACACTATAATACATGATAATAGGTTATTATTTGGCAAAAAAGTTCCATATGAATTATTTAACAAACAATTATACGCGTTTATTATTCAAGACTCTCGTAAAGAACTTGAAGAATTTGAAAAAATACTATCATATTTTTCTGATACTATGGATAATAAAAATATTATTGAGGAAAACTTCGCCGCCGCTGGTATATTTATTCTTGTTTCATCAAATGATTATAATATTAAAGATATTTTATCGTTATATCATACCAATAAAACGACGGAACAAGTTTTTGATGTAAGTAAAAAATTTTTTGACACATTTCCACTAAAAGATATTTCAGAAAAGATCATTAAAGGACGTATATTAATTTCTTTTATCACGGCAATAGTTTATTCAACTATAAATCATGGATTAGGCGATTCTAAAATAAGTATAAAGAGAGCTCTTTATACCATGAAGAATTTAAACATTAAAATTTATAAATCAATAACTTTACTCGAACATTTAACAGAACAACAAAAAGAAATATTTCAATGTTTAAATTTAGACTGCCCTTTTCCAGAAGAGAAAAGTAATTTTAATATAAATTTTGTGGAAAAAGATAACCCTACCCGTCCCAAAGGCGATAAAAATAAACAGAAGACGTTTACTAACTCTAGCGACGCTCCTTTATCCGCCCGCAAACGGGCACGTGGGCGCCCAAAGGGGAGCAAAAATAAAAAGCCCTTTAGCGCGCTTTAAAATTTCGCGCTGGTTAGAGTTTTTTAGGCGCTCTTCAGATCTCTCGCGCCCTGGGCGCGACGCTTGGCCCCATAAAATCTTAACGTCATGTTCGCGAATAGCGATGATCTGGTCAAGGATTACTCGGAAGCGACTGTTTCGCCAGGCCACCGAGCCGGGATCGCCTCGTAGCCCTTCCCCGCCGCCCTTTAAATTTTCTTTAGCCATTAAATTTATGAGCCAGAGGCTCGTTTTGGCCAGCTGAGTTAAGAAATTTCATAAGCTTTCCCAGTTATCTTTAGAGGGCAAATTTCCACGACCGCGGTTATGGCCAACTTTTCAAGGGGAATGGCGTAATCGGCCAAATCCGGGGAGTATTTGCGCCCTAATAAGCTTAAAACTTCCGCGGCTAGTTCTGGCTCCAAGACCTTGGCCTCCCCCATAACCAGAACGCTTTGGTAAAGAGCCGTGGTCGCGCAAGGCGCTAGGCCGCGGCGATAGCCATTGGTCTTATAAACCAAAAAACTCACTCGCTTGTCCGCGGCGATATTTTTCATCTTTTGACCATACTTTCGACCATGAAAATAGATTTTTTCCCGCCAATAAAGGTAATTGACCGCCACCACATAAGGCCCCTCCGGGCCCACGGTAGCCAAAGAACCCTCTTCCCCGGCCAATAAAAGCTCCTCAATCTCCAAAGAGCTCAGTTGTTTTTTGCCCACAAAGCCTCCCACCGCCTCAAAAAAGATTCAATCATTATGGCCATGGGGGAGTCAGGCTCCCCCATGGCCATTTAAAATAGGAATCAACTTAGAAATCAAAGGATCTTGACCGTCTCCTTGTAGTCAAGCCTGGGGCCCCTTGGATAAAAGCCGCCTTCTTCCCCGTAGCCAATGTTAATTAGAAAATTGGACTTCCAGCGACCATCGGGGAAAAACTCTTGATCGACCTTGTCTGGATAAAAGCCGCTCATGGGGCCCACGTCCAAGCCCAAAGAGCGAGCGGCCACAATGAGATAGGCTCCCTGCAAAGAGCTATTGCGAAAAGCCGCGGCCTGAGCCTCGGCGGGATCGGACTCGTAGGCGGCCTTGGCGTCATAGGCGGTCCACAAGGTGGGCAAAAACTCGTAAAAGCGCGTGTCCTGAGCCACGATAATGGTGGCCGGGGCTTTTTCCACTTTGGAGACGTTGCCGGGCAAAAGAGCCGGGACGAGCCTTTTTTTGGCTTCTGGGGAGCGCACAAAAACAAACCGCCCTGGCAAGCAATTGACCGCTGTGGGCCCCCACTTCAAAAGCTCGTAGAGTCGCTCGATGGTCTCGTCAGTCAGCGGTTGGTTGGTATAACGGTTGTAAGTCCTGGCCGTATAAAACAGTTGATTGAGAGAGTCTTGGCTTAATGGCCGCGTCATAAAAAATCCTCCTGAGCCCAGCCAGAATTCTCCTTTGGACTCTAAGGAAAAATCCTAAAAGCCCTAAGAAAAGCCTGGGGACAATGCCGAACCAATGAAAAAAGCGCGTTGGAAAATCAAACGAAAACAGTCAGCGAAAAAAAAATTAGCTTAAGCTTTTGGGGAACCCTTTTGGGCGTCATAAATAATTTTTAAGCCTTCCATGGTTAAATCAGGCAAAATTATCTCAATGACCTTGGTTTGCTCAGCGATTAAAGAGGCCAAACCGCCCGTGGCCGTGACCAAGGGCTCGCTGTCCATCTCGGCCCGAATCCGGTTGACCAAGCCCTCGACTAAGCCCGCGTAGCCTAAAACTAAGCCCGAATTTAAGCTATTAAGCGTATCGCGACAAATGGCGCTCTGGGGGGCGGAAAATTGCTCCATTTTAGGGAGCCTAGAAGCGGTTTGAAAAAGAGCCTCGGCTGAGAGCCGAAAACCTGGCGCGATGGCCCCGCCTAAGTATTCGCCCTTTTCGGACACGCAATCAAAAGTGGTGGCTGTCCCAAAATCCACAATCACCAAAGCCCGCTGAAAACGCTTAAAGGCGGCGATGGACACCAAAACCCGATCCGCCCCCACTTCGCGCGGGTTACTGTACAGAATGGGCATCAGATCTTGCGAGTGGGCTTCCACAAAGATGGGGGTCAAACCAAGATAACGAGCCCCTAGTCTTTCAATGGCCGGACGCATGGGCGGGACAACCGAGGCCACGATAAAGCCCGTGACAACTTTTAAAGAGTAGCCATTGAGCCTTAAATAGCCATCCAAAGCTAGACCCAACTCGTCGCCCGAAATATTTTTGCGCGTTGAGGCTCGCCAAACGGCCACTAACTCGTTACCCCGAAAGAGGCCAAACTTAATGTTGGTGTTGCCGACGTCTAAGGTTAAAAGCATGGAACTTCCTAGCGCTTGGCCGCTTTATTGATTTTAGCGGTTAGCTCTAAGCTTAATTTTTCCATGACTTTTCTGGCTTCCTCGGTGGCGTCCAGTTTGGGGCCTTGGTTTTGGGCTTGCCGAAAACTAATGATTTTATGGCTTAATAGGCGGCCATCCGGGGCCAGATCCACTTGAATCAAGGGAGCTAAACCCGTGGCGCCCTTAACGTTAATGCCGGCGGCGGTGGCGAAATTGCCCAAGGAATAAATAATGAGCCGATCTTTATAAACCTCAAGCCCTCTGGGGACGTGGGGGCCATGGCCAATAATTAGGCTCGCCCCATTATCAATTAAGGTCGTGGCCAAGCGCCGAAGATCGCCGCGATTTTCGCCCATAAATGTTTCGGGCCCCAAAGGCATGTCCATGGCCGCCGTCCCCTCGGCTCCCCCATGGAAAGAAACTATGACCAAAGCTTTGGGGTCATCGGCCAAAGCCTTTTTGACTAAAGCCACGGCCCCCTCTAGGTCATTAATGTTTTGGCAACCGCGGTTCGGGGCCAAAGCCAAAAAAACCGCCTTTAAGCCGCCGCCCAAATCCACTTCGGTCAGCTGGCCAGGGTCGCCCACCGTTTTTATGTCCAGCTCCTTTAAAACCTCGACCGTTTGCGCCCGACCTAAAGGGCCATAATCATTGGCGTGGTTGTTGGCTAGAGAGAGGATATTAAAGCCGGCTTTTTTTAAAAAGCGGGCGTAGGCGGGCGGGGTGCGAAAACAAAATGAGCGGCCCGTGGAAGTGTCTTTGGTGGGCGCCCCTTGGTCAGTCAAAGGGCCTTCCAGATTGCCAAAAACAAGATCGCGCCCCACAAGATAAGGCTCCGGATCCTTAAGAAACCCTACCCCGCCATCGGGGGGCAAAAGGTTTTCCGTGCCCAGCATGATATCGCCCACGGCCGAAACCGTAATAACCCGCGATTCGGGGGTTTGGGCTAAAGCTTTGGGACTTTGGGCGCTAAGACCCAAAAAGGCCAGGGTCAAGAAAAGCCCCAGGATAACCAGGATGGCTAGTATTGGCCGCGTTTTTAAGCGTCTATTCAAAAAAGGCTCCTTTTTGGGGCTGAGGCCGAAAAAACTTATGGTCGAGCCAAGCGGGTGGCTATATTAATAGTTAACTCTTCCAAAATGACGGCTTTATCGGTCGAGACGGTCACCATATCCCGATAGGCGCGCTGGATAGTTTCCACGGCCCAGGTCAAACGGGGCCAAGACCATATTTCGGCTTGGGCTTTAAGTTTGGAAAAATAATAAGGTTTTAAGCCTAGGGGCGTGGGCGAGCCTAAGCTTTCAGGGTTAGCCGTCTCCAAAGATAACTTAAACTTAATCAATTTTAAGAAATGACTGGCTACTGAGTGAAGAAGAGGGAAAGGCTCGGCGTTTTCCTCCAAATCCAATAAGACCTCGGTCATCTCAGCCACCGTTTGATTGGCTAAAGGCTCGGCTAACTCGTAAATAATGGCCGTTGGGCCTAAACTCACCAGACTCGCGATCTCTTTGGCCGTAAGCTTGACATTTGGGCCTGGATATAAGCTAAATTTGTCCAGCTCGGCCAGCAATTGGCTGAGGTTTTCCCCCAGCCGATCGATCATGGCTTTGGCTCCATCCAGGGTCAGGCTCACGTTTTTCTGGGTGGCTTTTTTCATTAGCCAGCCAGGCAACTCGTTTTTTTGGGGAGCCCGGCAATCGACTTCTTCATTTTTGTCCAGAATATCTTTAAAAAATTTTAGTTTGTCGCCCGGATTTTCCGCGATAAGAAGGATAGTATTATCTGGATTTGGCTTTAATAAAAACTGAGAAAGACGTTCTAGCTCAGAAACTAGGTATTTCTCTCGTTTAACGACCAGGATCCGGGGCGGCTGAAAAAAGGGCCCCGTGCCCGCGTCCTCCAAGATCTGGCCCCAATCGGCATCCTCGGTTTTAAAGCTTTGATAATTAAAATCAAAAAAACCTGGGCTCACCACCCCTTTGGCCGCCTTTATGGCTATGTCCAAAGAGTCGGGATTGGAGCCCACTAAAAGATAAAAAGGCTGACGCTGGGGGGAAGCGATCTCTTTAACAAAGCGCTCTAATTCCATTTAAACCACCTGACGAGCCAATTGTAGCCGTTCTGGGGCTTAGACGCAAGAAAGTTCCCCGAGGCCTCGCTTTAAGTTTAACTGGCCAAAGAGAATAAATTGATTAAAAAGTTAACATATGTTAATATTTTTTTCGCAAAAATGTAATTAGCGATAAATTACGCTTAAACAAGGGGGTCTTTTTTCGGCCTCCACTTCTGTTCGCCCAATCCTTTATTTACTCCAGGGAGGCTTTTATGCTTGGCTTTTTTCATTCTTTGGCTAGGCTGACCATTTTGACCATTGGCCTCGTCGCGGCTTTCGCTCTTAAGGCTGGGGCCACGGAAGTCAGCCCGCCAACCACCGTTATAGCTCCCTCGCCGCCGCGCGTCCTCCCCCGCCCCAGCTCTTACCAAGTGGAAAAGCTGGAGATATTCATAAAAATCGATGGGCAAATGGCCTCCTTTGTCCACCGAACGACCATTAAAAACACGGGCTCCGGCAACCTAGAAATGGATTACCTGGTGCCCTTGCCCACGGAAAGCGCCATCTCTGGGCTGACTCTCATCGGCGATGGCCAAGAATTGCCGGGGAAACTTTATCGCCGCGAAGAGGCTTTTGAGATCTATCGCCAGATAGTGGCCCAAATTAAAGATCCCGCTTTAATGGAATACTCCGGCCAAGGTTTTTATCGGGCCAGGATTTTTCCCATTCCGGCCAATAAATCCCGGACTTTGGAGCTCGCGGGCAGTTATTTATTGCCCAAAGATCAAGGGCTAATTAGCTTAAATTTTCCCGTGGCCGGCCCTTTAACCCAGGGACAACTCCTACCTGAGCAAGAAATCCGGGTGACTTTGGCCAAAGCCCAAGATTTGGCCAGCCTCTACTCCCCTTTGGCTGAGGTCAAAATTGAGCGCTTTGAGGCTGGGGCCACGGCGGTCTATCAAGCCAAAGGCCTCGATCCCCTCAATAATTTTCAACTCTTCGCCCGAGATGGCCAAGAGGCGGTGGGGGCTGTAATTTTAAGCCACAAACCCGAGCCGGGCGATGATGGTTACTTTCTTTTTATGGCCGAGCCAGCCATCAATCGCGACCAACAAGAGCCGGTTCTGCCGAAAAACGTCATCTTCGTCTTGGATACCTCAGGCTCCATGCAAGGCCAAAAATTCAAACAAGCCGTGGAAGCCCTCAAATTTGTTTTAGAGCGCCTCAACTCCATTGACAGCTTCAATTTGATCGATTTTAACTCCCAAACGCGAGCCTGGCGCGAAAAACCCTCCATCATGACCCCGGAAAACAAAGCCGCGGCCTTAAAATACCTTGATAACTTAAGAGCCCAAGGCGCGACCAACATTGAGGACGCCTTAAAAAAGGCTTTGGCCCAAAAATTCGAGATTCCGACCTATGTTTTGTTTTTAAGCGATGGCGAGCCGACTCAAGGCCAAACTAACGAGCTGGCTCTAACCAAAATCGGCCAAGAGGCCAATGGGAGCGGAGCGCGCCTCTTCGCTTTTGGGGTGGGCGAGCGAGTCAACGCCAGACTCTTGGATCGCTTGTCGGGGCAAGCTGGGGGAGCCACCGTTTATGTGGCCGAAAAAGAAAATATTGAGGAAAAAGTCAGCGTTTTTTTTAGTAAATTGACTAGCCCGGTTTTAACTAGCCCGGATTTATCTATTTCAGCTCAAACCAATCGCTTAATCCCTCAAAAACCGCCGGATATTTTTCAAAATGGCCAAGTTGTGGTGGTGGGCCGTTATCCTAAAGGCGGCTCAACTACTTTTACCCTCTCGGGCCTCATTGAGAAGGCTGCCCATAAATTCGTCTACCAAGCTAATCTGGCTACTGGCTCCAATCCCGAAGGGGAATTTATCCAGCTTCTTTGGGCCAGACGCCGGGTGGGGGAAATTATTGATCTCATTGATTTAGCCAAAAACGACCAAAAGGTCAATTTGGAGCTCGCCGAAGAGCTGGTGGCTTTATCCAAAAAATATGGCATCCTCACGCCTTACACCAGCTTTTTGGCTTTGGAGAAAACCGATTTGGCCGCCCGCGAGACCAACGTTCAGACCGCGGCCCAAAACCTCCGGATCATCGAGAATGTCGTGGGCGAATCGGCCAATGTCCAGCGCGAGTTAAAGCAAAATTTTATGGCCAGCCAGGACATAACGGCCGCCCCCGCCCCGCCCGAGGAAATGGAGAAGATGAGGGCCCTGGATCAAGCCGCGAACAAAGATCAATCGGCTCTTCTCCCGCCCAGGCGCTTGGCTGGGCAAACCTTTTTCAATAAAAATGGGCGCTTATTGGCTGAAGATCTAACGGCGGAGGATATCCAAAACGCCATCGCCATCGAGGCCTTTAGCGAGGAGTATTTCGCCTTGGCC
This sequence comes from Deltaproteobacteria bacterium, assembly GCA_031270705.1. Lineage (GTDB taxonomy): Bacteria > Desulfobacterota > Desulfarculia > Adiutricales > Adiutricaceae > JAIROO01. The sequence goes on from JAISWW010000259.1 coordinate 12,815, forward strand.
AAGTCTTTGCCAGCCGAGTCGCGGGT
>JAISWW010000215.1 GCA_031270705.1 Deltaproteobacteria bacterium
TCGTTGTCTTTTTGACCAACCGCCGCCGCCAGAAAGCGTCCCCACTTGTGGCCAAGAAGGGATCGTGGGGGCCGTGGCCGGCGTTGTGGGGAGCCTCCAGGCCTTGGAAGCCATTAAATACTTAACCCAGGCGGGCGCGGTTTTAAGCGGAATTTTATTGGTTTTTGATGGCTTAACCATGGAATTTCGGCGAGTAAAGTTTCCTAAAAACCCAGCTTGTCCGGCTTGTGGGTCATAAAATATCTTTAAATTAGATTAAAATTATAATGTTTTCACTATTTTACTATATTGTTATAGATTTTGGCAGATAATATGTTGATTTCAGCTGATAATAAGATTACCTTGACACCGCTTAAAAAATTCGGTAAAGTATTTGACGCCTTAATTCTCAGTCCCTAAAGCTTGTTTTGGGGAGTTTTGAGGAATTTATTTAAGGATTTCCCATAGTTAGCCTTTTCAACTCAAGGAGCTTTTTATATTATGGCTGAAATTCAAGCTCTGACCGATGAGACCTTCGGTCAGGCCGTGGCCGCCAGTTCCATTCCTTTGCTTGTGGATTTTTGGGCCCCGTGGTGTGGGCCATGCGTTATGGCCACCCCGATTTTGGAAGATCTAAGCGCGGAATTGGCTGGGCGGATTGGTTTTGCCAAGATTAACGTCGATGACAATAATAACTCGGCTGTCCAGATGAAGATCACCAATATCCCGTGCTTAATCGTTTTTAAGGATGGCCAGGAAGTTAAGAGGATAATTGGCCTAAAGACCAAAAAAGATTATCTCAAGCAATTGGAGAATTTAATGTGAGCTGTTTCAAGGTCGCCTTAAAAGGCTTCGGGCCTTTTATAATGATGTTGGCTCTGTTGGTCGCGCCCTTGGGTTTAACCGGTTGCGGCAAAGCGGTGGATTACGTCAAAAACATTTTTGGCTATGGCTCGAAATCCGAAGCCTTAGAAGGCGACCAATCCGGGGCTTTGGCGGCCAAGGCCCAGGAGCGCATGGACGCTGACGACTACGCTGAGGCGGCCACCTTATACCAACAGATAAAGGATCAGTACCCCTATAGCCGCTACGCGATTTTGGCGGAGCTCAAATTGGGGGACGCCTATTATTTAAATGGCAAGTACATTGAGGCGTATGGGGCTTATCGCAGTTTTGAGGAATTGCACCCCACCAACGACGCCGTGCCCTACGCCATTTATCAGCAAGGCATGTGCCATTATATGCGCATGAACGGCATTGATCGCGATCAAACGCCGACTCTTTTGACTATCCAAACTTTAGCCCATTTGGTGGAATCTTACCCCGAAAGCCAATACGCCAATTTGGCCAAAGCCCGCATCGCCGAGGCCCAAAACAATCTGGCCGGGCACGAGTTTTACATTGGGGAATTTTATTATAAGCGCAAAGACTATCAAGCGGCCATGAACCGTTTTCGGGGCTTAATTGAGGCTTATCCTGACAGTGGCTATCACCAAAGGGCCTTTAACTACATCTCCCAATACCGGGATTTGGTGGCCAAAGGCGAGATAAAGGAAGGCAACCAAAGGGGTAGCGAGTACAATTCGCCCTTTACCATTTCTGACGTCACTGAGCCGCGTTTGTAAAGTTTTAAAATTGTGGTTTTTTTGTCCCCGGCTTCTTCTTTGGGAGGAGCCGGTTTTTTTTCGCTTAACTTACGCTCTTTAAGTTGGCGACTCGGCCTCGGCTTTGGCCAAGACTCTGGTGATGGCCGGGCCATCGCAAGAAGCCACCGTAAAAGTGGCCCCATAGCCAGTCCATTGGTCGCCTGGGCGCGGGGGCTCGCCGAATTTGTCGGCCAAGAGGGCGGCCAAAGAGCGATATCTTTCCTCGGAATCCGGGCCCAATTCTAAGCCCAGCCTTAAAGCTAACTCTTCCAGCGAGACTTTGGTTTGGGCCAAAACTCCTCCGTCGGCTTGGCTGACGATTATGGGCTCCTCGTGATCGAACTCGTCTTGGATGGGCCCCACGATGGACTCCAAAACATCCTCCATGGTCAATAAACCCTGCCAACTGCCGTACTCGTCCCAAACCAAGCCCAAACGGGTTCTTTTTTCTTTCATCATTTCCAAAATGTCGTCAATGGCTTGGTGGTCATAAATATAAAGGGCCGGGCGGGTGAAATCCTTGAGCCGAGTTTGATCGCGAATCTCCAATAAGTCTTTGGCGTGGACAAAGCCGACCACGTTATCCTTAGCCCCCTCAAAAACCGGGATCCGGGTAAAGCCGCGTTCGATAATCAGACGCGTGGCTCTTTGGGGGGTGTCGTCGACCGAGAGGCTGACCACTTTGGTGCGGTGGACCATGATATCGCGAGCCGTGCGGCGATCGAGGTTAATGATGTTGGTGATGAGTCTTTCCTCAGCCGCGTCCAGTTGGCCATCGTCCCGGGAATCGGCGATGATGAGTTTCAGTTCCTCAGAGGTATGGGCCTCGGAATGGTTGACGTGGCCGACCCGCAAAACGACCAAAATGGCTTGAGCCATGGCGTTTAAGATTTTGACCGCCGGCAAAAAGAGGATGTGAAAGACCCGCATGGGAATGGCTAAGAAGAGAACCGTGGCCTCGGTGGAGCGAATGGACATGTTTTTGGGGGCCAATTCGCCAAAAGTCACGTGGATAAAGGTAATAAAGCCAAAACCAACGACAAAAGAAATGGTATGGAGCAAAGTATGGTTAGTGACGCCAATAAAGGTCAAAACTGGCAGGAATAAAGCGCTAACAAATGGCTCGCCTAACCAACCTAGACCCAAAGAGGCCAAGGTGATGCCTAGCTGACAAACAGAGAGGTAATCCTCAAGGTTTTGAACGCCAAAAATGGCGGCTTTGGCTCGTTTTTGGCCGGATTGGGCCAGTATTTCCAGTCTGGTGGAGCGGATCCGCACAAAGGAGAACTCGGCGGCCACGAAAATGGCGTTCAGTAAAGCCAAAGCCGTGACCGCGAGGCCCATGAGAGCTGTTTCCATAGAAAAAAAGAGATTCCTTTGGCCTTGGCCAATAGCTCATGAAGGATGGCCCCCGCTCAATCTATTCAGTCTTTTTGTCTAGAGAAGGGGGGCCAAAAGGGGTCGTCTACTACTATTGATTATTATATGATACAATTTCTTTGTTGAAAAGTCGGCTTTGACGCGTCATTTTTGTTAATAGAAATGGTCGGGCCAAGCCTTGGGTTTTTTTTGGTTTTTTTCCTCAACAATAAGAAGGAGAGCGCGTGGATCGAGTTTTGGCGGATAAATTTATCACCGGCCAATTGAGCGACCCTTTCGCTTTTTTGGGAGCCAGGCCAGCCCGAGTGGGCCAGCAAAGCGGGATCTTGGCCCGGGCTTATTGTCCAGGGGCCAAAAAAATCTGGGCCATGCTCTCAGCCGGCCAGGTGGAGTTAAAAACTTTGGGTGGGCCTTGGGCGGACTTTTTTGAGGGTTTCGCGCCCATTGATCATAATTTTGAGCCTTATCGCTTAAAAGTCCTTTTTGAGAGCGGCGAGAGCTCGTTTTATGACGCCTACAGTTTTAGGCCAGTTTTGGGCGAGTTAGATCTTTTTTTATGGAATCAGGGCAATCATTACCAGATTTACCATAAATTAGGAGCCCATCCCCTGGTTCATCAGGGCGTGAGTGGCGTTCTCTTCGCGGTTTGGGCTCCCTCGGCTAAAAAAGTGAGCCTAGTCAGCGACCGCGACCAGTGGGATGGCCGGCGTTTGCGTTTAAGGCCCAGGGGCTCCTCAGGGGTCTGGGAGATCTTCGCCCCTCATTACCGGGTCGGGGATGTCTATAAATACGAAATCACCACCCAAGACAATGTCATTTTAATGAAGGCCGATCCCCTGGGCTTTCAGATGGAGTCGCGCCCCAAAACGGCTTCCGTGGTCGCGGATTTGGGCTCTTATAAGTGGGCCGACCAGGACTGGATCCAAAAGAGAGCCAAAACCAACTTTTTAAATGAGCCCATGAGCGTCTACGAGGCGCACTTAGGCTCTTGGCGACGCCATCCAGATGGCTCTTGGCTCACTTATCGGGAATTGGCCGATCAACTGGTGCCCTATTTGGTCGACATGGGTTTCAATTGGTTGGAATTAATGCCCTTGGCCGAGCACCCTTATGACGCCTCCTGGGGTTATCAGGTTTCGGGTTATTACGCGGTCACTTCCCGTTTTGGGCCGCCCGATGATTTTCGCTATTTGGTGGATCGCTGTCACCAATGTGGCCTAGGGGTCATCATGGATTGGGTGCCGGCCCATTTTCCCCGGGACGCCTTCGCTTTAGAGTATTTTGACGGCACTCATCTCTACGAGCACGCCGATCCCCGGCAAGGGGCCCACTCTGATTGGGGCACTTTGGTTTTTAATTATGGCCGCAATGAGGTCAAAAATTTCTTGGTGGCCAACGCCCTTTTTTGGGTCGATGAGTATCATATTGACGCCTTAAGGGTGGACGCCGTGGCCTCGATGATTTACCTCGACTACTCCCGCGAGGAAGGCGAGTGGATCCCTAACCAATATGGGGGCCGGGAAAACCTAGAGGCTTTGGAGTGTTTAAAAACGCTCAACACCAAGTTATATGAGCTCTTTCCTGGGGCCATGACCATCGCCGAGGAATCGACGGCTTTTCCGGGGGTGTCTCGGCCTGTCCATTTAGGCGGCTTAGGCTTTATGTTTAAGTGGAACATGGGCTGGATGCACGACATGCTCGACTTTATGAGCCAAGATCCCGTTCATCGCCGCTACCACATGGAAAGGCTGACCTTCGCTTTGTTATACGCCTTCCATGAAAATTTCTGTCTGCCGCTCTCCCATGATGAGGTGGTGTACGGCAAACGCTCCCTGTGGGACAAAATGCCGGGCGATGTCTGGCAAAAATGCGCCAACGCTCGCCTTTTGTTAGGCTACATGTTCGCTGAGCCGGGCAAGAAACTGATCTTTATGGGGGGCGAGTTTGGCCAGAGATCGGAATGGAATCACAACGCCCAGTTGTCCTGGGAACTTTTAGAGTGGTCCGAGCACGCTGGTATGGCCCGGTTTGTGAAAGACCTAAACGCTCTTTATAAACAGGAGCCGGCCTTTTATTGCCGAGATTTTGATTGGCAAGGCTTTGAGTGGCTAGATTTTCGGGACTCTGATTCCACGGTGGTGAGTTTTTTCCGTCATGGGGCGACTCCAGATCAGAGTCTTTTGTTTGTCTTTAATTTTACCCCAGTTGTGCGTCAGTCTTATCGGCTAGGCGTCAGTGACCGTGGTTACTGGCGAGAGCTCTTTAACTCCGACGCCCAGATTTATGGCGGGAGCAATGTCGGCCACGGCGGCGGCGTGGAAGCGAACCCCATCTCCTCCCATGGTCGGTTTTATAGCTTAAGCCTGACTCTGCCGCCCTTGGGCTTTTTGGTTTTTAAGCGTTAAAAACGCTTTCGAGTTCGCGCTCGCCTAAGGCCTGGCTTTTATCCAAGCGATATGCTCGGCCAAAGAGGCGATGGTTTCCGTAGGCTTGGCTCTTTTGAGCCAAGCCTCGAGATCCCGCGGTTTGTCCTGCCAAGTGGTGGCTAAACCCCCTAACTTACGCAAATCCTCGTCCTTTGGCTGAATCAAGATCCCCCCTAAATCCGCGAATTTTTCCGTTAAGGCGCTCGTCGCTTGGCCTTTGGGATAATCGTCAAACCGAAAGATGATTAGCCGCCGGGCGGCTAACTGGCTATCTAGGCCGGCCTGGGTGATGGCTCCCTTTAGGCGAGCCTGAAAAGCGGTATGGTTTGTTTGGAGAAGAGCCCGCAAGTTTAAAACCCTTTCTAGATTTGGGCTTGAGCGCTGGATGGTGGCGTGAGTTAGGGGAAAGTTTTTCGGCGAGTAATTGGTGGCCACAATCAGCTCTTCGTCTTCCCCCCAGTCAGCCATATTTTCCTCTAAACAAACGCACAGGGCTAAAACTTCTAGGGCCGCGCTCCAAAGCGTCTCCTCGTGAGCCTCTTTTTTATAGAG
>JAISWW010000222.1 GCA_031270705.1 Deltaproteobacteria bacterium
GACCAAGATCCGCGCCCAGCGGAAGAAATCTTAGCCGAAATGTCGCCCCCAGAAGGCGACTTGGCTCGAATTCGGCTTTATGGGGCCTTATATTATTTTTTCTTAAAACGCTTTAGCTCTCTTGATTTAGCCAAAGCTCGCCATTACTATCAGAATTTATGGGCTCTTTATAAAGAATCCTTAAAAACCTCGAACATAGAGCCAAACCAGGCGGATCCCATAAACCAAGCTCTAGCCAGATTCTGTCCAGAACCCTTAATCCAAGCCAAGACCAAGGATTTTATGCTGGAGCTCTTGGGCGAAGCGGCCCTAAGATTAGCCGAGGCGGCTAAAACGACCTCCAATGACCAAGACGAAAAAGGCTGGTTAGTGGAGCTGAATAAGATCTGGGCTTTAAAACCCAGCCCGGCCAAAGAAGCCAAATTCGCTCTTTTGGCCATTTTAGCCTTAGACTCTTTTCGGCCTAATCGCTGGGCCGAGGATTTTTTAGCTCAGCTTTTAGCCATCGCCTCGCCTAATCTTGATCCTCTCAAAGCCCAAGGCTTACTGGCCATGATGGCTTTTTATGGCGAAGATCCTAAACTAAGCCGCCCCGAAGAATTATTAAAAGAATGGGGAACTCTCAAGCCAACCCCTGGGGTTTTGGAATTAAAACTCCAAGCCTTGGCTTGGCTGACCAGCCAACGCTTGGCTCGCGGCCATTTTAAAAAAGCCTTCGCCTTAATTGAGGAGAGTTTGGCTTTAGCCGCGACTCTCGCCCAGACGCCGCCAGTTTTGGCGATTATGGCCAACCTCTTATTAACGACCTTGTCAGCGGCTTTAAGAGCCGATCGCTCGCGTTTAGCTTTTTACACTTGGGAAAAACTCCTAAATTTGCCCGCCTCGCCCCAGGCCAACGCCCAAAAAGCTCGAGCCGCCTTGACTCTCATTACCCAGGCGGCCCAAAATCGCGATCCGGATCTGGCCGTAAGTTTGTTCCATAGCCTTTCGCGCGTTGGGGACACGGGGGCTTTCGCTGGCCAATTGACCCACGCCTTGTCCGCCCTCTTAAGATCTTTGGCTAAGGAAGGGCGACACGACCAGATGGAACTATATTTAAAGGCCCTAGACGCGCTCGATGACGCTCTCGACGAGGCCCTGGACAATAAAGAAGAATCTAATCTAGATAACGCTCAAGATAAGGCTTCTTTAAATAAAAATTCGCGAGATTATAATGAGCCTAAAAATTTAGAGCTAAAAATCGCCAATCCGCCCACCTCTTCGGATCATTTAGCCGCCATCAAAGCCGATCTACGCGTGGAACTAATTAACTATTATTTAGCCCGGGGAAAAAGCGAAGCGGCCGAGGCCTTAGCCGCGAAGATTAGCCCCGGTTTAGTGACCGCTCGAGCTCGCTTGGAACTGGTCTTTATTCGCCGCTACGCTTTAGAGGGCCAACTTGAGCCCGCCCAAAAACGCTTGACTGAGCTCTTAAGCTTAAAAGGCTCGGATCCAGAATTAAGGCGAAGCCAAGCCGATGGTTTAGTGGCTATAGGGGCCCTGGCTGGCTCTTTAGGCGATTTAACCTTAGCCCAGGCCACTTTTTTAACTCTAGAAGCTCGGCTGGAGACGCAAAGGCTGACGGGGGAAAACGCGGATAACGCCAGTCCTTTTGGTCAAGAGTTATTTTCTTTATGGGAATCTTTAGGTTTATTAAATTTAGCTTTAGCTTTGGTTAGAGAAGAAGGAGCTTTAGGCCGCGAGTTATTTAACGCCATTCTCGCCAAAGGCGAAGTCTGGCGTTTGGCCGAAGAGGCTCTTTTAGGCTCGAGCCTCAAAGCCACTTTAATCATGGGATCCCATCTAGTCGCCCTGGGGGAGATTGAAAGAGCCTTAAATTTAACCGAGCGTTTGCCTCTGCCTCACCTCAAAACCCGGGCCCGCGCCCACCTGAACCTTTTGGTCATAAAAAAACTCATTCATCTTAAACGCGTTCCGCAAGCCGAGCCTTTGATTCGCGAGCTCATAGATTGGGCTCTAGGTTCTCCTTTAAACCCAAATTCCGAGCCTAATTTAGAGTTTTTGGATCTTTTGGGAGCTGGATTATTCGCTTTGACTGTGGCCTACGCTCGAGCGGGGCGATTTTTCCCAAAATTTCAACTAGATCGGCCAGCCCGGCCCACTCGCCACAAACCCGATGACACGGCCAGAACCCTGGGCCATGGCCCGACCAATCACGCTCTTTACTGGCTAGAAAAACTTTTGGCTCTCCCGACCCTAGGCTCTATCCCGCTTTGGCGCGGGAAAGCCGCCCATCAGATGATTGTGGCTTTGCTCGCGGGTGCCCAAACGAGCCCCGCGCTAAGAATTTTTCGCTTAACGCCGTGGCCTAAACCCACGGAATCTTATGAGATTCTAAAAACCCGCCTCAATTCGGCTTTCGCTTTGATCGCGGCTTTAAAAAACTGTGAGCCCCTAGTGGCCTGCGCTCTTTTTGACGAATTGAGCGAATATTTTTTGGGTTTTGTGGAACTCTATTATTTAAAGGATCTCGGGGAACTGGCCTTGGCTCTCCAAGAAGCCAACTGTCAAGCGGAACTGGCCCGGGTTAGAAGCGCTTTTTTAAGTTTAAAGTCAGAGCTGGCTAAAGACTATTGGCGAAATCTAGCGGGCGAGCTTGAGGCGGGCTTTGATAAACCTATTAGATAACCCTTTGCTCAAGAAGTAGCCTTTTCTTCTTTTGGCGGCTGGAAAGTTGAGATGGCTATTGTTTTTTCAGTCAACCTAAAAGCAGTCCCCCTTATGAGCCAAACCAAACGCGCTCCCCTTAAGACCCGCCATTTTCTAAAACGCCTATAAAGCGATCTGGCCAAAAACGTATCTACCTAAATAAAAAAATACATAACTTAATTTACGCGTCCTGTCTTGGTCAAGGCTTGATTTTTCAATAGTCTTTGGCCTATAATGCCCCTAAATTTACCACGACTTTTAGTTGTTCTTTTGTTTTTTGTTTTAGGGAGAAAACATGGGCATTGTGGCTCTTCAAAAATGGCTTTTTTATGACACTCTGTTGTCTCTTGTTCCGCCCCAGGCGGTGGTCATCAATTGCGTGGCCGGTCGTTATTGGTACTTGGTGGAGACCAATGAAGGCGGAATCGGTTTATCTCACGTTTTAAAGCAAGACGTCCCCTCCACGGTTCCAAAACCTATAGATATCATTGGCCGGCCCTTATTAGAAGTGGCCAAGCTAGTTAAATCCTGGGATATCCCGAGCGCGGCTTTGGGTTTAGCCGCCATAAACGCCGCGGCTAACGCGCGCCATAAAGATCTGATTCAGGCTGGAATTGGCTCAAAACCCAGGCAAGGTTGCGCTTTTGATTTTTTTCTGGAGCGTCTGCGCGGCAAAAAAGTGGCGGTGGTCGGCCATTTTCCAAATTTGGAAAAAATCGCCGAAGTGGCGGATCTGGTCATCCTGGAGCGCCATCCCCAGCCTGGGGATTTGCCTGATCCCGCGGCTGAGTATATCTTAGAAGAGCGCGACGCGGTCTTTTTAACTGGCACGACCATCATCAATAAAACCCTCCCTCGCCTTTTGGAACTCTCTCAAGGGAAAGAGGTTTTTTTGGTCGGCCCAAGCGCGCCCATGTTTCCAGAGTTATTTAAATTTGGCTTCGCTTCTTTGTCCGGCACCTTGATAGCGGATCCGCCCGCCATGGCTACGGCTGTCGCCAACGATTTATCGGAGGAGATCTTCCATCATGGCGGTCTCATGGTTAACCTTTTAAGGGAAAATTACCTCTAATGGCCACCTCGCCCTCTAACTGTTCGCCCATAAACTTAGGCCTATTTGAAAAGGCCATGACTGAAACTCGCCTTGAGACGAAAGAGATTTCTCTCCAATACTGGAACCAAAAAGCTCCCTCTTATAAAAAACGCCTAGACACCAGCGGCAACGACGAGGTTCACGCCAAGATAATTCAGGCCGTAACCCAAAGAGCGAGCCTCAATGAAAAGAGCCAAGTCTTGGATTTAGGCTGTGGGCCTGGTCGTCATAGCCGCTTAATGGCTCAAACTGGAGCCAAAGTCACGGGGTT
>JAISWW010000253.1 GCA_031270705.1 Deltaproteobacteria bacterium
ACTCGCTGAGATCTCTAATTTTCAACATTATGAGTTTCTTCTGCCACAGACGGTCGCCGACGGCTTTGTGGCTTTACAAGCCGAAACTATTCATTTAGGGACTAACGCGGATTTTACGGTCGATTTCGAAGGCGGATATTCGAGCTTATTGCCTGGCGATACGATCACCTTGCTCAACGCGACTGCCATTGACGGAAATATTGTGCCAGGCGAGAAAGAAGGCAATATCGGTTACCTATTCCTTTATAATTATGAGGTCTCTAAGGTTGGCGATGAGATTATAGCCACTGTGGCCACGGCCCCGCGCGTTATTCCAGAGGTCAAGATTATTACTGAGACCTCGGCGGCTCGCCTAGCTTTCGTCAACCAAGGTCAAGATTTTATCGCGGATCAAGCTATCGCTTTGGCTAAGTCTCGCTCGGCCACGGAAAGAGGCCTTGGAGTTTTTGTGGGCGTTAGTGGCGGCAAAAGTCGTTATGACACGGGCTCCCATGTGGATCTGTCAGGAGTCAATACCATTATTGGCGTCTCCAGGAGCAATTATTTTGACCAGAATCGCTTAACCGTTGGCGTTTTTGGCGAGTTTGGCTTTGGCAGTTATGAGTCCTTTGTGCCCTCGGCCGGCAATAGAGATATGAAGGCGGAAGGCGATGTCTCTTACGTGGGCGGCGGCGTATTAGGTCGCTATGACATTCAATCCAGCGCTGGAACCGTCTATTTAGAGGCTTCTGGCCGGATCGGCAATTCCAAAGCCGAGTTTTTGGATAAGACCTTTGTCCTGCAAGGCCGACGAGCTAAATTTGACACTTCTGGCACCTATTTCGGGGCTCACGCGGGCGTTGGTTACGACATGAGAGCCTCCGAAGAAATTAGTTTAGACGTCTTCTTTAAATATTTGTGGAGTCGTCAAAACTCGACTGACCAAGATATCCTAGGGGCCAAGTTCACTTTGGATGAGGCTTATTCTTCCCGGATTAAGACTGGGGTTCGCGTGAATTACAACTATAATGACTTCATTAAACCCTATGTTGGCGGTTCCTACGTCTATGAGTTCGCGGGCGATACCGAAGCTAGCGCTTACGGGCTAAATCTACCTCACGCCGAGCTTAAGGGGAGCTCAGCTCAGGCTGAATTGGGCGTCACCTTATTGAATAGCGATACTTTGCCCATTAGCTTAGACGCTGGGGTTCAAGGCTACTTTGGGCATCGCCGAGGCATGTCTGGCTCTTTGGATATCAAGTATGAGTTCTAAATGAGTTTCAGATAATTGATAACTAAAAAACCAGGGCTTGGCCCTGGTTTTTTAGTTTAAGAAGCGTTTTCAGGAAATTCGTTTATCGGAAATCTTTTAGGCTTACTTGGGCTTAGGCCCCATAAAGCGAATTGGCTGGTTAGAAAAAGTCTCAAAAGGCGGTCAGACTTCCATAATGGTTGGCGGCTGGGTCCAATTTTCTTGGCTTAAGACAATCTCTTCGGCCAATTTGTAGTTGGAGAGGAGGTTGTCCACGATATTGGCCGCGATTTTACGATTTTTGACCATGTCGCGCATGATTCTCTCCACCACGTCTTGGGAGAGTTTTTTGCGGTATGGGCGGTTTTCGGTTAAAGCCACAAAGATATCGGCCACGGCCATGATCCTCGCGCCTAAAGTTAAATCATTGGCGTTCAGCCGAAAAGGGTAACCTAAGCCATCCAAGGTCTCGTGATGCCAAGCCGCCCAAGCCGCGACGGTGTCCATCTGCTCGATTTGGGAGAGAATCCGGTAAGTAAAGAAGGTATGCTGCCGGATAGTCAAGAGCTCATCGGCGTCCAAGGGCCCAGGTTTTTCCAAGATGGTGTTGGGAATGGAAAGTTTGCCGAGATCGTGGAGAAGGCCCGCGACTTTCATGAGCTCCAGCTCTGAGTCGCTGAAGCCGCTCAATTTAGCCAAAAAAACGGCCACCCCCGAGACGCTTCGGGAATGGGTGGCCGTGTAGCGACTCATGCGGTCGATTAAGGTGGCGAACAATTCGGCTATTTTCAGCAGATCCTTCATGGTATAAGGAGCCCCGCCGAGATTCATGCGGCTCTGAAAAGTATTGACATAATCGGGGATGTTGAGATCGAGCCAAAAACTTTCTTTGTCCGCGCACTCCAAAAAGACGTCGGTCACCATGGGATCGAAAATCCGCCCTTGGTTGGCTTTGACCATTTTTTTCATGTCATCCCGGCAAGAGAGGATCTGTTTGTTTTTATCGATATTTATGTCCACTCTATCGGTTAGATGGATTATCCGGGAATGGAGAGGAATCTGATCGCCAGAAAGGCCAGAGGGGTTGCCGCCAGACCATTTGTCATGGTGGTGACGAACAGTCTCCGCGATAGAAGAGAAAGGCTCGGAGTCTTTTAAAAGAATATAGCCATTTTCCGCGTGCACGAAGATCTCCATGGGGCGACCCAGGTAATGGGGATTGGCCAGCCTCTTCCTTTCATCGCTAAAAGAGGCGGCTCCAATGTCGTGCATGAGGGCCGCGGAGAGTAGGGCCTGCTCGTCTTGAGGTTTTAGGCCCATCTTTTCGCTGATGTAACCGCACATGATGGCCACTCTTTTCTGGTGGAGGTTGATTCCGTCGACCGCCAGATCCAAGGCCATGGTCAAAGTGCGCATTAAATTTACGGGGCTAATTGTATATAAAATCATGCTTAAGCCATGGAATTAGATAAAAAAGTTAAGTAGCCATAAAATATTAGAAAAAACGCTTGGCTTGGCGAGCGAATCTACGCGCGGACAGGACGAGAAATCTTCAATAAGGCCCAAAAAAGGCCGAAGGCCAAAGACCAGCCAAGGAGAGGCCGCCAGCCTAAACCTTAGAAGATACGGGGCTAATTATATGACCTTTGACGAGAATTTGTCCAATGGTTTTT
>JAISWW010000172.1 GCA_031270705.1 Deltaproteobacteria bacterium
GCGGCCACCCGGCGACCGCGATCGGCCACTTTTCTGGGGGCTTTGGCGGAGACGACTTTGACGTAATCCGGGCCAATGAGGGTTAGGCGAGCCAAAGGAGCCGCGTCCCCAGCCCGGAGACGAAGCTTAACCACCGAAGAGTAGCCACAAGTCCGATCCCGAAACTTTTCTTTGGCCTCGTCAAAAAGCTCTTTTAAGACTTTGGGTTTGGTCAAAATGGCGCTAGCTTGGCGAATGGCGTGGAGATCGCCGCGTTTGGCCAAAGTGACCAAACGGTCGATGACGGGTTTGACCGCTTTGGCCTTGGCCACGGTGGTCGTTATGGCCCCATTCTCAAAGGCGAAGGTCGCCAAATTCCTCAGTAAGGCGCGCCGATGGGCGGCTGTCCGCCCAAGCTTAACGTTGGCCTTGCGATGACGCATTTTCGATCCCCTTTAGTCCTTGCGGTTGTCCGGACGGACATACCCATCGACGGGCATGCCTAAATGGAGCCCAATGTTGTGGAGGACAATTTTTATTTCATTGAGCGATTTGCGCCCAAAATTTTTGGTTTTGAGCATTTCCTGCTCGGTTTTTTGCACCAAGTCGCCGATGAAATAAATATCGGCGTTTTTGAGACAATTGGCTGACCGCACCGAGAGCTCGAGCTCATCCACGGGTTTGGCGAACTGGAGGTCAAAATCCCGAGTTTGGCCGCTGGGTTGGCGGGCCGGCGAGGGAATGGCCATCTCCTCAAACTTGGTAAATATGTCCAACTGATCCAGTAATATGTTGGCCGAGGCGGCCACCGCCTCTTGGGGGGTTAAGCTGCCATCGGTCCAGACCTCTAAGGTCAAGCGGTCGTAATCGGTTTTTGAGCCTTTGCGGGCGTCTTGCACCAAAAAGTTGACTTTGCGAATGGGCGAAAAAAGAGCGTCCACGGGGTATTGCCCGTAGATTTGTTCCGTGTCGGGCGGTCTTTCGGCCGGCGCGTAACTTTTGCCCGTGGCCACCTGCAATTCCATAAATAAGCGACCGTTTTTGGCTAGGGTGGCCAGGTGGAGATCTTTGTTCAAAACCTCCAGCATGTGATCGGTGATGATATCCCCAGCTTTAACGATTTTCGGCCCCACGGCCTCCAAGCGAGCGGTTCGGACGCCTTGGCCATGATGCTTTAAGCGAACTTCCTTCAGATTGAGTATGATGTCAAAAATATCCTCGGCCACGCCGGGCAGAGTGGAAAATTCGTGCGAGACCCCCTCGACCTTGGCCGAGATAATGGCCGCTCCTTGGAGGGAGGAGAGCATCACGCGTCTTAAAGCGTTGCCTAAGGTCAGGCCAAAACCTCTTTCCAAAGGGCCACAGACGAATTTGCCATAATTTTTGGGTGGATCGATTTCCTCAATTTCCACCTTTTCGGGTTTTTCTAGATCCTTCCAGATATTATCCATACCCTCTCCCGAGCGGCGCCCGCGCCAAAAAAAAGCCAATGGCCGGTTTTGGGCGGTCGTAATGGGCGGTCAATGGGAAGCCGCGCGAAACTTTTTAGGGTTTTACGCGGCGCGGCGAGCCTTATTTGGAATAGAGCTCCACAATGAGCTGTTCGCTGATTGGCATGGTCAAATCATCGCGGACGGGCGCTTCCTTGACTCTTCCCTGAAAGGCGGCTTTATCCATTTCCAGCCACCGGGGGACGCCACGCCGGGCCACGGTTTCCATGGATTGTTGGATGTAGGCGTTTTGACGGCTTTTTTCGCGCAAGGAGACCAAGTCGCCCGTTTTCACCAAAAATGACGGGATATCGACTTTTCGCCCATTGACCAGAAAATGGCCATGATTGACTAATTGCCGGGCTTGGTTGCGGGAGGTGGCGAAACCCAAGCGATAGACAATATTGTCTAAACGCTTTTCCAAAAGGATTAAGAGGTTGGCCCCGGTAATGCCCTTTTGGCGCTCGGCTTTTTCAAATAGGGAGCGGAACTGTTTTTCCAAAAGACCGTAAGTTCTTTTGACCTTCTGCTTTTCCCGCAATTGGGCGCCATAATCGGACAATTTGCCCCGTCGACCGCCGTGCTGGCCTGGAGCTTGAGCTCGGCGCTCAAAAGCGCATTTATTGGCGTAGCAACGATCGCCTTTTAGAAAAAGCTTAGTGTTTTCCCGCCGGCAAACGCGGCAGACCGCCTCAGTGTATCTGGCCAAGGATTTCCTCCAAAAAAAACCTAGACGCGCCGCCGTTTAGGGGGGCGGCAACCGTTGTGGGGGATGGGCGTGACGTCGCGAATCATGGTCACTTGGAGGCCGGAGGACTGGAAAGCCCGTAAGGCGGCCTCTCGGCTATTGCCCGGCCCTTTGATAAAAATTTCCACTGACCGCAAACCGTGCTCTTGGGCTTTTTTAGCCGCGTCCTCGACCGCCGTTTGGGCGGCGTAGGGCGTGGATTTGCGGGAGCCTTTAAAGCCTTGGACGCCCGAGCTCGACCACGCGATGGCGTTGCCTTGGGGATCAGTGATGGTGATAATGGTGTTCGAGAAAGTGGCCTGAATATGGGCCACGCCCACGGGCACGCTCTTTTTTTCTTTTTTCTTGCGGGTTCTGCGGACGGCTTTAGCCGACATGGCGCCTCCTATTCAAGACCTAATAGGTTCAAGACCTAATAGGCTAAAGACCTAAAAGGCCTATTAGCCTTGTTTGGCTCATGGCCCTACTTGGCGGTTTTCTTCTTGCCGACCACCGCTCGCCTTGGGCCTTTGCGGGTACGGGCGTTGGTGTGGGTGCGCTGGCCATTGACCGGCAAACCCCGACGATGGCGTAGGCCTCGGTAACAACCAAGATCCATGAGGCGCTTCAGATTCATCGTCACCTCGCGCCGCAGATCGCCCTCAACTTTATACTCGGCGTCGATGATCCGGCGAACCCGGCCCACCTCTTCCTCGGACAGCTGATCCGACTTGGTGGCCAGATTGACCCCCGCTTTCTCCAAAATAGCCTTGGCGCTAGAGTGGCCCAAACCATAAATATAGGTCAGGGCGATGTCTATCCTCTTGTGCCGTGGCAAGTCTATGCCGGAAATCCTGGCCAACTGGAACCTCCCGCGCCTAACCTTGGCGCTGTTTGTGTTTGGGGTTTTCGCAAATAATCCGAACTTGGCCGAAGCGGCGGATTATTTTGCATTTCATGCACATTTTTTTAACCGACGAGCGGACTTTCATAAGCGCGACTCCCTTTAAACCTAAAAAGCCTTAAACCAAAAAAAACCTAAAAAGCCCCCGCGAGGGCCTCGGAGATAGATTTTTCCACCGCCTCCGGGGTTCCGGAGGCGCTCACCGCGCGCAATAAGCCGCGATCTTGATACCAAGTGGCCACGGGCTGGGTCTGGGCCTGGTAAACCTTTAAGCGGTTGGAGGCCGCGGCTTCCCCATCGTCATCGCGTTGGTAGATTTCGCCGCCGCACTGGCACTTGAGATCCGCTGGGGGCGGCGAAAAAGTTAGATGCCAAACCGAGCCACAAGAGCGGCAAACCCGGCGACCAGTCAGGCGCACCATGAGCTCATTGTCCGGGATATCCAAAAGGAGGCAGACGCCCACTTTTTGGTTTTTCTCGGCCAACATCTTTTCCAAGGCCTCGGCCTGGAAAACCGTGCGCGGAAAGCCATCCAAAAGATAGCCTTTGGTCGGATTGGGCTGGCTCAAGCGGTCAGCCACCAAGCGCACCACCAAATCATCCGGGGCCAATAAGCCTTGGCTCATGTAATTTTTGGCCTCCAGGCCCAA
Organism: Deltaproteobacteria bacterium; assembly: GCA_031270705.1. Classification (GTDB taxonomy): domain Bacteria; phylum Desulfobacterota; class Desulfarculia; order Adiutricales; family Adiutricaceae; genus JAIROO01. The sequence goes on from JAISWW010000172.1 coordinate 3,751, forward strand.
AGGGGTGTTGGCCGCCAAATTAGCCCGAAAAATATCGCCCGTGGATATGGGGGTCAGCTGGTAATTTTTGACCAAAGCCGCGGTTTGAGTGCCTTTGCCAGCCCCAGGCGGGCCAAGCAAGATGAGTATCATGGCCAACCCTCCTTGGCGAAAACTCGGGAAAATAGAATGGCTAGGGTCTATCTAGCCGTCCGCGACCCGTGGCCAGGGAGCGGTTGAAATTGTAAACTTTAATACTTAACATTAAGGCCAAGACTTTGTCAAGAAAATTTTCGGGAGCCTGGCCATCAGTCAGCTAGCCAATTAGCGCGCGGCCTTTACCGCCGCCGGGGTTGAATCCGGCCGACGCCAGCCAAGCCTTTTTTCAAAAAGCCATCATAATTTTGGTTATAGACATAGGACTGGATCTGGGCGATGGTGTCTAAAGCCACGCCCACGACAATCAAAAGAGCTGTCCCGCCAAACCAAAAATCCACCCGAAAGTAGCCCCGCACCAAAGAGGGGAGGACGCAGATCAAAGAGACGTACAAGGCTCCCCACAAAGTAATCCGGGTCAGCACCCGGTCAATGTATTCGGCCGTCTTCTGGCCAGGCCGAATGCCGGGAATGAAGCCGCCTTGTTTTTTCATGTTTTCCGCGACGTCGGTCGGATTGAACTGGACGCCGGTGTAGAAATAACAGAAAAAGACAATTAAGGCCACATAGATCAGGTTATATAAAATAGTCGACTCATTCAGCCAGTCTGACATAGTTTTAAAGAAAGGATGCTCCATGAACTGGCCTAAAGTGGCCGGAAACATGATCAAAGAGCTAGCGAAAATAGGCGGAATAACGCCGGCGGGATTGAGCTTTAAAGGCAAATGGGAGGCCCGGCCCTCGACCATTTTGCGGCCAACCATCTTTTGGGCGTATTGAACCTGGACGCGCCTTTGGGCTCTTTCGCAGAAAACCACGCCCGCGATGATGAAGATCATGGCCGCCGTCAAAAGAACCATGGCCAGAATCGACTGGGAGCCGCCGGAAATATCCCGGAAAACCCCGATAATGGCTGAAGGCAGGGCGTCGACAATGCCGGCGAAAATGATGAGCGAGATGCCGTTGCCAATGCCGCGCTCGGTAATCTGTTCCCCGAGCCACATGATAAAACAGGTGCCGGCGGCTAGAGTTATGGTCGTCATCAAGCGGAAATTGAGACCCGGCGTTATGACAACGGAGGTGAACTCGTCCACGTTCATGCGCTCAAGACCCACGGCCAGCATAAAGCCCTGGAAGAGAGAGAGACCCACCGTTAGGTAGCGCGAGTACTGGGTCAGTTTCCGGCGCCCGTCTTGGCCGCCTTCTTTCTTTAAGCGAGCCAAATGGGGCCAAACCACGGTCAAAAGCTCAATGATAATCGAGGCCGAGATGTACGGCATGATCCCCATGGCGAAGATGGAGAACTGCGACAGAGCTTTGCCCGAAAACATGTCAAAAAGACCCAGCAAAGTCCCTTGGAAACGGGCGAAGAAAACGGCCAAAGCCTCGGTGTTGACCCCAGGGGTGGGAATATGGACGCCCACCCGGTAAATGGCCAGGATGATGAGGACATAGAGAAGGCGTTTGCGCAATTCCACCGCTTGGCCCAGATTTTCAAATCCACCCATATATTGCTCACCGATCCCTGACTAGAAAGTCAGGATGCCCGACTATAAGGTCAGAATTTCCACGCGCCCGCCCAAAGACTCAACTTTTTCCAAAGCTTTTTGGGAGACGGCCTGAACTTTGACGATTAGGGGTTTGTCCAAATCGCCCTTGGCCAAAAGCTTTATGGGCTCGCCCAGGCCGCGAATAAGGCCTGAAGCCACCAAAGCCTCGGCGTCAATGACCGAATTAGGGGCAAAGGCGGCTAAGGACGAAAGATTGACCAGGGCGAAGGTTTTTTTGAAAATATTGGTAAAGCCGCGTTTGGGGAGCCGCCTCTGGAGAGGCATTTGGCCACCCTCAAAGCCAGGAGCCACGCCCCCGCCCGAGCGGGCTTTTTGACCCTTATGGCCCCGACCCGAGGTTTTGCCTAAACCCGAGGATTCGCCTCGGCCCACGCGTTTGCGGTTCTTTTTCGAGCCAGGCGCGGGCCGCAAATCATAAAGTCGCATTTTATTCAGCTCCGGTCGTTTCCGTTTTCGGCTCAGCCGCGTTTAGCTCAGCCGTCTTAATTTCTTCTACCTTCAGAAGGTAGCTCACTTCTCTAATCATGCCCCGGATAGCCGGGTTATCAGGCTGAGCCACGGTTCCGCCCACTTTCCGCAAACCCAAGGCCCGAACAGTAGCCCGATGGTTGGGCTTTCGACCCACGGTGGAACGGATTTGGGTAATTTTTAAGGTCATGGTCACAATACACCTAATATATATAGTTAAGAGCCCAGGACTGGCGACCCGAGCGGGAGGCTTAAAGCCTCAAACTCTATGGCCGCTAGAAGCCTCAGACCCGTAATCTTTCCGGGGGTAGGCCGCGCTCTTTGGCCACGGTTTTGGGGAGGCGCATTTTTTTGAGAGCCTCAATGGTGGCCCGCACGACATTGTGGGGGTTATTGGAGCCCAAGACTTTGGTCAGGATATCCTTGACCCCAGCCGCTTCCACCACCGCCCGCACCGAGCCGCCCGCGATAACGCCCGTGCCTTTGGCCGCGGGCTTTAAAAGAACAACCCCTGAGCCGCGCTTGCCCACCACTTGGTGGGGCACGGTGGTTCCGGCCAGATCGATGGCGATGATCGATTTCTTGGCTCTTTCCAAGCCTTTGCGGATAGCCTCGGGGACTTCGCTGGCTTTGCCCAAGCCAAAACCCACCCGGCCTTGGCCATCGCCGACCACCACGATGGCCGAAAAGGAGAAACGCCGCCCGCCTTTGACCACCTTGGCCACGCGGTTAACGTGAACCACTTTATCGATAAGGACTTGCTCTTCTTCGGGACGATAGGACACGCGTGACTCCTTAAAAGTTTAACCCAGCCGCTCGGGCGCCGTCAGACAGGGCTTTGACCCGACCGTGATACAAAAAGCCGTTGCGATCAAAAACCACGTCTTTGAGGCCTTGGGCCAAAATGGCCTGGCCAATGGCTTGACCGACGAGGCGGGCTTTTTCGATTTTCTTGAGACCTTTGACTGATTCCTTGAGATCCGGGGACAAGGTGGAGCGAGCCACCAAAGTCACCCCTTGGACGTCATCAATCAACTGGGCGTAAATATGGGCCGCGGAGCGAAAAACGCAGAGCCGGGGCCGAGTCGCGGAGCCGAGAACCTTTTTCCTGACCCGAGCTTGACGACGAGCGCGGGCTAAGGCCGACTGATTTGTGGCCATTAATCCACCTTAAGTTGGGTCAAAAACCCGAATCTATTGACTAGCCTCATTTGCCACCCGCCTTGCCACCAGCTTTGCCGACCTTGCGCCGGATCTTCTCGCCCTCGTATTTGACGCCTTTGCCTTTATAGGGCTCGGGTTTGCGGTACGAGCGGATGCGGGCCGCGGTTAAGCC
>JAISWW010000003.1 GCA_031270705.1 Deltaproteobacteria bacterium
GGAGGAAGGGGAGCCAGTTGGGAGGGTTATGAGGCCAAATCGAAGGTAGTTTTAAAGGTGGCGGTCGACCGCCGTACACAATATTTTAAGGGAACGGATGAGGAGGGCGCGAAGTTCTTGTCCCTATGATACCATTTGGCTGAGGGTCAGAAGGCTATCTCGGAAAGAATCATGGCCACCGGTCACCAGCCTCAAACCCTAGTAGACGGAGGAGGCCCTGAACGGATACCCTTTTCTGGCTTTAGCCAAGGGTAAATTTTTTATTGACTACCACTAAACTTTAGTATATATTGCCTTTGTATACACTTATATTCTGGTATTAGCTATAGGTAAATTAGCTTATAAGCTGGAGGAGATAATGAGTATCCTTTTCAGTCAAATGAGCGACAAAGGTTTAGTTAAAACAATGGTCACCTTGACCAAAACTTTACAAGAGCGAATCCGCTCTTCGCCGAACGCGGCCTTACTGGCCCTGGAATTACAAAACGTTCTCCAGGATTTTCAACGACTTTGCGAGCTTTGGCCGGAAAAACTGGCGCTTAATGATCTTGAAGGCTTGGAAGATCTTGAGCTTGAGGAAGATCTTGAGATAGTCGCCCAGAGCCCTAGCGATCTAGAGGCGCGAGCTAACGATTATCCAGGAGCCAGCGCGGGAGCCAGCGACCCTCATGAGCCTCAAGACGCTGATTAGCCGATTTATCTAAGAGTCTTATGCCTATCCTCTGCCCCCATTGCCAAAAAGAACTCTCCCTCGTCCGCTCTGATTTCGATGGCCCTGGCCATTGCCCTCATTGCCAAGAAACTTTTGTCCTGACCGCCCAAAAAGTTTCCGCGCCCCCAAGCCCCTTGAACTTAAGGACGGGCCGACATCCCGCGTCCTTAAAAGCTCGGCCCAACGCCTATCCGCCGGCCCCATTTCGAAATCGACTCCTCTTCTCGCGAAGAAATGTTTTTGGGTGTCTTGCCATAATATTTCTTTTAATAGGCTTTTTTGCCTTTTTATACATGGAAATCACGTCAATATTTTCTCTAAAATTTCTTAAAAATTTTATTATTAATATATTTGATAAAATTATTTTTAATTAACAAAATTTACGCTCCTCTTTACAGCAAATGGTAAGGATCCACGTCCACGGTTAAGACCACTTCTTTGGAGAGGCTTTGGCGAAACTTGGGGAGCCAAGCTTCCAAAAGCTTCCGTCGCCCTTGATGGTCATTGGCCCGAACCATAATCTGATACCGAAACCGGGCCCGCAGTTTGGCCACCGGAGCGGGAGCGGGCCCTAAAATCTCTAAGCCCGGGACATGGAGTAGGCTGGCTAGGTTTTTGGCGGTTTGGGCGGCTTTTTCGGCTAAATCGGCTAAAGGTTTTTCCAGAGGGCCCGCCAAGCGAATTAAGGCCATCCGCCCAAAGGGCGGATAGCCTAGCTCTCGGCGATGGGCGATCTCTTCTTGATAAAAGCCCTCATAATCATGATCGCGAGCCGCTCTTAAAGCGTAATGATCAGGCTGGAGGGTCTGAATAAAGACCTGGCCTGGCCGATCCCGCCGCCCCGCTCGGCCCGAAACTTGGCTTAAGAGCTGAAAAGTTCTTTCGGCGGCCCGAAAATCTGGCGCGTTTAGGCCCAGATCCGCCTCCACCACCCCCACCAAAGTCAAATAGGGAAAATCATGGCCTTTGGCGGCCATTTGCGTGCCCACTAAAACATTGGCTTCTCTTTGGCCAAAGCTTTCCAAGATTTTTTTGAGGCCGCCCTTTAGTCGCGCGCTATCGGCGTCCAATTTTAAAACCTTGGCCGCGTAGTCTTTTTGGGCCAAATCATAAAGCTTTTCCGTGCCCACCCCCAAATAACGCACCAAGGTCGAGCCACAGAGAGGACAATTGCTCGGAGGATAGGCTTTGTGCCCACAAGCGTGACACAAAAGAGTTTGCCCAGACAAGCCTTCCTCATGGTCTTTGGGCCAACCATGGAGAGTTAAGGGCAAGCTACAGTGGGGGCAAGTTAAGGTTTGGCCACAAGAGAGACACCTGGGCATATTCGATAGACCCCGGCGATTTAAAAACAACAAAGCCTGCTCTTCGCGGGCTAGAGTTTCCTTAAGTTTTTCGGCCAAGGTTGGGGAGAGGGGCCCGCGTCTATAGCCCTCAGCGCGCCGATCCAATAAAACCACGGGCGGCAAAAGAGCTTGGCCTGGTCGCTTGGCTAGCCTTAATAAAGTCAAAGGCCCATCCTGACAGGCTTTAAAACTCTCTAGCGATGGGGTGGCCGAGCCCAATAACAAAACCGCCCCGCGATCCCGAGCTCGCCAAGCGGCTAAATCCCGGCCGTGGTAACGAAGGCCATCCTCTTGCTTATAAGCCCAGTCATGCTCCTCGTCGACAATGATGAGACCCAAATCGCTGACCGGGGCGAAAACCGCGCTCCGGGCTCCCAAAGCCAAACGACTGGCCCCCCGGGCTAGTTTCAGCCATTGGTCGTGTCTTTCCCCAGGCGTTAAGGCCGAATGGAGAACAGAGACGTTCTCCTGGGGAAACCTTTCTTTGAGGCGCCCTTCTAAACCCAAAGTCAAAGCGATCTCTGGGGCTAACCACAAAACCCCCCGGCCCGCGGCCAAAGTCTCCGCCGCCGCTCTTAAATAGACCTCGGTTTTGCCGGAGCCGGTAATCCCAAATAGCAAAAACCCTTGGCTTTGCCCCAAAACGCGCGGTTTGGCCAAAGCCTCGCCAATGACTTTTAAAGCTTCTTGTTGCCCCGGCGTAAGCTCAATGATCGGCATCGCCGGCGAAGTGACGGCCCGATTAGGATCCTCGCGGGGCCGAGCTTTTTTTTCCATTTTGACCAAACCCTTGGCCACCAAGGCTTTAGCCTTGGTTAAGGCGTCGGGGATAATTTGCCGGAAATGGCTTAAAGGAGTGGGCGGGGCCTTAGCGATGAGGCTCCAGAGCTCTTGGGCTTTGGGGCCCAAACGCGGCAAAGGCTCAGGCTGGGGATCTACTGGCGACAAGATCCACTCATAAGCGAAATCCAGGCCCTTAACCCCAATTCGCCAATCAATGGCTAAAAGGCCTTCTCTGGCCAGCTTATAAACGCTTTGGCTATCTTTGAAGGATTTTAAGAGAACTTCGGCCGAATCCAATTCTTTTAGGATTTTTAAAGGCCCAGAATCGGGGGTGGGAGCTAAATGGCCAGCCTCGGTCAAGGCCACCACCGCCTCAAACTTTGGCGCGAGGCCTCCGGGCAAGATATCTTTTACGCACAGACCTATGGGATAAAAGTAGTATTGGGAGACAAAGCGAGCCAAGGCCAAAAACTCGGGCCCAAATAAAGGCTCGGCCTTTAAAATCTGTTTGATGTTTTTGTAAGGCCCAGAACCAGGCGGCGGGCCCAAGCTCATGACATAACCGGTTAATTCGCGGCTACCAAATGGAACCCGAACCATCTGGCCGACTAAAACGTCTAAGTCTTCTGGGACGAGATAGGTGTAAAGATTGGGGGCGGGCGAGTCCACGGCCACGTCCGCGGTCAATGCCGGGGCCTTATCCGCCAATTGCCTCTCCTTCCAAAAAGA
>JAISWW010000035.1 GCA_031270705.1 Deltaproteobacteria bacterium
ATAACTCCAAAAACCGTAAAAAGAGCTATCAAGATTACGTTGATTAAATTATAATTATTTTTATGTAATATAAAGCTAAATAACATGGCTATTGCCTACATTAATCTTATAACAAACTACTTTTTCCGTTGACTTGACTTTTTACCCGATTTAGACTTTTTCGGTTTATCCTTAACACTTTGATCCGAAGACAATTGAAACGGCTCTTCGCTAGATTGGTCTGAGCCAATTGAGTCAAGTTCGGTCGGACTGTCAGACCTCTTAAGGCTCGGCTTCCCTAAGGCGGAAGTCTCATGCGGATTGGATTTTCGCGAAGAAATCGGCGTTGACTCAACTGTCTTGGATTCTGGAACAGACTCTTCTATTTTAGCCTTTTCCTGTTTGGCGTCAAGACCCATAGAGTCAGACTGTCAGACTCATGAGCCGCGATCGTCTCTAACTTCGTCACTAGCTTATTGATCTCTGGCGAACTCTTTGGCTCTAACCCGTCCCCCTCAACTGAAGTAGGCGAGCTTTTGGGCTCATCAGCCATCAGCTCAGCCCTCGCTAATTCTGAAACTGGCTCTTTCTTACCCTGAGCGTCTTCTTCAGATTGGGCCATTTCAGAAAACTGGTCATCAGTAGCGAGAGCCGCCTTCAGCGAGTCTTCAGACGGCCAGTAATTGGCTAAATCCAAAGAGAAAGGCAGTTCCGGAAAATTTATTGGAAAATAGCCTGGTTGACGGACAGATAGCATGGCGTTAACTTGGCTATCGGTCAATTTGTGACCAATCAGATAAGCCGCCATCGCCGTAGATTTTAAACCATCAATTTTAGATAATAAGGCCAAATCTGTTAATATAGATTCTATATTAACATTTAACTCAGATTCTATTAAAATAATATAGTAAATAGAAATAGTTAAAAATAATGCATTAATTTTAATAGGACAAAATTTATCCAAAATAGACTGAAAATTTATAAACGATTGTAATACAGATAAATCATTAATTAAAGGCGTAAAGAAATCTTTATTTTCAAATAATTTACTAAATTCAGTATCTGTTTTAATAAAAGAATTTAACTCATCTTTATAAGAAGAGTCCGGTTGCCCCTCAAGTATTAAGGTTTTAAATACGGACATCGCGGTATAAAAAGCCGATAGCCGAAATAAACCGCCAGAATTCTCCGCGCACTTAACCGCTTCCTCAGCGGTTTGTAAAATCTTAAGCCGTAAATCTTCTGGAAAATCAGCCTCATTGACCGCCTCAAGCTCCAGGGCGTTTAGAAATCTATTAGCCCTAAGCCGAGCCCTTTGGTCGATTTCCTTAACCCGCCATTTTTCCCAGAAAGCCTCAAAAACTGGTTCCTCCAAAGTAACCATAAATTTAAAGCTTTCAGGCTTTAATAACCTCGCCCCCCTATCAGAAACTGGATAAAAACGAGCTATATCGCTTAAATCAAGGCAAAAAGACGAGTTGGAAACGCTAGGAAAAATAGTAAATTTTCGATTAGCCTTTAACTCCGCTATTATTAAGCCACCATCATCTTGGTGAGTAACGTCAGGCATTTTATTTAGCAAGCAGTCGAAGGTGTGGCTATCCATTTCTTGGCCAACTGTTTCCAACCGGTTGACCACGCATCTCAGCTGACCTTCAGAAATAAGATTGATCCATTCATGGTAAGTTAGAGTTATCATATTACTATTATTTTTAAAGGACATTAAATATACCTTTTTACCGTGAATCAGACAACATATAGTATTTTTACCAATTCTCGGTCACTAAATCTTGTGGTCGAGTGAAGACTATTGGCTAAAGATTCATGACTCGGGGGCGAAACCTAGCTTAATGGCGGTTTCTAAAAAAAAACTCCATCGTCAACTGTTTCAAGTTGTCTATGCGGTTCGATAAAAGGTTGTTTATTAGCCTTATTTTCAATTTGTTCATCATTATCATCAATTTCAATTAAATTATAGATATCTTTTGGTACTTTATTCAAAAAAGGTGCCGGTTTATAAGATGAATAAGAAAGAAAAAGATTTTCCCTTGTTCGAGTCACAGCCACAAACAAAAGACGATTTAGGTACGCACGAGTGTTCGCGTCAGTACCTACAAACGCTCTGTGATCCATATTCGGGATAAAGACGTTTTTAAAATCTAGCCCCTTAGAGCTATGGATGGTTGAAATCATAATAATAGGCGTGAAATCAGATTCAGAATACATAAAAGATTTTACCCCTAAATATCTATTAGGTTAGCCGCTTTCAATAAGAAAAACCACTCCAGAATAAACGACTGGGCTTGGCCCAAAATTTGTCAAATATTAAACCCAGAACCTCGAGCCCCAATCTGAACTTTAAAAATATACGCTAGCCTAACAGGCGCTCTTCAGAAAAAAAGCCTCTTCGCGCCTCTTAAGCTAATCCAGTCAACATTTTTTCGCCCGCGCCAAGCTCTCCAAAGGCCTATAGTTAATAAAATTTAAGCTGTCGCCGGGCTATACAAAATCATCAATTTTTATAATTTAAACTTTTATGTGTTTATTCTTTATTTTAATAATAAAATATATTATTTTTCTGTTTCAAAATATTCCTTTAGCACTTGCCTTTAGTGCCCCATTATAGCCAAACTTTTTTGTTGACACGGCCCAGAAAAAGGCTATAATGAAATTTAGACTGATTTTCAATAACAATTTATTGACAAGATATCCCGTCTCGGAGAGCATGTTTTGATTGTGAAAACAATCATAAAATATTTTTTAAAATATTAATTTTAAATTTAAATGTATTTTTACTATTATTTAATTGACTCTTAGTTATTTACCATTAACTTACTAGGTTAATCATATGAAAAATTTAATTTGCGCTTCTATTGTTTCTTTATTTGTAATGGGAGCCGCTCAACTAATAGCGGATGGACTCGAGTCCCCACAACCCCTTAACCCTCAAACTCCCTATGGCTGGTGGGCTCCCCCCGAAAGGCCAAACATGGGTAGCCACGGTATGGTTTCCGCGAGCGTTTCCCCAAAACCCTCAGATAAAGCCAATTCGCCAACAGGACGTCCAGCCATGGGCGGACATCCAAGCGGATCGCCAGCCGGACATTCCCCAGCCATGAGCGGACATCCTGGGGGATCGCCTACTGGACATTCTTCGACTATGGGCGGCCATCCAGGCGGATCGCCAGCAGAACATTCCCCCACCATGGGCGGACATCCTGGCGGATCGCCAGATGGGCATTCCCCAGCCATGGGCGGTCATCCAGGCGGATCGCCAGCCGGACATTCCACCGCCATGGGCGGACATCCTGGCGGATCGCCAGCCGGACATTCCCCCGCCATGAGCGGACATCCTGGCGGATCGCCAGCTGGAAATTCCCCAGCCATGGGTGGCCATCCAGGTGGATCGCCTACTGGAACCAAGCCCGCCTCTAACGGGGAACCCAAAAAAGCCAATAATTCCTCCACCGCCGATAATATCGTCAGACATAGCTTCACAATGAACCGTAGCCCTATCCACAAGATTTATCTGAGCGTTCAAGGGGCGGAACAACCCACGGAAGCCCCGGAAGTCTATTATCTGACTACGGCTAGAACTTTGGCTCGGCACGGAGGAGTTCCTCTGGGCAAGACTACCCATAAAGCCGAAGTGGTTATGGACGAAAAAAGAGGCGTCTGGCGAGCGGATATTGTGGGCAACTCCTTCGCCACAGTAGAAGTCTTTTCTCGTTTTAAGCTCAATGGAACCACAGTCTATAGCCAATACAATTTTCTTCATTTTCTGACTGACGAAGACGCTAAAGACTTGCCTAAGGTTCCGGAAACTCCCCTCCCCGTTGATTGGCCAAAATTAGTCTTTCCGGAGGGTAGTTATAATGGCATGCCTTTTAGAGGACTCCAAACGGGCAATAGCGTGGATTTTTCCGTCGCCAATGTGGCTAAACTTGACGAGCCAACTGGCGGAATTCTGATTGACGCCAAACCCAATGGCGTCGAGCCCTCGCCCATCACCTTCAATCCCAAAAAAGAAAAATACTCCTTCAGCCCCAATAGTGACCCGAATTTGGTAGTCGTTAGCGGTCCCATGGGCGGAAGTAGCCGAAATAAGGTGGCCGTGGCCGTCTTGCCCTTAAAAAACTCGAACGAGGTTATGACCTTTAGCCTAACTGTCTCCCTATCTCGTTGGAGTTACCGGAAAATCGGCTGGGGTTTGGGCTTAGTGGCGATGACTGGCCTAACCACTACCGTCATCGTGACCAAGAAAAGGAAAAAGTTTAAATTCAATAAATTTAATGATCAGGATAAGGACGAAGTTTAAGTTAAAAAACAAATAAGCGCGTTAGAAAATAGAACTTTGCTTTGAATGGCCTTTGGAATTTTTCCAAAGGCCAAAAGAATCATTTTATTCTCTATTTCTTGAATAAACTTTAAATACGCGATTTAGTTTGGCGCTTCTGGACGCCTCAAAAATTCGCCAAAAACTTTCTCCTCTCGGAGGATACAAAACATAAATTATTCCAATTGGCCTAAATACTCTTTTCGCCTCTACGGTTAATGACGATAAAAATGGCTATCGCTTTATGACTATCACTAAGTTAAGACTTATTATTCAACACCTAGGTTTCTTGGTGTTCACATATGGGGGATTTTTCCGGATCAACTTGGGTCAATCGATTCCCTGTCTTTCCTGCCCATTTGTTTATAGCTGTACCGGATTTTGCTATTTGATGATGTTACAGAGGGCTTTAGGAACTCTGTTTTTGCCGTTAAACGCGACTTTTACTGGCGTTGATCCTTGGGCTGGCGTTTGGCAAAATTTTCTAAACGTTTTAGCCGGACTACTCGCTTTTTCAATTTTGGTTATTTTTCTGGGGAAAAGCTGGTGTGGCTGGCTCTGTCCTTTTGGCTTAGTCCAAGATTGGATTACTCGTTTGCGCCGAAAGTTGGGGATCCGAGAATCGGAAATATTGATTCGCCAAAAAGAAAAACTGTCAATCATCAAATACATCCTCTTGGTTTATCTGATTGTTATGCCCATTATGGCGGGCGTGGGTTGGTTGCCCATAGACTTTATCCTGGCTTTTTGCAATATCTGCCCAGCCAAGGCTTTGATGCCCCTATTCGCTGGCGACGCTCAATACATAGCCATGGATTTTAGCACTAGCGTGGCCATGGGTTTTTCCATCGCTTTAACGCTAGTCACCGCTTCCATGTTGATTGGCATGTTCTTTAAGGACAGATTTTTCTGCTTATTCTGCCCCATGCTGGCCTTAATGAACTTCTATAAAAAATTATATCTCCTAAAATTGGCCAAAGAGCCCTTAGCTTGTCACGGTTGTGGCAATTGCCGCCGAACCTGCTCAATGGACAATGAAACTGTATATCGCGAACGAGTTAAACGCGACGTTTATGACGCTGACTGTATGGGATGTTTCAAATGCGCTGAAGGTTGCGCCGCCGACAAGTCCCTTTTGGTCAAACTTGGGCCTTTAAAGGTGTTTTCCTCCTCACGGCGTTACGCGGCTAGGATTTGAGACTTAAACCATGAACAATACTCAACAGGATGATCGCGAAGGACGAATAAAAAAGAAAATCTTCGACCGCTTCGAAGACGAGACAGCCCAAGAAATCAAAAACCTAAAATCCAGGCCGGATTTTAGCCCTGAACTGGAATATTTTGTGGATCTTTTGGCCGCGGGCCGAGATCCCGCGACCATATCCGAGAGAACTGGTCGGCCAGTAGTCGCTTTAATGTGCTTACAGGCCCCTTTGGAGCTTTTCCACGTATTTGGCCTTCAGCCCTTTAAAATATTTGGCGGGGCCATGGTCTCCCAACGTCTTTCGGCTCCTCAGTTGCCAGCCATCATGTGCCCCATGTTGCGCTCGGCCTTGGGGGAACTCCAATTGGATTTGGCTGGCCAGAAAGGTCAAAGGTTTTTGGCCTGGGTAGCTCCGACCACTTGCGACTGGGTGGTCAAGATTCAGGACATGATGGAAGTCTGCGGGATCAAGGAAAAGCCGCCCTTTCATCGTCTTGAGCTACCTCATATGAAGGATCGAGACGAAAGCCAAGAGCGTTGGCTCGAGGAAGTTTATTTGCTTAAAAATTTTTTAAGCCAATTGACCGGCCAAAAGAAGATTAAGCGCCAAGCTCTAGCCAATTCCATGAGCCTTTATCAAAAATCTTGGCATGTCTTCTCCAAGCTCATTGATTTGAAGAGGATTGGCCTGGTGCCGGAATTGTGGTTCATGGTCATATCCAACTCGTTTTTCTTTGATGACGTGGAAAAATGGACCACGGCGGTGGAAAAAGCTCTTTTGACTTTTAAAACCAAGAACGAGTCGCCGGATATCTTCTTGGCGGGCTCGCCAATCTTCTTTCCAAACTTAAAGATGCTCCATCTTTTGGAGGAAGCTGGCTTAAACGTGTCGATGGATGACCTTTGCTCGTCGGAGCGTATTTTCCCCGGAGCCGTCTATTTTGACGATGTCTCCGAGCATGGCTTGTTAAAAGCCCTGGCTCAGCGCTATCACCAGGGCTGTTTGTGTCCGACTTTCGCTGACAATGACCGGCGTATCAATAACATAATCGCCCCGGCCCATAAAGATTTATTTAAAGGCGTGGTTTTTCACGTTCTGAAAGGTTGCCATCCATTTGACTTGGAAAGCTTGACCTTGGAATCCCGGCTTAAAGATCAAGGTCTTAAATTTATCAAACTGGAGACCGATTACACCTCCGAAGACAGCCAAACCCTTCTGACTCGTCTGGAGGCTTACCGTAGCGCCTTGACTAATTGAGGCTAATTTAACGCGCGACCCGCTTTATATATGGAGTGAGCTCATGGGATACAAAATAGGACTGGACTTAGGCAGCACGGCCATAAAGATGGTTCTAGTCAAAAACAACGAAATCGCCTGGAGCCGAAAAGTTCCCACGGCCCCCGGACAAGAGGCTTTGGCCTTGGAATTGGTGAAAGGAGCGGTTTCCGAGTGTGGCTTAAAAGAGAGCGATATCGACCAGATCGCCGCCACCGGTTATGGGAAAAAACTTATGAGCGCAGCTGGACATACTGTTGACGAGATCTCGGCCAACGCTCAAGGGCTTCATTGGTTAAGCGAGGGCCGTTGCCGAACCATCATAAATATTGGCGGGCAAGATCTGAAGGTCATTAATCTTAACGAAAATGGCCGCATCGCTGACTTCAAAATGAACGACAAATGCGCCGCTGGGACGGGCCGTTTTTTTGAGCAAGCCGCTAGAATCCTAGACACGCCTTTAGAGTCTTTCGGGGAAATGAGCAAATTAGCCGATGAGCCTTTGGAGCTGAATAGCACCTGCGTGGTCTTCGCCGAAAGCGAGATCGTCTCTTTATTGGCTAAAGGCGTCCCTAAGGAAAGGATCATTAAGGGTCTTCACCATTCCGTGGCCCGGCGCATCACCCATCTATTGGGGAACCGCAATACTCCTAAATCCGGCGACATTTATCTCGATGGCGGACCCTCTCAAAATCCAGGCTTATTGGAAGCCTTGGAAGATGAGCTCCTCATGGAAGTGAAGGTCTTGCCCAACCCTCAATTCACTGTGGCTTTTGGGGCGACTTTAAGCTTGAACTAGTTCTTGTTATGAGGTCATACCATGTACCTTGACCTAGAAACCCGTAGTCTTTACGATGGGAAATCCGTAGCCGCTAGCTTTCTTCTTCATTTAGGAGCCATTTTAGCGATGGTTCTTCTAGGCATGGAGACGGTTCACCACTGGGAGCCTTTGGCGGTTATGGATCTAGCCTATTATGATCCGCTGGGAGGCAATCCTGGCGGTTTGGGTCAAGGAACGCCTGAAGAAGGGCCAATCGATCAACCAGCCCAAAGTCCTGAGGCTGATCCGACGCCGCCTGAAGATTTTTTTGTCCCTGAGCCAGAGCCAGTCTATGTGCCAGAGGATATTTTTCCATCTTTTATTGAAAGCGTAAACGAAGAAGCCGTCCCCATAACTCCGCCGCCACCGCCAGAGATCATTGAAAAACCTAAACCCAAGCCAAAACCCAAACCGAAACCCCCAGAAGCCCAAAAACCAGCCGTTGAGCCAAAAGCCGCGACTGGCCAACCTGGCCCTACCGCTATTGGAGGTGGCCCTGGCGGAGGAGCTGGCGGAGGACTTGGAGATGGCCAGGGAGGAATTGGCGGTGGGACTGGCCGAGGAAACCCTAGAGTTTTAGACGCTTATGTCTCTAAAGTGCGTTTAAGGCTTGACCGTAACAAAAAATATCCTTCTGAGGCCATGAGCCGTAATCTCAAAGGGATCGTGGAAGTTAATTTTACCATCTCCCAAGATGGACAGGTTTCCAGGGCTAGAATTGTGCGCGGCTCAGGACACAGTTCTTTAGATGACGAAGTGAT
>JAISWW010000262.1 GCA_031270705.1 Deltaproteobacteria bacterium
TTGTATGGAATGTTTTTACATCATTTAAAGAACCATTATATTCAACTGAGAAAACAGGAAGTCCTGATTCCTCTCCAAATAATAAACAAAGATTAATTTGTTTTAAATTTTCTTTATCACGATTATAACCATAAGCTACATCAGATATTTTTGAACTATAAGAACTAATAGATGTAATATCACATGCTAAAAATTCATTTTCTTGTCTGTAATTATTCCATTGATCATAAAATGAATAAATATTATCTATTGAAATAGTTTTTAACAGTTCAGTTATTCTTTGACTAGCAAGTTTATTCGATTCCACGGGTAAAGAATTATTTTGGGCCCAATGTTGTAAATATAAGAAAGGTGAATGGGTGGCAACCTGGTATTGAGCTAATATTAATATTTTTTCCCAACTATTTGGGAATACATTTTGTAATATATTAGTTAAGCCAATAGAATTAGCAATATTATTTAGTAGATAAATTAAACCAATAGATTCAACTTTAGATGTTAATATATCGTCATCGCAATATTTAATGACTTTATTTTCATTAGTTGGAGTGTTAGTGTCAATAGCGCTAATACAATTATCATTAATCAAATTATTAATTATATCTATATTAATTTCCTCAATTAATCCTTTTAGAGAGTGTTTGATTAAAAAATGATTAATATAGTCATTATTTATATTATTATTGGCAATCCAAGAACTAAAATTGCTGTTAATAGTAATCTTTAGACTGATTTTGTCAACTTTTCCAAGACACTGTTGGATACATCTAGGACCTTTGACGGTTCTAAGTGAAGAACAACCATATAAAAAAATATCATCCCTTGTTTTATGTAAAGATAGGTATGCCATAGTAAGTCCACCTAAATGTAGTCGTAGATTTAATAGAATACAACTTTTTAGGGCGCCTGGTCAAGAAAAAAATTTAAGTTTTAAAAAGATTATTACGATTATTTTGCCATTTCTGAAGAATTGAACTGGGTTAGCCATCCCTTGTAGCCGTACAAACTCCGGGATTTTAGGTTGTTATCTATAATTGATTTATGGGCCTTGCGAATCTGTCTCCGATTTTCGCGCTACGCTCTTTGTTTTTTGTCAGCGGCCTCAACACTCAGCGGAGGATTTTCTTTTTTTCTCCGCCCGGGTCGCTGTTTAGGCCCAAAGCGCGATACACCTTTAATTGGTCAGGTTTAGCCTCGATAGGTTTCCGAATCCAGAATTTCCTCCCATCCTTCATTGGAAAAACAAAGCTAAGTCTGGCTTGAGTTGACATAGCGCCTCTTATGGTCAACCAGTTGTCGTCGATCCCAGCCTTTTTAAGTCGCTGGCGGATTGCTTGAATACATTGATAGGCTAAGACCGAAATAAATAAATATGACTCAACTTTCCTTGATTTATAATTAAATATATGATTAAGACCTAACTTTGATTCGCGACTTTTAAAAACTGAATCTATATCAGTCAAATATGAATATATGTCCAATATTTCATCAATGGACATTTTTTTGTCATTGGTTGTGAGCGTAAAGATTCCAGGTCTATTCATCAAGTTCCTGACCAAAATTTTGTTCGCCAAGCCATCGGCGCTCCCTTCTTTATAAATTTCAACTCCAGCGGCGCTATTGACCTTAATTAATTGGGCTTTAGAAAAATCAAAATATCTTTTTTGTTTTCTATTTACAACTAGGCGCGAATAACCGTTTTTTGTGAGCCATTTAAAATTTTCCGCCGTGGCCATGTCTTGGTTCAATACGACCATATGGCCCGGGCCTACTTCTAGAGTTTTCATCATTTCCGCCAATGTCGTCGGATCGTAAACAAAGTCAGGCAAGATCTCTGAGTGACGGACAAAGCCTCGGTCATCAAGAACCAGGGCCAGAGTCATAAATTGGTCATCATGAATGTTTGTTATATCGTAAAAAGATACTATTTTTTGTGAATTAAATAAATCATCTGGTATATTAAAAATATTAGCGTCAATATCGCTTTTATATGAGTAAATTAAATCAGAAATTTCATGTAGACTATAGTCAGTCGTCAGATCAATGTTTAATAATTCGGCCAGAGCGCTACGATTTGTTAGCCAACGTCTTGACTCTTTCGCGCTTGAAGGATATACCATGCGCGCCACTATTAAAGCTACAGCCAATTTGGATTTTTCCGCGCCGAAACCTAAAGACATAAAGCGCTCTTGTAGCCCAAGAAGTTTAATTCCATGAAGAGATACATGTTCAGCTCCAGCGCTACGATGGCATTGAATACTCATTTCTTCAATATTAGGGTCATAAGATTCCTCAGTAGTTTTATTGTTTTCAGGTAATGTGTGATTTTTTTCCAAAAGCTGAGTAGCCAAATCTCTGGCCATTGACTCAAGCTCAAGATCATCATCGAAGGAAAATAATTTGTCTTGGTTATCTACTATTTGGGTGATTCGATTACATAAACGTTTCCATTTTTCTTTAGGCGCGGCAAAATAAGGGCCAAGGTTAAGAAGCGCTAGCTGTTTAATTTGACCATTAGGCAGTTTTTCAGTCTTGAGCAATTTAAAGGAACGAAAAATTTCCCCGGTATTATTATTCTTAGTTATTACTTCCCTTATGAACATAATTATAACTTACCTTCCATTACAGTTTTATCAACTATAAATAGCTATTGCGCTTGAATATTAAGGATTCCACGCTAACAAATCTCAAAAATGACATATTTAATTTATGATAGACTCTTGCCTAGCTTATAATTCAACGCTATTATTATATAAACACTCCACTTTGGGTATTCATTTTTGCCCTAGTTGTAAAAAATAGACTAAAAAAGATGTGACTCAAAAATAGTTATCGTTTTTTATTAGATCATAGGTTCGCTTTGGATTATTTAGACAGTTCAAAAATCATATTTTTGGCCTCAATGTGCCCCTGTTCAGCCGCCAGACGAAACCATTTTAAGGCTTGGGATAAATCTGGCTTTGTTTCTTGGCCATTTAGATAGCGTAAGCCCAGGCTAGCTAAAATGAGCGTTCGAGTCGCCTTTTTTCGCGGCCTCTAAGTTAGGTCAGAATCTTTCGCGCCCCGCGTTTCCGTCAGCATAGATTTGGCCTTAAGATGGCCTCGTTTAGCCGCCAAGCGGTATAATTTAAGCGCTTCAGCCTTGTTCTGGGGAACTCCTTCTCCAAAATCATAGAGCAAGCCGAGACTATATTGTGACTCTTGGTCACCCTGATCAGCGGCTTTTTTAAACCATTTAAAGGCTTCGCTCATGTCCCTGGTCACTCCTTCGCCGTTCGCGTACATGACGCCAAGGCAATGTTGGGACTCCGCGTGACCCTGATCAGCGGTTTTTTTAAACCATTTAAAGGCTTCGTTAAAATTCTGGGTTACTCCTTCGCCATTCACTAGCATGACGCCAAGGTTATGTTGTGACTCCGCGTGACCCTGTTCAGCGGCTTTTTCCCACCATTTAAAGGCTTCGTTAAAGTCCCTGGTTACTCCTTCGCCCTTCGCGTACATGTCTCCAAGGCAATGTTGGGACTCCGCGTTACCATTTTCAGCCGCTTTTTTCCACCATTTAAAGGCTTCGTTAAAGTCCCTGGTTACTCCTTCGCCCTCCGCGTACATGGCTCCAAGGCAATGTTGGGCCTCTGGGTGACCCTGATCAGCGGCTTTTTTAAACCATTTAAAGGCTTCGCTCAAATTCTTGGTTACTCCTTCGCCATCCTTGTACAAGACGCCAAGGCTATAATGGGCCTCCGGGTGACCCTGATCAGCGGCTTTTTTAAACCATTTAAAGGCTTCTCTCAAATTCTTGGTTATTCCTTCGCCATTCGCGTACATGACGCCAATGGTAAATTGGGCGCGTGGTTCGCCATTTTCAGCCGCTTTTTTGAACCATTTATAAGCTTCGCTCAAATTCTGGGTTACTTCTTCGCCTTTCACGTACTTGACCCCAATCTGATATTGGGAGTCTGGGTCACCCTGTTCAGCCGCCAAAAGCGACAACAAGAGCGCTTCTTTACTGTTCTTGGCTACTCCTAACCCTTTCTTGATCAACATCGTCAGGTGATATTGGGCCTCCGGGTGACCCTGATCAGCGGCTTTTTTAAACCATTTAATGGCTTCGCTCAAATTCTGGGTTACTCCTTCGCCATCCGTGTACAAGACGCCAAGGCTATAATAGGCCTCCGGGCGCCCCTGATCAGCGGCTTTTTTGAACCATTTTAAGGCTTCTCTCAAATTCTTGGTTATTCCTTCGCCATTCGCGTACATGAGCCCAATAGCTAATTCGGCGTCAGGTTCGCCATTTTTAGCCGCTTTTTTCAGCCATTTAAAGGCTTCGCTCAAATTTTTGGTTACTCCTTCGCCTTTCAAGTACATGACCCCAAGCTTATTTTGAGCCCAAGACTCTCCATTTTCAGCCGCCAAAAGCGACAACAAGAGCGCTTCTTCCCTGCTCTTGGCTACTTCTAACCCTTTCTCGCTCAACATCGTTAGGTTATATTGAACCGAGGGATGGCCCTGTTCAGCGGCCAACCCGCGCCATCTAAACGCTTCCTCCATGTTCTGAGTTACTCCATAGCCAAGCGTATACCATGCCGCCAGGGTATATTGGGCCGAGGGATCACCCTGATCAGCGGCTTTTTTAAGCCATTTAGCCGCTTCCTTCTTGTTCTTGGCTACTCCTTCGCCAAGCGCGTACAATTGCGCCAATTGATATTGGGACTGCGGGTCACCCTGTTCAGCCAACTGTAGAATCTTGTCAAACTCGCTCATAATACGCCTTCAGAATAATCTTGTAGAGATTTATCAAATTTAAGCCAATAAAATTTAATGTCCTATTTAAATGAACGGAAAATTTTTTTAAATCCCATTATAGTTTTATCAACTATAAATAGCTATTGCCATTGAATATCAAATTTTAAGCTTGAATTTAGTCTAACAAATTTCAAAATTGATAGATTTTTTTGCCCAAGTTATAATTAAAGGCTATTAAAACATAAATCATCCATCTTGGGCCTTAATTTTTGTCCCATTTGTCGAAGATGGGCTAAAAAGATGGGCAAAAAAATAGTTATAGTTTTTTATTAGATCATAGGTTCGCTTTGGATTAGAAGACAGATTCAAAATCATATTTTTGGCCTCAATGTGGCCCTGTTTAGCCGCCAAACGAAACCATTTTAAGGCTTAGCCATTTAGATAGCGTAAGCTCAGGCTAAATTGAGCGATCGATTTTCCTTTTTTCGCGGCCTCTAAGTTGGGTCAGAATCTTTCGAGACCCGAGTTTCCGCTAGCGTGGATTTGGCCTTAATATGGCCCTGTTTAGCCGCCAAGCGGTACAATTTAAGCGCTTCAGCCTTGTTCTGGGGAACTCCTTCGCCATAATCGTAGAGCAAGCCGAGGCTGTATTGAGCGTTCCGGTCACCCTGATCAGCGGCTTTTTTAAACCATTTAGCCGCTTCCTCCATGTTCTGGGCTACTCCTACGCCATTCGCGCGCAATAGCGCCAGGTGATATTGGGCCGAGGGATCGCCCTGATCAGCGGCTTTTTAAAACCATTTAGCCGCTTCCTTCTTGTTCTGGGCTACTCCTTCGCCATTCGCGTACAATTCCGCCAGAAGATATTGGGCCTTGGGATAGCCCTGTTCAGCGGCCAACCCGCTCCATCTGAACGCTTCCTCCTTGTTTTGGGTTACTCCTTCGCCATCCGCGTATAATATCGCCAGAAGATATTGGGCCGTGGGATGGCCCTGTTCAGCGGCCAAAGCGCTCCATCTGAACGCTTCCTCCATGTTTTGGGCTACTCCTTGCCCAAGCGAGAGCCATACCGCCAGGGTATATTGGGCCTCCGGGAACCCCTGTTCAGCGGCTTTTTTGACCCATTTAGCCGCTTCCTTATTGTTCTTGGCTACTCCATGGCCACCTGAGTACATTAGCGCTAGGTGATATTGGGCCTCCGGGAGCCCCTGATCAGCGGCTTTTTTAAGCCATTTAGCGGCTTCGCTCTTATTCTTGGTTACTCTGTTTCCACTCACGTACATTAGGCCAAGAGTGTATTGGGACTCTGGGTCTCCCTGTTCAGCCGCCAGTAGAATCTTGTCAAACTCGCTCATAATAGGCTTTCAGAATAATCTTGTAGAGATTTATCAAATTCAAGCCAATAAAATTTAATGTCCTAAAATAGGATTAAATCAGTCTATTAGGCTCTAATAATTACAACTTCCAAAGTTTTAGGCAAAAACATATTGCGCAAAGAGAGAAATCTTTAAGTAGTATTATACCATCTAGCGGGCTAAAAAACCAGTTTTTTTTAAAGCCAGGCCACGAGAAGCCATGATGGGCGCGCTCTGAGGTTTATGGTCGCGACCGCGCGGGTTGTTTTTTTAAGTATCAATATAATTATGTTTAAATATTGATATTTTTTTGTAATAAAAATATCAATAAATATTTTTATAAATAAAATAGTCTTTGGGAAGATGAAAAATTGATATTTAATGAATATAGATATACTAGTCTAATGTTTAGTTATTTTAGTAACTAAAAAAACTAATTTAGCGTTAGAAAGCTTTATCGATCGTCAGATATAAATATATTTTTGAATCTGTTCAGGCCAAAAACTGGGCGCTTTTAAAAATTTTCGCGTTGAGCGTTATAATATTAGAACAAATTTATTTCCGTTAGAGGCAAAATGGTTTGTTCCTTGGTGACTAGGTTTCGCACAGTGACCTGGTTATTAGCTAGTTCATCTGGCCCTAGCATAATGACCTTTAAAGCCCCAAGACGATCGGCTCTTTTTAAACGGCTTTTTAGGCTACCTGGCTCCCAGTCGGCTTCCACGGACAGACCCCTAAGGCGCAGTTGGTGAGCTAACTTAAATGCTGGGCCAAGGGTTTCCGGGGCGAGGGCGGCCAGGTAATAGTCAGGCCCAAGGGACTCCAGCTTTTGGGTTTGGGCGAGAATCATTATCAGCCTTTCCAAGCCCACCGCGAACCCCACGCCGGGCAGATCTGGCCCGCCTAATTGACGGCATAAGCCGTCATAACGCCCACCCCCAGCCACGGCGCTTTGAGCTCCTAAATAGCCAGAGTGCACCTCAAAGGTGGTTCGGGCGTAATAGTCGAGGCCTCGAACCAAGCGATTATTTAAAACGTAACGCAAGCCCACCGAGCCTAAGGAGTCCGTGACCACGGCTAAGTGATCTTGGCACTCTGGGCAAAGACACTCGGACATGTCAGGCCCATTAGCGGCGATGGCTTGACAGGCTTCCACCTTACAATCCAAAACCCGCAAAGGATTGCGGATGAGGCGTTTTTGGCAGTCTGGGCAAAGGTTGGGCTCATGGGCCTTGAGAAAAGAGGTCAGTTTCTCGCGAAAGATGGGGCGGCACTTGGGGCAACCTAGGGAGTTAAGTTGAATCGAGACGTCCGTTAAGCCGAGCTCGGTTAAAAAAGCGCACAAGAGACTAATGACCTCAGCGTCAATATGGGGGCCAGGATCGCCAAAGACTTCCACGTCCAGTTGATGAAACTGACGTTGGCGACCTTTTTGGGGCCTTTCGTAGCGGAACATCGGCCCTAAACAGAAGAGGCGCGTCGGACGGCCAGAGGTAGCCAAACTATGTTCCAGAACGGCCCGAACTAAACCCGCGGTGGCTTCAGGGCGCAAAGTGATCTTGTCGCCGCTCCGATCCTCCATGGTGTACATTTCTTTTTCCACAATGTCGGTGGTCTCGCCAATGCCCCGGGCGAAGAGCTCAGTCCTTTCCAAGACGGGGGCCCTCAGTTCTAGGTAGCCAAAGCGCCTAGCCAAATCCCTAGCCTTATCTTCCACCAATCGCCAAAGCGGGATCTGATCTGGCAAGATATCTTTAAAACCTCGAACCGCGGTGATTTCCGGCATCGCTCGCTCCTCCCAAAACTTGTCTTTATAGCAACTTGGAGGCAAATTGTCAATTGTTGGCTAATTAGCCATAAATAGAACGAATTATTTTAACAATATTATAAATTGAATTTTTAATGGTAATTTAATGATTTAATGAGGCCAAGCGCTCCAATATCTACTTAGTTGATAAAGGAGCGCTTTTTAGGCTGAGGCGTGGTTTTAAGCGGGACGAGGATTTAGTCAGGAATAGAGAGACGACTTAAGATTTTCGGCCTTAAAATTCCCAGCCAACCGAGGCTATCATCTGAAAGCCTGGTTCTGGCAAAAAGGCTCCCACGGGAATGTAATCTTGGTCAAAAAGGTTTTTTAGGTTGAGGGAAGCCAGACATTTGCCCCAGGCTGTTTGGCTCTCAAGGCTTAAGGCCAGGTTAGCCGTTTGCCAGGCTGGCCTAATAGCGCTGCGGCTGACGGTATTGGTCGCGCTATTAAAAGTTTCCTTAAAGCTTCGGGAGGCCATTTCGGCGTTGGCGTCCAAATAAAGGCGAGTTTTTTCCCCAAGATCTTTTTCCCACTTGAGGCCCAATTTGCCCGTAAATTCCGCGCGGTCATTATGGTCAGTTTTAAAGCCGTCCCGAACAGTTTTTACCTTCATCAAATTAATCGAGGCGTAAGGGGTCAGCAGGAGGGGCTCAATCAGATAACTGGCCGCCAATTCCAGGCCATAGTTTTTTTTGTCGTCAACATTTTGATATTGGTTGCCGTAAGGGGTGGAAACATAATCAATGGCGTCCTTAATCGAGTTGTAATAAAGGCTTAAATCTAGGTATAAGCCTCGGCTAAAATATCTGAGCCCCACTTCATAATTATCGCTGGTTTCTGGGGTTAGATCTGGATTGGGCAACAAATAGCCAGAGCCGGTCAAGAGTTGTAAGGGGGTGGGAGTCTTAAAGCCTTGGGAGAAGAGAACCCGAGCCGAAAAATCCTCCAAAAATTCCCAATTAACGCCCAAACTAGCCACCAATCTATTTTCCTTAACCGCTTTTTCTCGGGCTGGGGCTTGGGAGTGACGATCCAAAACGTTTTCTGTCCAGTTTTGTCTTAAACCGCCGGTGATTTTAAAGTTCTGGGTAATTTGCCACTCGTCTTGGATAAAGGTGGCCATCTGGAGATTATAGCCCTTAGCCTGATAGTTCAATAAGGGCAGGGTAGGCAGATCGTCCCGGCGGCGGTTATCCTCAAACTTAACTTTATCGTAGTCAAAGCCTAGGGTAATTTGGTGCGGCCCAAGACCCCATTCCGATTGCAGAGAAAAGCCTAGGCCTTGGTATTCGGCCCCATTTTTGCCTAGGCTTTGGCTTTGGCCATTTTTGGGATCCACTTCCAAAATGGCTTTTTGGCCATAACCGGAGAGAGTCAAGCGCTCTAAGCTCGCGCAAAGGTCTTCTAAAACCAGTTTGCCCCGCAAGGTTTTCCGGTCGTCTTTAATGGTTCTGGAATAAGAAGCGACTAGAGCGGGATCCATGATGGGCGCGTTATCTTGGGTGAAGTCCAAAGGCGTGAGGCCGCCTTGCCGCCGGAAGTCCTCAAAGCCAATTTCCAGGCGTCCTCGCTCAAAGGCGTAGCTTAATTGGCCAGAATAATCTTGGTGCTGGTAATCGCTGTAAAGAAGTTTGCCCCTAGGGGTGTCGCGATCTTTGGCCTTTTGTCCGACCGCGGAAAATCTATAGCCAAAGCCTTTGACGGATCCATAGACCGCGGCTTGTGGTTGATAGCCCTTCGTCGCGCTATCATAAATCAGCCGCGTGGAAAAACCGATGGCTTTATCGCTCCCGGCGCCTTTCTTGGTGATAATGTTTAAGACACCCCCTAAAGCGTCCGAGCCATAAAGAACCGAGGCTGGCCCTTTAATGAGCTCAATTCGCTCAATATTGGAGGGATCTATGGAGATAGTAGCTCCGTAAGTGTCCATAAAGCCCGATTGTTTGACCCCATCGACAAAAATTAATGTGTGTTCCGGGCCCAGCCCTCGCAGAGAGACTTTCCGGTTGCCCGGTTGGTTGCCCCCGGCCACAAAGGCCCCAGGGATATCCGACAACATATCCGCGACGCTCATGACCGGCTCGCGGTCGTACTCAAAGTCGTTGACCACCCCAACGGAAATGGGGATGTTCATTAAATCCCTTTCGCTTCTGGTCGAGGTCACGGTGATGACCGGCAATTCTTCGATTCTTTCTTGCCCCAAAGCTAAATCTGAAAGACTTAAGGCGATTAGGCTCAAGACGGTTAGGTTTCTGGCCATTCGGGCTAAGGTTAAACGATTGGACATGTCCGCTTCCTCATAACGGCTATAGCCAAAGAGCTAGGGCGGCGGGTTTTAAGCCCACGAGCCCAAAGATTATCGGCTAGAATTTTCGTTGATAACGCTAATGATTCATAGTAACATTAAGCTCAGAGGCCAACAGCAGGATAGACTGAAAACCAGGGACTTTGGCGTTTTGTTTGTTAAGAATTGTTAGGGATTTGTTATGGGGTTTTTAAGGGTCAAAAAATTTTAGCGCGCGTAAATTTTGAATTTTTTTCGTTTTCTAAATCTAAGTTTGTCATAAAATTTAATTTTCCAACTTCTATATACATTTGCCGTAAGGTTTAAAATGAAGAACTTTATGTTGGTCATTGATGACGACACCGTCCTCCATGAAGCGATTCGCGACTACCTCAAACCCAATGATATTGTGGTGGAGGGGGCTTTAAATGGTCTCATGGCTTTGGAAATGATGAAAAAGTTCACGCCCGATATCATCCTTTTGGATGTCATGATGCCTTTTTGTGACGGATTTGAGGTCTTAAGAGCCCTGAGAATCAAAACCGACGTCCCAGTCATTATGTTGACCGCCAGGGGCGATGAGGTGGACCGAGTTTTGGGTTTAGAGCTCGGGGCTGACGATTACTTAACCAAGCCTTTTAGCTTACGAGAGCTTTTGGCTCGCGCGCGATCCTTATTGCGCCGAGCCCCACCTTATCCCTTCCAAAAGCTACCCACGGAGATCATCGTTTCCGGGAATTTTCGCTTGGATTTGTATCAATCGCGTTTAAGCTGGAAAGAAAACGCCGTTGATCTTTCCCAGACCCAAGCCTCATATTTAAAGGTCATGATGAAGCATCCGCGGAAAGTTTTACCCCGGGATTGGTTGGCCAAGCAGGCTTTAGGGGCGGATTATTTCATCTCTAACCGGAGCGTTGACGTCCATATCAGCCATTTGCGGGCGGCTCTGAAAGTTGTGGCCCCCGAGATACCTTCCATTCAAACCCATAGAGGGCTGGGTTACCGCTGGGTCGGCGATATTATTAGCTCATGACTCGGGTGGGGTTTTTGGCTGGTTTCCATGGCCGGATCTTTTTGGTGACCGTCTTAATGATTCTTTTGGCCCAGGCGGTCTATGTTTTTATCGTTTATCTCAACTCCACGCCCAATGAGGATTGGCGCCTGAAACTAGCCGATTATTTGGCGGCTAAAATCCAAAGGCCCCTGACTGGCCGGAGTTTGGCCGAGGCGGACATTTGGCTAGATTACTACAATGGCTTAGGGCCTCAACTGTGGTTTGAGAGTTTAGAGGGACAAATCTTAGCCGGAACCCCCGTGGCTGTCTTCGCGCCTCTGGCCAGAAATAAACTAGATTCCCCCAGCCTCTTGCCCCAAGGCCAAAGGATCTGGCGAGCCGAGGGAGCTTGGGAGACTGGGCCCAATTCCCCCCTAGAGATGATGGCCTTCCCAGTCCACCTCCAAGATGGCCCGGTTCTTTTGTGTTACGTCTATTGGGCGGGCAAATTTCCTTACCATAGCCGTAATTTTTCTGTCGGCTCGGCTGTTTTGCTGGTTTTAGGGGCGGCTTTGACTTGGCGAGCGGCCAGAGGCTTAGCCAAACCTTTGGAATTTTTAAGGCGAGAGGTTTTAACCATTGATTGCGAGCGTTTGAACAAAAGAGTGACTGTCCAGGGCCCGAGAGAAGTGGCCGACGTGGCTCGCTCCATTAACGCCTTGGCCGATTCTTTGGAAAGGCGCGATCGCTTGCTCCGGGATCTAATGGCTAGCGTCTCCCATGATTTGCGCTCTCCTTTGACTAGGTTGGATTTCGCTTTGACTTTTATGGGGCGAGGTTTGGTTTGGTCAAGCCTCCAGATGGAAGCGGCCAAGGAAGTGGGGTTTGAGCCTTTGGAGTTTCCCGAAAGCTATGTCGAGGAACTCTCAAGGCCAGGGGTTAAGCGTTTGGCGGTTACATTAGATAATAACCTCGCTAGCCCGCCCCCCAGCGATCCCCTCTCTTTGGCCTTAAAATACCACAGCGTTTATCAGGTTGAGATTGATCGCATGGACGAATTGATTGGGGCGACCTTATTGGCCAATAGACTGGATCTTGGCCACGCCTTAATAGCTCCCAAAGCCTTGGATTTTTCTAGCTTATGTTTAGCCTTGGCCCAGCGTTTTCAGCCCATATTTCGGGCTCGGGAGATGGATTTTCGTTTTGACATAGAGCCGCGTCTTTATTTGGTGGGCGAAGAAAGGCTTTTGGAGCGACTTTTAGACAATATTTTGGATAACGCCGCTAAATACACTCGGCCTCAAGGTCAGATTAACCTAGCCTTAGGGCGACCATCTTCAGAGACCATCCTTTTAACCCTCAAAAATAGTTGCGAGCCCCTCGGGGCAAGGCGATTGGCCAAACTTTTTGAGCCTTATTATCGGCTTAACCAAGAGGGAAGTGGGGCGGGTTTAGGCTTGGCCTTGGTGAAGCGGATAGTTGATGTCCATGGCGGAAAAGTTTGGGCCACCAATGGCGATTGGGGTTTTCGGCTAGATATCGCCTGGAAGCTGGATACGGCCTGGAAGAATAATAATGTTTAACTTTGGTTTAATTAACTCTAAATTGTTGTTTTTATAAACTTTTGACCGTTTGACAGAACTATTTTTTCTGGCTAGAATAAGAAAAATTAGTCTGAGCCTTAAAGGATCTGGCCTTCGCTTTTTAGCTTGGCTCTTCCCCAAACCGCCTTTTGGCTACCTAAAAAATAGACCTTAGGGCTTTTGGGCTGAGACGATAAATTTTTGGGCATAAATTTTAGATAGGCTCTTTAGCCTCTGATGATGGCCAACCAACCGGGCTGATCGGCAAACCGAAGGTCGCGAGCGTTACGCTTTGCGGCTTTTTTTTGTTTATTAGCCCAAATTTAGCCAGGATTTGTTATAAAGAGCGTTTTTTAACGCTCATCCCGTTAGTTCCCGTATCGCCAGGAAAGGATTTGTCATGAGCGATAAAAAATCTAAGGTCCCCAAACCCGAAAAAAAAGGCGCCCCCAAACCCGCCACCAAAGCGACCAAGGTTGCCGCCAAGAAGGAAGTTGTCCCGGAAACTTTTGTGGATCCCTCCTGTTCCGAGTGTTCCACTCGCAACTGTTATCGGCGCGACAGTCGGTACCCCAATTTCTGCTTGTCTGAGGCCAACCAAGATGGGGCGGCGGAGACCAAAGCTCTTTATTCTGGCCAAAGCCTTGACGCTAAAGTGGCTAGAGCCGCGGCCGAGGTGGAGGCGGAGTACTATGGCCGCCTAACCCGTCTGGAAGAGACCATCATTTTCGCGCTTAAACTGGGGGCCAAAAAACTAGGGGTGGCTTCATGCGTGGGCTTTTTGGATGAGAGTACCGTTTACGCCAAAGTGGCTCGAGCGGCTGGTTTGGAGGTTAAGACCGTGGGTTGTAAGGTTGGCTCCATCGACAAATGCGAAATTGGCCTACCCGATCATTTAAAGCTCTCCCCAGGCCAACAAGAGTCCTGCTGCAATCCCGCGCTACAGGCTAAAGTCTTAAATGACTGGGGAGCGGACGTCAATGTTTCCATTGGCTTATGCGTGGGGCACGATTATCTATTTACCAAACATTCCCAGGCCCCAGCCGTGACTTTGGCGGTTAAAGATCGGGTTTTAGGCCATAACCCCATGGCCGCCATTTATACGCATAAGTTTTATTACAAGCGGATTATGAGCTTAGCCACTTTTCCCAAGTCCCGTTTGGAAGATCAGAAATAATCGGCCATTAGAGCCTCGCCTAAATTAGAAGAGCCAAGGTTGGTCGTGGTCGGGCCAAGAACGCGGCCTAACGAGCCTTAAAGCGTCAGACGCGCCCGCGAATTAGGCGAGGCGCGTCTTGATACTACTAACAATAAAATATTAATTTATCTCGTAGAACATTATCGTATTAAATGTAAAAAGTTCTTAAGAGCGTATTTAGCATTAACATCTCCGCTGTCAGCAGCTTTTTGCCACCATTTAGTGCCTATTTGGATATTTTTAGGTACTCCATCGCCATTTATGTACATCGCTCCCAAGTTATATTGGGCCGTAGAGTAACCTTTTTCCGCCGCCAATCGGTACAACCTCAGGGCTTCCGCTTTGTCTTGGGGAACCATGTCGCCAGTCGAATAGCAAGTCGCCAGGTTATTCATGGACGCGAGATCCCCTTGTTCAGCCGCCAAACGGAACAATCTCAGGGCTTCCTCTCTGTTTAGGTCTACTCCTAATCCAGTATTATATAGGCAGGCCAAATTATATTGAGCGACCGGGTAACCTTGCTCAGCCGCTTTTTGCCACCAAATAACGGCTTCGGCGTAGTCTTGCTCTACTCCATTGCCATGCGCGTACATAAGGCCAAGTAAATCCTGGGCGTATACGTAGCCTTTTTCAGCCGCGAGGCGCAACCATTTTAGGGCTTTGGAGTGACTTCGCTTGATTTCTTGGCCATTTAGATAGCAATTGCCCACGAAGAATTGAGAGAACGCGTCCCCTTGGAGCGCGCCCGACAAAGCCTTTTTAAAATCCGTTTTAAACTTTTTCATGATAGGTCTCCGTCAAAAGTTTACGAAAGCTTTGGCCAAAAGAGTCAGTTATTCTTTAAGCGGAGACAATTATACCATCTATTAGGTGGAAAATAAATTATTTTGGCGAAGCCCATTTAGCGGTGGCCTAAATCTCAATTCAAGGGATTGGGGATGATTTCCGTCAAAATCTGGACAAGAATTTCTGGAGAAGGATTTTTTGGACAAACTAAGCCGTCAAAAGCCTAGCCATAAGAAGAGGCCAGAGAAAATTTGGGCTATAGCGTCCGAGACAGGAGCTGGTCAGAGACAGGAGCGCGTCAGAGACAAATCAATTCTCATTAATTTGGGTGAGGGCTCTGGCTCCATTTATGAGGTTAAAGAGGGAGCCTTGGTAACCAGCTTTTTTTAGAGCTCTAATGGCGAAGAGGCTTTTTTGGCCAATTTCGCAGACAACCACGGTCTCAATTTGGGGATTCAGCTCAACATATCTTTGGCTTAAGTCCACATAAGCTATGGGTAAAGCTTGAGGAATAGGCCAAATTTCTCTTTCTTGGGCCTCGCGGAGATCGATTATTTGGAGAGGCTCGCCTTGGGCTAGTTTTTCTTTAAATTCTTGGGCCGTTAACCCAGGAGCTTTCAGCTCCTTTGGGTTGAGATCGCAAAAGACCTCATAATCAATCAGTTCCGTGATGGTAGGCTTGGGGCCACAAATTGGACAATTAGGATCTTTGTCCAAAGGCATTTCGGTAAATTCCATGAGCCAAGCGTCCAGAAACAATAACCGCCCCAATAAAGTCTGGGCGCCCCCAAGAATATGCTTAATGGCCTCAATGGCTTGAATGGAGCCAATGAGACCTGGCAAAGCCCCCATGACCCCTGTTTCCCCGCAGCTAGGGACGGAGGTCGGCCTAGGTGGGGTAGGGTACAGGCAACGATAGCAGGG
>JAISWW010000245.1 GCA_031270705.1 Deltaproteobacteria bacterium
AGGTGGTCTCCGCGATAAGTTGATCTTGGTCAGGGCCCAGAGCGGTCAAAAAGCGCGGATCCTTTTCGTCAATAAGTCTGGCGCCTAAATACCGAGCCAAATCTTTTTTAGCCAAAGGCAAGACTTCCGCGGCCTCGGTGGAACCGAGATTCGCTTCGGCGGGCTGGGCGCCGACCAATCCCTCCGTTTTCACTTCAGGCGCGGTTGGCGCCGCCGAGTTGAGCTCTATTTTTTTAGCCACGCCCCAAGCTAGAGCCACCGCCACTAAAGCCAAGCCCAAAACCCAGACCCAAGGGCGAAATTGGCGCGGGGCTTTTTTGGCCAGGGGCGGTTCCTGGCTTAAGCCTAAATCATTAGGCGCCGGAGTTATTTGGCTATCGCTTAATATGTTAGCGCTTATTATGTTATCGCTTTTTATGATAGCGCTTTCTTCTAGTTTAATATCTGACGGAGCGACTTCTGACGGAGCGACTTCTAGCGGCACGACTTCTGGCGGCGGAGCCCATGGGCTAGGGGCCAGGGCGAAGGTCAATAGAGGCGCCGCAAATTCTGGGGGGACTGGCCTCATGGGAGCCCTATAAAAAACTGGCCGCTGGCTAGACGTTTGCCTAGGCCTTGGCCTAGGCCTTAAAGTCGCGGAATTGACGACCCTCAAATTAGCGCTCTCGGCGTAAGGGTCGCTGGCCGCCGCTC
The DNA here is from genome assembly GCA_031270705.1 of Deltaproteobacteria bacterium. GTDB lineage: Bacteria > Desulfobacterota > Desulfarculia > Adiutricales > Adiutricaceae > JAIROO01. Next base: position 694 of record JAISWW010000245.1, read on the forward strand.
GGCCCGCGATGGCCCGCAAAGCGAAACCCGCTAACTCTTGAGCTTTTAGGCTAAGATGATTTCGCCTGGGAGCCCAATAAGGCAAAGCCTTTAGTCTGGGCTCTGGTTCCGTGGGCCAAACCAAAGGACGAGCTAAAGAGCCTTTAAAGGACATGCCAGACTCTAGGACATGAGGCGCTTTGTTTCATAGGCGAGCTCATTTTTAGGATTAGGATTATGAGGGCCGCTTAATCGCTTCCAAGCCCCCTAAATAAGGCCATAAAGCCTTAGGTAGCGCGACGGAGCCATCAGGTTGTTGGCCATTTTCCAAGATAGCCGCCAAAGTCCGGCCAATAGCCAAACCTGAGCCATTTAAAGTGTGAGCCAACTCGGTTTTGGAGCCGCGCGTCTTTTTTAAGCGAATGCCGGCTCGGCGAGCCTGAAAATCCGTAAAGCAAGAGCAAGACGAGATCTCCCGATAAAGTCCGGGGCCAGGCAACCAGACTTCTAGATCATAGGTCTTGGCCGAGGAAAAGCCCATATCGCCAGTAGAGAGCAAAACCACCCGGTAAGGCAATTCCAGTTTCCGCAGAATAGCCTCGGCGTTAGAGGTTAAAACCTCTAAGGCCTCGAAGGAGGTCTCGGGGCTCACAAACTTGACCAACTCCACCTTATCAAACTGATGCATGCGGATAAGGCCCCGAGTGTCGCGCCCAGCCGCTCCCGCCTCGGCTCGAAAGCAGGGGGTATAGGCCACGTAAGAGATGGGCAAATCCTCGCCATTTAAAGTCTCGTCGCGATGGAGATTGGTTAGGGGAACTTCGGCCGTGGGGGATAGCCACAAGTCGCGATTTTCGATCTTAAAGCTCTCTTCGGCGAACTTGGGAAGTTGCCCGGTGGCGTATAAAGACTGGGAGTTGATTAAAGAAGGCGGCCAGATCTCTTTGTAGCCATGCTCTTTAACATGAGTGTCAACCATAAAATTGATTAAGGCGCGGTTGAGGGTGGCTCCGAGGCCATTTAAAACCGCGAAGCGCGAGCCAGAAATTTTAACGGCCCTAGGAAAATCCAGGATGCCCAAAGACTCTCCCAGCTCCCAATGGTTTAGAGCCTGATAATCAAACTTGGGCTTGGTTCCCCAGACGCGAACCTCTTGATTGGCCGTCTCGTCGCCAATGGGGACCGAGGCGTCGGGAATATTGGGGATGCCTTTTAAAAGCTCGCTCTCCTCGGCCTCGACCTCGTTGAGCTTAGGCTCAGCGGCTTTAATCCAGGCGGAAACATCTTTGACGGCCGCGATGAGGTCGTCGGCGGATTGGTTTTGCTTTTTCCTTAGGCTTATCTCGTCATTGACCTGGTTTCTTTTGGCTTTCCGTTCCTCGATCTCCAGGATCAAGCGCCTTCTTTCCCCATCCAGCTCCTCAAACTTAGTTAAAATTTCCGAGGCCATTTGGCGGTTTTGAAGAGCCACCCTCACCAGATCCAATTTTTCTCTGACAAACCGTAAATCCAACATGAAATCGCCACCTTCCGGAAACTTCGCCCGCCAAAAAACTTGGGCCTTCCAGAAATTTCAATTGACCAAAAACGTCAAAAAATTAGCCAATCCACAAGAGTCACGCGACTTTTCATTTCGCCTTTAAACACATTAAGTAATTATAGGGGATTTGGGCGAAAAAATCAAGCCAATTGAAGAAATCAAGCTAATTTGGCCTAGCCAAAAAAATTCGCCCACCAGGTTTTTTAGCTTTGGCCTAAGGCCTAACGAAAAAATAGATCCCCGGCGGAAAGTCAGTCGGCGGCTCTGGGCCCAGCCCCGAGCCGCCAATTCTTTAACCAACCACGTTGTAATGATCGGTATGCCTGGTCGGAATATGGGGGATCTTCGTGGGATGGCCCAAAGCCAAAGACCCCACGATCTTGTGGGTGGGGGGAAAGCCTAAACTGGTCAAATAAGCCCGAAACTCTGGCTCATCGGTGATGGTTCCCAATTGGTTGATCCAGCAAGCCCCTAAGCCCACCGCCTGGGCCGCCAACCACAGATAACCCAAGGCCAAAGAGCCATCCTCAATATAGCAATCGGTTTTGCTCGAATCCACGCCCACGATGACAAAAGCCGGAGCTTTGTGGAAATTGATGGAATAGCTCTTGGTGGCCGCTAGTTCCCGATAACGCTCGTAACCGGGCTTTTGGTTGGCTTTTTTGACCTCGTCGTTTAACAAGGCGATCTTATCTAGCCCTCTAACCACCGTGGCGTGCCAGGCCTGGGTGTTGCGAGCGGTGGGCGTAAAGGCCGCCGCCTCAAAAATGGTTTTCAGATCCTCGTCAGAGACAGGTTGATCGGTAAAATCCCTAACGCTTCGTCTTTCTTTTAAAGCCTTCAAAACTTCGCTCATGGTCACTCCTTAACAAAGGCTTATCCTCCCTCGCCTTGAGGGCCAGATCCTAAGCTGGATCCAAGATCCAGCGTTTTGTTGGAAAAAAAGCCTACCTATTCCCAGGGCTCAGCCACTAACTCGTCAAACTCGCGAACCAAAGTCTGTGGCTCGGGTTTTTTGATTGGAACGGATTTAAAGGGATTCAGATTGGTTTTGAGAATGGGCCACGCGTCTGGCCACATGGGATGGGTTTTCTGGCCCGATAAGCGTTGATCCACCCATAAGCGAATCGCTTTTTGATAAAGAAAAACGTAAGGGCTTTCCTTTTCGGCCAGTCGAGCCAATTCCCCAATCTTTTGCTCTCTTTGGGCTCGAGCCGGAGAAGCCCTAAACCCCCGAATCAACTCATCAGCCTGGGAGCTTTGAAAATACGCGCTATTGCTCTGGCCCGCGGCGGTGGATTCCAAAAGCTGGCCCAACCACATTTCTGGCGAAGGTATGTTCGGCTCTCGGGTGGCCAAGAGAAGATCGTAATCGCCCGTCCGCAAAACCGCCTCCCCAGCTTGGCCAATCAGAGGCACCAAGTTGACGGGGGCGCCCACGGCCAAAAAAGCCTTTTGTAGTTTTTCGGCGTCTTCTCTGGGGCTATAAAGATCTAAGCTAGATTTTTTCGTGGCCCCAGGATAAGCCAAAACCAAAGGAATTTTTGGCGGCCCCACGGCCGCCAAAAGCTCTACGCCTTTTTGGGGATCGCTTTTGTCGCCCGCTCCCTCGGTGGCTAAAGAAAAAAAACCTTGAGGGAAAAAGCCCTGGGGCAAAAATTTAGAATTGGCCAAAGCGGCTCGCGCTATAGCCGCTAGAGCTTGCCGGGCCCCCATTAAGGCTAGATAAGGCCGCTGGACATTAAAGGCCAAGTAACGCGTCTCCCAAGTGGGGAGCTCCAACAAGACAAAACCGGCGGGCGTTGGTCCCAAAGGCGGCTCCACCAATAAGTGGGCCTCTTTCTCTTTGAATAAGATCAATCTGGCCACCGGATCGGCGGCGTAATAAAACTCCACCCGATCCAATTTGGGGCGACTGGGCAGATCCGGCCTTAAGACTAAGTTCAGGCTTTGGGGCGTTAGGTTTTCGGCCATAAAGCGGCCTGAGCCTAAGGTATGATTTTTTAAATAGCCGGCTTCGCGATCGGCTAAACCTGGACTAATTAAAGAGGCTTGGGGCAAAGCCAAAGAAGCCATGAAGGGGGGCCAGGGCTTATCCAAGACAAAACTAAAAGTGTAATCGCCAATAATATTAAAGCCGCGCAAATGGGGAAAGAGGTTTTTTCCGGCCTCGGAGGCCATCAAGCGGTCAAAAGTAAAAAGAGCCGCTTCCGAGTTGACTGGCCGGCCATCGGAAAAGGTTAAGCCCTCCCTTAAGCGCACCGTGTACATTAGATCATCGTCGGAAACCCTAATGGTGTGAGCGAGGGCCTCGGTGGTGTCCAACTGGCCAAAACCCTCGCGCAAGCCCATGAGGCGTCCATAAACATTCATTATTATAGGCTCGGCGGCGGAATCTTTGGGCCATTGATGGGGATCCAAAGAGACTGGGGCTTGGGGATAAACCATTCTTAGGACGTCAGCCCTAAGAAGACTAGGGCCAAACCCCACGATCAACCCAAGAACGCCCAATAGGAGACAGAGGCGCCCCCAAACTCGGCCCTTAGTCATCGCTTATCCCCCAAATCTCACATATGGGCCATGGCCGGACCCAAGGCTCCCAAACCCCAGATAAAGACGCTATAAACAAAAAACCCAAACACAAAGACAAAACCCGCCAAAAGGCAGAAAACGGCTTGCCCCTCTAGGCGCCTTTTGGTGTCCACAATGGCTTCTCGCCAATTTTTACGCCAAGGAGACAGAAAAACAAAAATTATGGTGGATAAGGGAGCCAAAACCAAGAAAATAAACTTTTCCCGAAAAATAAAGATCCCCCGGAAAAGGCCAGTCGCGTAAATAACGCTAAAAAAGATGGCCACCACCACAATATAACCCAGGTGCCAGCGCCAGAACTGGCGCAGACTTTTTTTTTCCTGGTCAGACAGGTCAAATAGTTTCACCGAGCCTCCAAAAAACTAATCGCTACCCTCTAAGGATGGAAAAAAAGCCCGAGGAAAATCCCTCGCCAGATAACCTAAAAAAATAAACTGACGCGGCCATCGGGTCTGCGCGGTTAATGGATAATCATATCATAATATAAGCCGGATTAAAACTTTACCGATCTGGTTAACTATAGGTATTTATAGAACTATTTTCTTATTTTAAGAATAGTTCCCACAATTTTTCATCTAACTCAATGGAAAAATCATTTTCGGCCCTCTTGGAAAAAAGGTCGTTTTTGGGCATAATATTATTAATGTTGGGCTTGGTTCCCGTTGTCTTCCGCTCTGATTCCCTCTCGCCCAGCTAAATTTTTTTTTGAGGAGTGCCCATGAAAAGCTTCCGCCAGGAATTATGGTTTGAGACCAATACCCGAAGGGCTTACCTCAATATAACTAGCCAGGTGGCTCAAGCGGTGGCCGCCTCGGGCGTCAAAGAAGGCCTGGTCTTGTGTAACGCCATGCACATCACGGCCTCGGTCTTTATAAATGACAATGAGTCCGGTCTCCACGCCGATTTCGAAAAATGGCTGGAGCGCTTAGCCCCGGAAAAACCTTACAACCAATACGCCCACAATGGCTATGAGGATAACGCCGACGCCCATTTAAAGCGTCAAGTCATGGGTCGGGAGGTCGTGGTGGCCATTACCAACGGCCAACTGGATTTAGGGCCTTGGGAACAGATTTTTTATGGCGAGTTTGACGGGAAAAGGCGCAAAAGGGTTCTGGTCAAAGTCATTGGCGAGTAAAAGCCGCCCCTAGGAACTTGATCTTCCCAGTTAAATTGGCCTCATTATTGCTATTTAGCTCAGGGACTGACTATGACCTTCAATTTCAGGACTTCGCGAGGCCCCGATGAGCGCTGACAATAATAAACCCCAAGGCCAACCAAAGCCCGGAGCTGAGCTAGAGCCTCAACTTCAGCCCCAGCCGGCTCAAGAAACCCCCGCGCCCCCGGCCCCGCCAGAGCTTTTTAACCCCTATGGTCAAGGCCCGCCGCCGCCACCCTTAGAGGCTCTAGGCCAAAATCCGCCCGCTTTGGCGCCGGAGGCCCCACCTCTGCCGCCTTTGGACGACTCAGTGGCGCCGGAAAAAATTCCAACCATGGCCGCGAGCTCTCGGCTCAAAACCTTTTCTTCCCGTCGCGAGGAAAAAACGCCCGAGCCAGCCCCTGAGGTAGCTCCGCCGCCTAACGCTTCTGACGAGAGCCAGGAAAATCAGAGCCAAGCCAGCCAGAGCCCTAACTTGGGAACTACTGTCCATAGCGAAACCAGCTCCGTGGCTGGGCTCAATCTCACAGCCCCAGGCGGCGAACCGACTCAAGCCCCTACTGGCAACGCTATTACCCGCTCGTTTATGACTTGTTACGCCAGCTTAATTAAGCTTTTTAAACGAGTGCCCCCTATTGACGATATATTTGATTTAATTTTGTCCGCTTTGGGCTTTCAACGCAAACCCGAGTCCATGCTCCGTAGGGCTCAAGCCTTAGCCGCTAAAGGTCGGCACGCTGAGGCCATTAAGTGGTTTAGGGAAATTTTGAACTTACGGCCTTTAACCATCGCCGCTTATGATGGCTTGGGCCGGGTCTATTTTCGGATGGGCTTAACCGAAGAGGCTAACCGCGAGTTTACCATCGCCGATAGTCTGGAGCGTCTGGTCAACAACCGCGATGATCTAGACGCGGCCTGTTCTTTGGCCACCGCTCTTTTGGATCGCAAACAGGCGAAAATGGCCGTCTCCCTTTTGGAGCCCGTTTTAATCGCCCATTTTTACACCCCTAATAACGCCAACTTGCTGAAAAAAATGGGCCTAGTTTACGCTGATCTTAGATCCACCAAAAAACTCTACCAAGTCTATGAGGCGGGTTTAGCCCAATACCCTAATGATCACGAGTTTTATATCTTAAAAGGCAATCTCGAGGTCAAGCTCGGTCGAGTGGCCGATGGCGAAAAGCTCATTCGTTTTGGACGCCTCATGGGACGGCTCAAAGAAGATCCCAGCGACATAAACGCCAACATGTCCATGGGCGAGTTATGCGTCAAGGAAAACCGGATCCCCGAGGGTCTCAGTTACCTAAGGGAAGCGGCCCGCTTAAGCCCTGACAATAGTGGGGTCAGGTGGCGCCTCTTTAACCTCTACCAAAAACAAGGGGCCTACCAAGAGGCTCTCCATTATTTTCTCGAAGTTCTGGCCATTGAGCCGGAAAATGAGGAACTTAAATATAAGCTCGCCGAATTTTACCGCAAAAACCATCACTCTGAGGAAGCTCGCGCCATTATCCAAGAGTTAGCCGACAAAAACCCCAGGGAGCCTCGGCCACGTTACTTCCTCTCCACCCTACTCGCGGAGATGGGCCGTTTTGAGGAATCCCAACAGTATAAAGTCTTGGCCGACACCTTAACCATTGGCCTCAAAAAAGACCCTGACCATCGCGAGATAGTCATTTTTATGAAATATCTCTTTAGCGTTGGGGCGAACAAAGAAGGGATCCAATGGCTAGATCGCGGCTTGGCCAAATGGCCTTATCATGGGGAGCTGATCATTACCAAGGTCAAACTCCTCTACGCCGAGTACCGTTATCAGGAAGCCACCACCTTATTAAAAAGGCTTATCTCCGTGAAAAACGACCTGGCCGAGCCCCACATGTGGATGGCTATGTGTTACCAACGCCTAGGCAATCACATGGCCGCCTTAGCCGAAGCTCAGCTGGCCACGCGCTT
>JAISWW010000030.1 GCA_031270705.1 Deltaproteobacteria bacterium
TCCATAAGCCTACCTCGGGCCCAAGCCCAAAATCTTTTAAGGCGACCAGGGGCCAAAGTCTTAACCTCCATCGCCAAAGAGGCCAATTTTGTGATCGCCGGCGAGGACGCGGGCCAAAAACTGGCCAAAGCCCAAGCCTTGGGCTTAGGGATCCTAAACGAGGAACAATTTAATGTTCTTCTTAAAGAAGAGACCCTAAAAAATCTAGCCGAGAAAGAAATCGCGCAAAAAGCGAAGTTTTTGAATGAAATTTTTGAATTAAATAATAGTAAATCTAGTCTTTTCAGTTAAATTATATTTATATAAACATGGATCTAATCTCAATCGCGCCTTCTAACGTCCTAGGCTCGGCCTGGCGAAAGGTTCAGCCTTATTGTGGGATCCTAATTGGGGTTTTGGCTGGAAATAGCCCCAGAACAATTTTTTTAAGCGACAATCCCAGATCGCGCGATTTTTTTTCCCAAGAATCGCCCATTTAAGCCAATATTTTGGTTCTTTTCCCTTAACCCCCAAAAAAATCTAAAAAAAAATGTTGACAGACTCCCTAGTCTGGGATAATATGAGTCTGATTCTCATTACCGGGACGGGCGGTAATTTTTTTCTTCTCTCAAAACTCGTCGAAATTGGCGAGGCGGAACACCTTTAGCGAGGGATTATGCAAGAAGTTATCGTGGGTTTGATCCTGTTGGCCGCCGCCGGAATTACCGTGTACAGGATTTTTTTTAAGCCTTCTTGTGGTTGTGGTTGCGGGGGCAAGAAAAAACATGATCGGCCCCTGGATCAATCATTGAATGAGGATGATTCCCTGAGTTGCGGTTGTTGCGCGCCAAACCGCTCCGATGGGGATCGCTAAGGCTGAAGACTAAGGAGGCGAACTATGTCCAATACCTCAAAAAACGACATGTCCCTAAGGCGGATGAAAAAAGGCCAAGTAGCCACCATTAGTGGCATCACGGCCTCTGGCGAGATGGGTCGCCGCATTCGCGACATGGGTTTAATTCCGGGGATTAAGATCCAATGCGTGGGCCGAGCTCCCCTAGAGGATCCCGTGGCTCTCCGGCTCATGGGCTTTACCCTAACTTTAAGAAACCGGGAAGCCGATTTTGTGAAAGTTGTGGCCTAAGGCCTTGATTTCTTTTTACTCTTTTACGGACTCTAAATTTTGGTTTCTGATCATTTAGCGAGTCTAATTATTTGAGTCAGTCGAGATTTCTTGTTTTTTTGGGCTTAATTTTTAACAACCATTTCAAAAAAACAGACATTTTATCTTGTTAGACCCGGTGTTGGCTGTGGAATGTTCGCTTCCGCGCGGGGATTCTAGAGATTTTTCGCCTTTTTTGGAATTTGGCTTAACCAGACCTGGGAAGCTGGCTCTGGGCCAAATAGCTAAAAAAGCTCTTTCCAAATGAGCGGACAAGATTTTAATCCCGCCACTATCCTAAAGGATATTATTTATGGCCGAAGTAACTTCTAGCGAAAGACTACACAAAGACACGGAAAAAGGCTTCATCGCCATCGCCGGCAACCCAAATTCCGGCAAGACCACAGCCTTTAACCGTTACACTGGAGCTCGCCAACACGTCGGCAACTACCCAGGCATTACGGTCGAAAAAAAGGAGGGCGTGGCCCATCTACCCAATGGGACAGCGGTGACCTTGGTGGATTTGCCGGGCACTTACTCCTTAACCGCCTATTCCATGGAAGAGGTAGTGGCCCGCCGAGTTTTGGCCGAAGAGCGCCCTGGCGCGGTCATTGACGTTTTAAACACTCCAGTTTTAGAGCGCAACCTTTATTTGGCCGTCCAAATGTTAGAGATGGGGATCCCTTTGGTTCTTTGTCTGAACATGATGGATGAGGCCAGGGAACGGGGAGTCAACGTTAACGCCGAGCGCCTGGAGCAACTGACTGGCTTAAAATGCGTGCCGGCCGTAGCCCGCAAAGGCGATGGGCTCGACGAGGCTTTGACCGAGGCGGTCAAACTGGCCGAAAAAGCCCAAGGCCGAGTGGATCCCTTAATAATTTCCTATGGCCCAGATTTGGACGCGGTTCTCCCGGAAATGACCAAAATTGTCTCCGACGCGAGCCTTTTGACTGACCAATACCCGGCTCGCTGGGTGGCCATGAAGTTTTTGGAGAAGGATCGCGACATTATCTCTCGCGCGCGCCGGATCAATAGCGGGGTCTGCGACAAGCTCGCGGCCATAGCCGCTAAAGTTGAGGCCCACCTCCACACGACTCTCAACACTTATCCCGAGGCCGTTATCGCCGATTATCGCTATGGCTGGATAAACTCCATCATAAAAAATGGGGTCTTGGTGGGCTCGAGCGAATCTTTTGAGCGCGTGGCTTTTTCCGATAAACTTGACCGGGTTCTGACCAACCGGTTAGGCGGGCCCTTGATACTCCTCGCGGTTCTTTACGCCATCTATTTCTTTACCATTGAGGTCGGCCAATATCCCAACGATTGGCTCTCGGCGGGCTTTGATTGGTTGTCGGATTACATCGGCTCGCGCATGGCCGATGGCTCCCTCAAATCCCTGGTCACGGCGGGCATTATCGCGGGCGTGGGCGGGGTTTTGGGTTTTGTGCCCTTAATTATGATCATGTTTTTCATGATCGCCTTTTTGGAAGATTCGGGCTACATGGCTCGGGTGGCCTATATTATGGATCGCGTCTTCCGCTTTTTTGGGCTCCATGGGGCTTCCATCATGCCGTTCATCATTGGCGGCGGCATCGCGGGCGGTTGCGCCGTGCCTGGCGTTATGGGGGCTCGAACTTTGCGCTCCCCCAAAGAGCGCTTGGCCACCATCTTAACGGTGCCCTTCATGACTTGCGGAGCCAAGATTCCGGTCTTCTTGCTCTTTGTCAACATCTTTTTTGAAAGCCACGCCGCCACAGTCATGTTTATATTGACCTTAGCCGGGTGGGCCACGGCCTTATTGGTGGCCATGTTATTGCGGCATACCATTATTAAAGGGGAACCCACGCCCTTTGTCATGGAATTGCCGCCTTATCGCCTCCCCACCCTCTCGGGCATCCTGATCCACACCTGGGAACGGACCTGGCAGTACATTAAAAAAGCCGGAACCATCATTTTAGGGATCTCCATTCTCATTTGGGCGGCCATGACTTTTCCGGATCTGCCCCAACACGAGTTGGACGATTATGACACCCAAAGAGCCGCCATCACCTCGGAAGCCCAGGCTAAAGGCCAATCCGAAGAGGAAGTGGCCGGGCTCGTCAGCGAAGTGGACAACCAGCAAGCCACGGAAACCTTAAGGCATTCTCTCGCTGGCCGGGTGGGCATCGCCATTGAGACCATCACGGAGCCGGCGGGCTTTGATTGGCGCACCAACATCGCTCTCTTAGGCGGCATCGCGGCCAAGGAAGTCGTTATCTCCACCTTAGGCACGGCCTATTCGCTTGGGGCGGCCGAAGACGAGGATGAGGAAGCCAAATCCCTTTCCGACCGCATTAAGCTCGATCCCAACTGGAAACTCTCTAACGCGGTGGCTTTATTGCTATTTACGCTTTTGTATTCCCCTTGTTTTGTGACATTGGCCATGATTAAGCAAGAGACAGGGGCTTGGAAGTGGCTCTGGTTTAGTTTATTCTTTAACCTAATCTTAGCTTATTTGGTGGCGGTGGCGGCCAACCAATTTTTAATCGCCATCTAAAACTAACTTCAAAGATCCCAATAGCCGCGCGAAGACCCCGGACAACCGGGGTTTTCGCGTTTTAGGCTTTGGGCTCCAGAGGTTCTTTGAGACTCTCCTCAAGTTTTTTTAGCCCCTCGGCCAAACTGACTATTGGCCGATAACCCAATAAAGTCTTGGCTCTTTCTAGATTGTACCAGTGCGAAGAGGATAGTTGGCGAGCCGTAAAAAGGGTCAAAGGCGGTTCTTTGGCGGCCTGAGCCAGGAGCCAGATCTTTTCCAAGAACCAACCTAAAAAGCGCCCCAAGCTTTTGTTGATCCGCGGTTTTATGGGCCCCAAACCCGCCGTGGCCAAGAGAAGATTAATCAGCTCAATTAAGTCCATGGGCTGATCTTGGGAAATAAAAAAAGCCAAGCCGCCTACTGGAGCCCCGGCGGCTAATTGTTCCAAAGCCAAAACATGGGCGTGGGCGGCGTTATCTATATAAGTGGCGTCCACAATATAGGGGCCGCCCGAGAATAAATGGAGCCGCCCGCGCTTGGCCCGATCGGCTAACCTGGGCAAGAGATGAGGATCCCCAGGCCCCCAGATGAGATGAGGCCGAATGGCCAGAGTTTTAAAGCTGGGGTGATTGGCCCTTAAAACCAAGCGCTCGGCCAGCATCTTACTGTAAGCGTAAGGCTGGCCAATGTCGGCCATATAGGGCGCGGTTTCGTCGACCCCGCGCAGATCCGCCCCAGCGTGAGCCACGCTGGGGGAACTTGTGTAAACAAAATAGCGGGCTTTGTTTTGGCGAGCGGCCTCCAAAATCCTAGCCGAGCCCATGGTATTGTTTTCGATATATAAAGACAAAGGGCCCCAAACGCCGCTTTTGGCCGCGCAATGGATGACCGCGTCGACCCCGTCGGTGGCTCTTTCCAAAGCCGCCAGATCGGCTAGATCGCCTAAATGGGTCTCCGCGCCCAAAGCGGCGAGCTTGGGAGCCTCGCGCCTAACTAAAAGCCTAACCGTATGGTTTTTTTCTAGGAGCAAGGTGGCCACTTTCTCCCCTAAAAATCCATTCGCCCCAGTGACTAAAACCAGCACGTTAGCCTCCTAAATTAAGCTGTGGGGGTGGGCTCCCAACGCTCCAAAATTCGTCCTTGGCCGTCCAAGGTGACGATTTGATAGGCTTTTTCTTGAGCCAAAGATGTTATGTCAAGAAAATGCATGGCCTGAGGCCGGAAACCCATCTGGCCACCAGGATCGAAGCGGTTGATAAAGGTCTGGCCTTGGTTTTTGGCCTGAAAAACCGGTAGCAAATCGCTCCCCTCATCCTCCAAAATCAAAAGCTTGTCCCGACGATCGGTGATGGGCGCGGTTAAAACCCAGAGCCAAAGGCCCGCCTCGTCTTTGGGAGTTTGAGTTGGCCCGGCCTCATTATTTTGAGTCATAAAAGCCCTTCTGGAAAAATCCATTCGCGAAAAAAAAATTCTGGGCCGACGATCGTCAAGCGCCACACGTGAGCGATCGCCGCCCGGCCAGCCTGGGCCGCGAAACCCAAATCCGCCGGGCTAATTATAACAAAAATTGAAGCGGGGAGACTTTTCCGGCTAAAGGCTTAAGCCTAGGGCGGGTCGTGGCCAAGCCTTATGATTTAGGCTCAAGACGGCTAACGAAATTCTAAATAATTAGTTTGTTTTTATCTTTTACCTATATATATAATTAATTACCTGTTTAATTTTATATCTTGACAATTTTCTGGCCAAAAAGATGATTTCTTAAAAAAACCCTTGGCTATTCCCAGAAAATCTGGCTATAATTTCCCTCGACTATTAAGTCAGTCTGGCCCAAAAAATTCCTTTTTTAGGCCGCCAAACCTTAAGGAAACCCGACCTCCTCATCTTATGGCTAGCCGCGTCAAACTCTTGCCAGATCGCTTAATCAACCAAATCGCCGCGGGCGAAGTGGTGGAAAGGCCCGCTTCCATTTTAAAAGAGCTTTTGGACAATAGCTTGGACGCTGGGGCCACGCGAATTGAGATCGAGGTCGAGGCTGGCGGCAAAAAACTCATTAGAGTGACTGATAATGGTTGCGGCTTAAACCAAGAAGAGCTCTTTTTGTGTTTAGAGCGCCACGCGACGAGCAAACTTGACGCGGAGAGCGATTTAATGAACATCGCCACCTTAGGGTTTCGCGGCGAGGCTTTGCCGTCCATTGGCTCGGTGGCCCGCTTAGCCATTACTAGCTCCCCGGCTCCCGAAGGCCCTGGGCATCAAATAAGGCTAGAGGGCGGCCAACTTTTAGGCCTAGATCCCGCCCCCGCCAACCAGGGAACCATAGTCGAGGTTCGGGATCTCTTTTTTAACGTGCCGGCCAGGCGGAAATTTTTAAAAAGCGAGGCCACGGAAAAAGCTCATCTCTTGGATGTGGCCCAAAGGTACGCTTTATCGAGAGCCAAAATTAGCTTGGCTTTTAAAGACCAGGGCAAAACGCTCCTTTCGGTCTCGAGCCAAGAAGACATTAAATCGCGAGCCGCGGCCATCATGGGCCCAGAAATAGCCCAGAGCTTAAGGCCTTTGTCTTATAAGCTAGATGATTTAAAAATTGAGGGCTGGCTGGCCGGGCTAGAGACAGCCAACCGCGATAGCGGTCTTTTGTTTCTTTATGTTTTAGGCCGGCCTGTGCGCGATCGCCTCTTAAATAAAGCCATCGCTCAAGGCTTTGGCCGAGCTTTGCCAGCTGGCCGCTGGCCAGCTGGCCTCATTAACTTGGATCTCGATCCCCGCCGGGTCGACGTCAATGTTCACCCGGCCAAAACGGAAGTGCGCTTTCGCGAGCCCGGACAAATTTTTCAGGCTCTTTGCGATTTGGTGGCTCGGGTGGTTAAGGCCGCGCCTGGCGCTAACCAGGCCTCCAACCAGGGCTCCAGCCAGGAAACCCAGCGGTTCGACCAAAATCCGCTCGACCCAACCTCTAATACTAATGATCCTTTAGCGGATAACCAAGCCGATTTAGGCTCCCCCCATGAGCTGAGCCTCCCGCGAAATCTGGCCGCTGTCCCGGAAACTCCCAGCAAACCCCTCACCAAAGGCCGGCCAGGGGGAAGTTTTCGGGCTCCCGCCGCGGCTTGGGCCCTCTCTAGCTCGCCCCCCAACCCAGCGAGCTTGTTTCCGCCCCAGACTCCTGGCGCCCAAGCTAACTCCCAGGCTTCTAGCTTATCGCCCTCGCCCACCCCGCCCCCTTGGCTGGAAGATGACCAGCCCCAAGGCGCGGTCGACGAATCACCAGCCGAGCCATCCAAACCTCAAAAACCGAGCCCTTTCCGCCTCTTGGGGCAACTCAGCCAAAGCTATATTTTGGCGGAGGTTCCCGAAGGCTTAGAGATTATTGATCAACACGCGGCCCATGAGCGGCTACTTTTTAATCGTCTGAAAAAAACTCTAGCCGAAAAAGGCTTGCCTAGCCAAAAGGCTTTATTTCCTGAAACTATTGAGCTAACGGCTCATCAAATTTTAGGTTTACAGGCTTTAGAAACTGATTTGCGGCGATTAGGCTTTGATATTGAGCCATTTGGCGGCTCAACCTACGTGATTAAGGGCTATCCTGAATGCTTAAAGCCGCGGTTAGCTAAAGAGGCCTTGGAGGAAATGCTGGCCAAAGCCCAGCGACGCCTTAAAAACTTGGAAGGCGGGGGTTTGGGCCATTTAATTGAGGAAATGACTGATTCTTGGCTGGATACCTTAGCTTGCCGAGCCGCGGTTAAAGCTGGGGACAAACTAACCATGGAGGAAATGGAAGCCCTTTTAAAGGAAACCAGAGAAGCCGAGTTTGGCGGGTTTTGTCCCCATGGGCGCCCATCGACGACCGTAATTGGCTATAAGGAATTGGAAAGCCGGTTTGGCCGAAAATAAAAATTCTCTTTAGCCAAAAGGCTTTATTTTAAATTTTAACTCTAAATTATAAAGCTCATAAAGCCGATAATTTGGCCTTTTGCCGGGAAATTACGCGCTTTTATAACCGGCTAGTTGAGCCACAGAGGAGCTCTTTTCTCCCGAGTCCCAAAACTCGCGCCCAGCTCCGTCACTCGCTCCAACAACTCCCCTAAGCCCATTTTGGTCTCATAGGAAATTTCTTCCACCTCAGTCAGGATGTAATCCAATAAACTCATGGCCTCTTCCATGGCCGAGCTAATCCGATGGCGTTGCTCTTCCAGCCTTTTGCTGAATTTCCGGCGAGCCGCGGCTAGATAACCCAAAACCTGACGAGCCACTTTAGCCTGGGTCACGGTTCTTAATGATAAGCTGGGCCCCTCAAAATCCACGGAATCGGCTAAACGCGCCACGATCTGGGCGTGCCCAGAAAATTCCCCATCCAAGACCGTCAATAGGCCTGGCTCTCTGGCTCCAGCTTCCACGGCCCGGTCAGCTAAGGAATACATGCGATCGAGAGTCTGATCCAGCTCGCCAAAAGTTTCCGCGGCCTCGCGACAATCGCAGATGACCTCGGGCATGTTTTCCATCTCTTCGGTCAGAGTCTCAATGGTTTCGGCCACGTCCAAGGGCTCGGCGGCCAATTTTATTTGCGCGAGCTCGTCGGCCAAAATCTTGGCCACCAGCTCAAAATGGTAGAGATCCTGGTATTCGCCTTGAATGGCAACGCCTAAATGACTCATGAGAAGCCTCCTTAGATCGGTTGGGCCAAAAAAACTGGCTCGCTAGGCCAAATAGCAAATTCGTGGCCAATTATTTGGCGGCTTGGAGGCGGAAAAAAAGGCCAAAGCGAAAATATTGGCCCTTTTAAAAAAGAATAAAATAGAATATTTTTAAAAATTTATGACGTATTTTTATGCTAATTACTTTAAATAGTTAGCCAAAAAGCAATATTGGCTCAATAAAAAAAAGTTCTGGCCCCTGGAAATTTTTATTGACATCCAAAATTTTCTCCTTATAATAGCTGACTTGGCGAGGGTTTTTCCGAGCCCCCATTTTCGCGGTTTTTTAGGAGTCAAAATGCCGAGTTTAGCTGTCAAACACAATCCTATAGTGGAAAAATGCCAGGGTTGCGACCGGATTAAAGCCAATGGCGAGACTCGGTTTTGCGCCGCTTATACCGCCCCTAGCGCTCATTGGCGTTTGGGCAACTGCAATCTAGCCACCCATATCAAGGTCGAGACCAAGGGCGACGCCTCTAAGGTCAGGGTTGGCCAGCAGAAGCAGAAAAAGAAATAAAGCGGTTTCGGCTAGCTATTTCGCTCTAATTTTTTGGGGCTTAAGCCTTTTGAACGCCTAAGGGTAACCGCTTAAAGGTACCCTTAAGGCGATCGGCTAAGCCCATTCTTTTGGAGCAGTTTATCAAGATTTATGACAATTTGGGCGCTATTTCATCAAATGTTTCGCGTGGCCAATTTCCTTCCTGTTATGGACAGCGGATGGGTCGTCTCTAATGTTGTGATAGCGTAAAAACAATCGCTCTTCTTTGAAAATCGACCTCTCACCCCATTATCAGCCATCAATGTTTGATTCCCTCAAATTACTGTTACCACAAATATTATTTTTTAAAACCCATTTAACACAGTCTGTCCTTATTAAACTCTCTTTTGTATTTTCACTCTTTCCATAAGCCAAGAAAACAGACCTACGCCTCAACCAAGCGGTCAATTTATGACGAGCGATAACATCTTAACGGCCCAAATCCGAGACCCCGCGGAAGGTCTCGGACTTGGACTAAAACCAACGGGTATCCCTAGCGTTTAAAATTTCGCGAGGGCATATCAAAACAGTTTTTTAAAAATCATAAATCACGCTTAAAGTCGCGGTAAAAGGCGTGATCCTTTGTCCATAGTAATAATAGCCATCGCTGGATTGCTTGCCGTTGAGTGGGCCCCCCGCCTGCGGATACAATCTGCTCCATCCGTTATATATTGTGTCTTTATCAAATAAATTGCTCAACTGTAATGAAATAGTTAAACTCTCCAATGGTTTGACATGTATTTCAAGGTCTGTTGTCCAATAATCCCCGTATTCTTTTATTTGGATAGGAGCCGCGGTAAACCGCGTTTTCATTTTGCCAACATAATTATTCACAACGCCAATTCCAGTTTCCCAGTCGCCTAATTTCCCATCCCATCTTAAACCCACATCGCCAAAAATTTTAGGAAATAGCGATAAAAATTCTTGTTTAACGCCATTTCTAATTTCTTCTTGACGACTATACGACGCGGTGGCGCTGAACCCATAAATTGGCCCCGTATGTCCACTAAGCGTATAACCCCTAATCTTGGTTTTGCCCGGTATATTCATATATTTGTCAGCATATATGCCAGCTGAGGGTACCCACGTCCCCGCCCTACTAATCGAGCCAATCCTGTCCGAGACGCTCTCCCAGAAAACCTTTAGATCAAATCCCCCATACTCCCAATTGCCGCCAAATCCTAAGTTAATATAACGGCTTGTTTGTGGTTTAAGCCCTTGATTGCCTTCTGTGTAGCCACTACCATGGGAAACTTGAGGATTGCGGAATAAATTATCGCTTGAGGGCAATTTAAATGATGTGCCAACGCTAGCCGAAAGATACATGTTGTCATTAAAAAATGGCATTTTACTACTTACGTTCCAGTTGGTTGACGAATTTTCTTTCATATAATTATATCTAACGCCAAATGATGTTTTCCAGGCTGGCCAGAAGGCGAAAAATGGCCGAAAGCTGAGGTATGTTCCAATAACTTCTTCGTGTTTGGTTGAAGGCATGTTGGTGACTTGATCTTTGCCCCAGTAATTCTGATATTCCACGCCAAAAAGAATTTCTGAGCCCTGATCAAACCTATAACTGTTCAGTAAATGGACACCCCAATCCTCATAACCAAACTTGGCGTTGTCATAAACATACTCGCCACTAGCCCTTTTGGTTGTCGATTCCGCCCACCACTCATGAAAATAAACCTTGATAAAAAAACTATAATTTTCATTTATGTCTTGAGCCCATTTAAGAAAACTAATTGTCTCATCATGCGTATATTGATTAACAACGTTACAATTATTATTCGTTAAGTTAGCGGCGGTACAAGGCGAGGGAGTTTGAAATTTCCGGTCATTTTTAAAAAACGTAACGTCAAGCGAGGCCGGGGCTGGGCCACCAAAGTCAAATTCTCTATTAAATTTTATTCCGTAGTTAGATCTTTTCATGTCCGCTTTCTGTCCACCAATGGGGTTATTCATCGCGGGCACGGTAAAACCGGCGTTATCCCAAATTTCCTTGTCAAGTAGCCTATAACCATCATATTCTTGAATATGCCCATAAATCAAAAATTTGTTCCCTTTTACGCCAGCTGACACATAAGCGCTGGCGTCTCGATCATTATATGAACCGTAACTAAGCCGAACAGACCCAGATTTTTCTTCCGTGGGTTTTTTAGTAACTATATTTATAACCCCACCCGTGGCGTCGGTTCCATAAAATAAACCTTCGCCGCCCGCGAGGACTTCAACCCGATCAACTATATGAACGCCGATGATATCAGGCGACATGGTTCGCCCCATCATCCTGTTATTAATTCTAACGCCATCCAATAGCACCAAAAAGTCAGTTGACCCATTTAGGCGCATCTGAGTTCCCCCTACTAGCTGCGAGCTAACGGTATTTGATGGCAAATATAAACCGGGCACAAGCCTAGACAAGGCTTTATAAAGGGTTGGATACCCAGTCTGAACCAATTTTTCCCCCTCAACAATCTGAACATGATGGCCATAATCAGACAGCTCGGTGGACAGCTTTTCTTCCAACTGCCTCCCTTGAACGTTAATTTCTTCCAAAGCCACCAAATCTCCAGATGTTGAGCCATCAGTTTGCGCCCAAAGGACGTGTCCGCCCAAAACCAATCCTAAGCCAACCGCCAAAATCGCCAATTTCTGTATCATCGAATGTTCACCTCGATATTTGATGTTGATAAGAGAAAACTCCACTTTAAAATCCTAGCCCTAGAAAACGAGTTTAGTGTCCTAAACCATTAAGGCGACCTCTTTCTCATAACTCCCGGCTCGAGACGTCAAGAGCCTGACGAAGCCAGTACTGAAACGAAAGATAGATTCAATCGGCCACATTTTTCTTTTCCAAAACCGTGGAGCTAGCGCTCCGTGGCTCTTCTCTACACAGGGAGCTCCTAACCTCTATTTCCCTAAACTCAAGCGCGTCCGACTCCTGATCCTGGGCCAGTATCTTAAGCTCAAAAACACATGACCAAACAGAGTTGAAGGTGGGGAAAAAACATAATTAATAGCCGATTATTTTGCCAATTTATTTTTTTTGATAAAAAAAGGTGACATCGTCTAATATTGCTTAATCTCACCCGATGTCGCCTATCCCAAAATAGAAAAGCCGCCCCCTTAGACGAATATCGTCAAAGAGGACAGCCTTCATGACCAACTATCATTTTTCCTGATAAACAAGATCTATAAATATAAATTACAAACCTGAATTAAAGTTTTAGGCCCTCCTAAACAAACCTATCAACAAACTCACGCCAACCACCGCCCTAGTGGTTAAGCTTAAGCCTTCTGGCTCAAACAATATAGTTGATGGGAAAATAGTTGATGATAGAATAGCGCGTCAGCCTTCTGGACAGCGGAAAAGACAATCATCAGAAATAAACGACGACCGGAATAGGATTTCAACAATACAAGGCCCAAAAATCCCTATTTTAAGCTCCAGTTTTCGCCTGATTTTTTATAATCGAATTATTTTTCGCTGTCAAATTTTTTTACGCCTAAAACCAAAAATCTAAAAAAGCCCTGAAATTCGCGTAAAGTTTTTCCTCTGGCCAGGATCCACTTTCGAGCGCTGTCTTCAGATTCGGCCACCACCGCCTCCACCTGATTGCGGGTATCTGGATATCTTTTCGCCTAAATCGGTCAACTATTTCCGTGAAAAATCTTTATAAATGTATTTAATTAAACAACATATTTTAACGTATTATTATTTAATAGATCATAAGAGAAAATTGGTTGAGTTATTGACTGAGTATTCCGAAGCTTAATTAGGTGATCAGACAAAAAATAAAAAAAATCATAACGATAACTTTTCGCCTTTATAAATAAGGACAAAAAATTTTAAATGTTTAAAATCATTAAATTTTCTTTTATTATCCTGGGGAAGTACTGGTTAGAGGCTTTTTTAGGGCTTCTGGAGGGCTTGACTGAAAAAATCTATGCCCGGCCACCGCGAAATAAGTGACTCCCAAAGCCAAAGCCCCCACTTGATTGCTACCCACAAACGCGAGGCCAACGGGGTCGTAACCGCCCATGAGCGATAAAGTCGCGAGTAATGTTAACAAGACGCCCAGAGTCAATATACTGGTCGTCGCGAGAATCAAAACCTTGGGCCAGCCCCACGCTAGGTCTTTAATTTTGTAAATAAGGACAAAATAAAAGAGCGACTGCAGAAATATATAGGCCCCTGTTCCCAAGACGCCCAGCCAAACGGTTAGGTAAACCAAAGAATTAACGCTAAGAAGGCCTGGCCGCAAAAGCTCTAATTTAGGCCAATAAGCTAGCCCTAAACCCCAACGCCCAGAACTAGCCATGGCGGCTTGGCCCATCAAAGACTCATAGGCCGCGTCCAGCTGATCCGTCTTCGGATCGAGCCAAGGATAATCAAAATTTTGGAAAAAATCTAAGCTTAAAAACCTGGGTTCGCCGAAAAAAGCCAAGATCGCGAAAATAATAAGGCCTAAACGCGGAAATAATTTATCCGAGCCAGTTATAGCCAAGAGCAAATAAACAATAAGCTGAAAACGAGCCACAAAGATGTCTTTGCCGAGCCATAAAACGAGTTGATGAGCTAATATGACCCCTAAAACGACTAATAAGAACTTTCTCTTTAAAGGGCCGCCAGCCAGACACAAAGCCATGAGGCTGGAAACCAGAACCAAGCTCCACCAGGTGGGATTGAGCGTTTCCATATAGGGAGCGTTTTGGGGGCCAAAAAAACCCAAACCAAAACCCACCCGAAAGCCATCCAAAAGCAAGGCTATGATCGACAATTGGAAAAAAAAGTTTTTCGCGGCCTCGTCAGGGGTCGCGGCCAGAAAATTAAACCAACCCGGCGGGCTAGTTTTTTTCCGCCAAATTACTCCCAAAATCTTTATAGCCAGGAATATCTCCACTAAACTCCAAAAATAGGCGATCCTTGGAACGCTGGGAACCCAAAAGTCCATGACCAGCCCAGGGATAAGGAGAGCCAACAAGATGAGGGAGAAAAGGGTTTTCTTGACTAGCGGCACGCGGATTTCCGGGCGAGAGTGGGTTCGCGATTAAATTTTTTCGCCCAGGCGGTTTCGTTCTGAGCCGCGACTGGGAACTTGGGCGAGCCATCAAGGCGGGCGGAAAAGACGCGGCTAGTTGGCCAAAAGTTCTTAGCCCGCTCCGCCGCAAAGGCCGGGTCTTGGTTCAGAATCGTCACTTGACCTCCCCGCGCCATCGGCTTCGCCTCCGCTTAATCTCTTCTTAATTTTTAAAGTCTAACAGACATGAGCCTAGATTTCAAAAAATCGCCTAAGGTCGCCTCAGCTATTGAGCCCTTTTGGTCAAATATATAAGGCTATCATGATTTGAGACAATTATTTCTGGCCCTGACTAAAAAGTTATAGCTATAATAGATAGTTATAATTATATAATTGATTTAAATAATAATTTTTGGCTGGCTAAAAAAATATTGGTAAGCGCGAAATTAGACAATAAATAATTTACTTTCTAAAAAAGTGTAATTTAGACAGATTCAACCAAATATCAATGGCTCGGCTCATTGAGATTTGTTTCGTCCGCCCCCAAGATCACCAACCATTTGCCGCTTCTATCCACCCGGCCAGATTCTTTGAGTCGTTTCATGGTTCGCGTGACGCTGACCCGATGAGCCCCCACCAAAAAACCCAAATCCTCGTGGGTCAAGGGGATCTCTAAAATATAGCCCCCCTCTTGTTTGCGGCCATGCTCCCGCGCCACGCTCAATAAAACCCCGTAGATCTTCTCCTCCAAATGGAGCTGAGCCATGGCCTCCAAGCGATCGGTTAAAGAAGCGATGCGCCCGGCCATGTTTTTTATGACCTTTAAGCCAATAGCCGGGCGAGCCAAGACCAATTCCTCAAAAACAGGCCTAGAAAAACCACAAGTAGTCACCTGATCTAGACACCAAGCGCTTACTGGATAATAATAGTCGTGATTTAGATCGTTTAACAAATACTCGCCTAAAAAGTCCCCGGCTTTGCGGATATCCAAGGTGATCTCCGCGCCACTATCCAGGGCGCGCGTCAAGCGAATCCGGCCACTTTTGATGAGAAATAGGCTTCTGGCCCGATCCCCTTGCATAAAAACCGATTGCCCAGGTTGGTATTGAGCTCGGTGGGCTTTTTCGGCTAAAGCCATGATTTCC
The DNA here is from genome assembly GCA_031270705.1 of Deltaproteobacteria bacterium. Classification (GTDB taxonomy): domain Bacteria; phylum Desulfobacterota; class Desulfarculia; order Adiutricales; family Adiutricaceae; genus JAIROO01. The sequence continues at coordinate 15,058 of JAISWW010000030.1, forward strand.
GTTGGCTCGAGATCTTGAAACAACCATAAATGGCCAACGCAGATGGGCGACCAATCCGCTTGGCCGGCGTTTTTATCGCAAGGGCAATTCATGGCGCGTCCTTAAAAAAATTAACGCCTCCCTAAGGGTCAGGGAGGCGGCTAGAGATTTAGGCGATTTTTTGGCCCGCGTTTGGCCCAGGCGAGAGACTATATATAGCCGAAACCCGGATTTTGACCACGTATTTGGGGGTAGGCAAACCGGGGTGAGCTTGTTTTAGCTTATTGACCACCGAGTCATAAAGCTCCCCCGCGCTCAACAGCTCAGCTTGGCCCTTAAACTGATAACCAGCCGGCGTCGCGGGGTCAATGACGGCCACGGCCACTTGGGGGTTATTTTCCAGATTTTCGCGGGTTTTGGAGCTAAAAAGATCCGCGAAAATGATGTTCTGGCCATCCAAGATTTCTAAGGTGCCCTTGGGCGACAAGTTGGCCAGACCCGAAGTGTTGGACGTGCCGACCCAAGCCAGTTTCCCAGCGGCGAAATCGCGAATTTCTTGACTAATTATGGACATTGTTTTCTCCTTAGATGTTGGTTGTGGAGGCGCCAAAAAAGAAAAGTAGCCCACCCCTAAGGCTTGGCGCGAAAAGAATCGCCAAAAAAGGCAGGAGGCGATGGCGCTCAAGCGAAGGTAACCCTTTGGCCGGGCTATAGTCGTAACGGAGGCTACAATCCTAATAAAAAAGCGCGGCGATATCTAGGAACGGATCTTATCCAAGATTGAGCCTAGATAAGGCGATTGGGCGAGACGATCGAGGCGATCGGAGTCTTTTGAGCCGGGCGCGGCTTTAAAACGAGTTTTTAGTTTATCCAAACCTTTATAAAAACTAGCCGCCAAAGGCTCGTCGGCTAACATAGAACGGACGTTAGGCGTATCCGCGGGCCGCGCGTCCAGATAAGAGCTATTTTTTAGGACAATATAAGCTAAACGCAGATCCTCGGGCAGACCGGAGAGATCTTCTAGCTTCTGGGGTTGGCCGCGACCAGGCAAGTTATCGAATTGGCCCTCGGCCATGGCTTCTTGAATCTTTCTTTCCGCCACCAGCGAGAGGATATCCGAGGAAAAATCCAGGGCCACGAACGCTTCCTTTTAATCGACAATCAGCTAAGAATTATTTTACATATGGGCCACAATTCGCCTAAAACCAGCCCACAAGCCATAAATCGTTTAAAAAAAGCCAAAAAGTCAGCTTGAAAAATAAGGCCATCTAAGGTACCTTGAGCTCCAGACTCGGCCAAGGCCTTATTAATTTATTATAAGGCCAAGGTCTCTTAGCGTCAACTCTATAGGCCCTATCAGCCCAAGAGGCTCTGACTAAAAGGCTCATTTTGAAATTTGTCGATCAAGCCAAAATTTATGTCTCTTCTGGCCATGGCGGAGCGGGCTGTGTCAGTTTCCGGCGGGAAAAGTATATTCCTAGAGGCGGCCCAGACGGGGGTGACGGCGGTCGGGGCGGCGATGTTATCATTGTGGCTTCTAGCCAAAAAGAAACCTTATTAAAATATCACTTTAACCAACGTTTTTTGGCTAAAAACGGCCTACCTGGTCGAGGTCAGCGCCAAAGTGGGGCGGATGGGGCGGATATTGTTTTACCCGTGCCCCCGGGCACGGTCATTACCGACGCCGCGACGGGGGAAAAACTGGCCGATCTGGCTAGCCAAGGCGACCAATATTTCGCGGCCCAAGGGGGACGAGGCGGCCAAGGGAACGCCCGCATGGCTACTGGCGCCCGGCGAACCCCCAGATTCGCTCAGCCCGGGGAGTCTGGCCAAGAGCGTAACATTATATTAGAGCTCATCTTGTTGGCTAACGCGGGCCTGGTTGGTTACCCCAATGTGGGCAAATCCACCCTCATCTCCAAACTCTCGGCGGCTCGCCCGAAAATCGCCGATTACCCTTTTACCACTCTGACCCCCAACCTCGGGGTGGTTAGAGTCGATGAGGATCATAGCTTTGTCTTGGCCGATCTGCCGGGCCTCATCGAGGGAGCTTCCCAAGGCGCGGGTTTAGGGCGCCGATTTCTTAAGCACCTTAGCCGTTGCGCGGTCATAGTCCATCTCCTCGATCCCAGCCGCTTGGCTCCCGAGCGCCCCAAAAGAGATCTGGAGATCGTCATTAAAGAATTAAAGGCCTATGATCCAGAGCTAGCCAAAAAACCGGCCTTAATCGCCCTGGGCAAAATGGATCAACCCGAAGGCCCAGAAGCTCTAGAGGCTTTTAAGAAAGCTCATCCCCGCACCAAGATTTACCCTTTTTCTTCCTACACTGGCGAGGGCCTAGACGAATTGCGCTACGCCATGTGGTCAAAAATCGCGCCTCAGAAGCCTTAAATAAAATTTTCGGGCGAAAAAACCGCTAGAGCCCCCAGAGCCAAGACTCATTGGCTCTGGAGGCTCCAGATCGAAAAAGCCTCAATAATTTGGCCTAAGACGTTTTGCCTCTTTGGTCGAGGGCTTTTTTAAGGCGAGCCTTCACGCTTTCCACGGTCGGCAAAGTCAAGATTTCCTCGGCCAAATCAGTGGCCTCGGCTAAGCTCCAAGAACTCATGTCGCGCCTGACTCTGGCTAATGAAGCGGGATTGACGCTAAACTTGCTTAAGCCAAAACCCATGAGAAGTGGCAACATCCGCGGATCGCCCCCAATCTCCCCACATAAGCCAATCGGCGTTTGGGCTTTTCGGGCCTCGCCAATGACGCCCTTAAGGCTACGCAAAAGAGCTGGGTGAAAGGGATCGCAAAGGTGGTTGACTTGGGGATTGCCCCGGTCGGCGATTAAAGTATACTGAGTCAAATCATTGGTGCCCACGCTAAAAAAGTCGGACACCGTGGCCAACAAATCAATAATCAAAGCCGCGGCTGGCGTCTCGACCATTATCCCGAGCGGCATTTCTTCCGCGTGAGGCAAACCCTCGCTCGCTAGTTCCGCGACGACTTCCTTAAATAGAGCCTTAACAAAGGTCACTTCCTCAAGAGAAATGACCAAAGGCAACATGATCTTTATGTTGCCATATTGAGCCGCGCCTCTCGATAAGGCTCTTAACTGGGTCTTTAAAATATCGGGCCGAACTTGATAATAGCGAATCCCCCGCAAACCCAGATAAGGATTTTCTTCTTTGGCCATGTCGAAGGCGACCGGTTGTTTGTCGCCCCCCACGTCCAAAGTCCTAATGATGACTTCGCTCTCGGGAAAAAGAGAGGCCACTTCCGCGTAAATCCTAGTCTGCTCTTCTTCGGTGGGTAAAGTCGCCCTATCCAAAAACAGAAATTCCGTCCGAAAAAGCCCGACCCCATCGGAGCCAAACTCTTGAGCTTGTCGGGCGTCGGCCAAACCGCCAATGTTGGAGCCGAGGAGACGCCGGGTACCATCTTTGTCCACGGCGACTTTTTTTAAGTAGATTTTTAAAGAGGCTTGATCCTCTCGCCAAGCTTGGCGACGAGAGACGTAATCGCGACTCTCTTCTGGGCTGGGATCTAAAATGATCTCCCCCGAGGAGCCGTCCACCACAATAGGCTGGCCATCTTTGAGCTCCTGACCCATTAAGCCGATGAGCCCAGTCACGGCCGGCACCCCTAAAGAGCGAGCCATGATGGCCCCATGACTCGTTAAGCCCCCCTGCTCCGTCGCGAAAGCCAGAACCTTATCCATGGGCAAAGAGCTAATGACCGAGGCCGGCAAATCCAAAGCCACCAAGACCGCGTCATCGGCGATTTCCGACCATTCCAGGCGCTTGACCCCCAATAAGATGCCCAAAAGGCGCTTTTTGAGATCCCCAATGTCCGTGGCCCTTTGCCGCGTCTTCTCGTCTTCCAAGGCGTTGAACATATCCTCAAAACCCTGGGCCACTTCCGCCGCCGCCGCCTCAGCCACTTGGCCTTTGGCGATGAGCTCTTCCGCGCGCGAAATCATGTAGGGATCGGAAATCATGGCCACCTGACCAGTGAGGATAGCCGCTTGACTGGCCCCAGAGCGTTTTTCGGCGGCCGCGGCCAAAAGGGCGATCTCTTCCTTGAACTTGGCCACCGCCGCGTTTAAGCGTTTTTTCTCGTTCTCCACCCCGCTAAAGACAACTTTATCGAAATTTAAATCCGGTTCCCGATAAAGCAAGATCCGACCCAGTCCCACGCCTGGCGAGGCGGCTACTCCTTTAAGTCTCACGACAACCCCCTTTGCCCTTTAAAAGGATCTATTTTCAAGTGGCGACCCTACCCTTAGGCTCGCCAAATCTAGACGCCCAAAACCCTAGGGTTTAAGCGTCATCCATCACCCCTTTAAAAAACTCCTCGAGCAAAGCCAAAGCCGCGACCTCGTCCGCGCCTTGACAGATGACTTCCACCTCGTGGCCTTTTTTTATGCCCGCGGCCATGACCATCATGATGGACTTGGCGTTGATGTCTTTGCCCAGATGCTTGAGGGTCACCTCAGCGTTTAAGGGGGCCAATTTCGTGACCAAGACCTGGGCCGGACGCATATGCACCCCAGTTTCGTTTAAAGCCGTAAGTTTCGCGCTAACCATAAAATCCTCCTTCTTCTTTTCGCCTCTTTAGGCTGACGCTCGCGCCGCCGTCAAAGGGATCTTCTTTTTTAAGATAGCCAATAAAGCCATGCCCAAAAGGGAGCCCAAAACCAAAGCCAGTAAATAGGCCCCCGGATTCTTGACCACGGGAAAAACAAAAACGCCGCCGTGAGGAGCCATTAAGCCGCAATTAAAGGCCATGGCTAGGCCCCCAGACAAACCCGCCCCCACTAAACAAGAGGGAATGACCCTTAAGGGATCGGCCGCGGCGTAGGGGATGGCCCCTTCGGTGATGAAGCATAAACCCATGACATAATTGACCGGGGCTCCGTGACGCTCCTCGGGCGTAAAACGATTGGGGAAAAACGTGGCCGCCAACGCGATGGCGATGGGCGGCACCATGCCCCCGATCATAACCGCGGCCATGACCTCATAATTGCCCGAGGCGATGGAGGCCACGCCAAAGACGTAAGCGGCTTTATTGATTGGCCCGCCCATGTCCGCGCTCATCATGGCCGCTAGCAGTACGCCTAAGGGGATCTTTTGGGCCGCGCCCATCGCGTTTAAGCCATTGGCCAGGGCGCTGTTAATGACGCCCATTAAGGGATTTAGGCCGAGCATGACCAGACCCACCAAAAGGCTACCCAACAAGGGAAAGATCAGAACTGGCCCCAAGGCTTTAAGGCTGCGCGGCATATTTTCCGTTAATTTTTTAAGGCCTAAAACCACGTAGCCAGCCAAAAAACCGGCCAATAAAGCCGCCAAAAAACCGCCCGATACCGCGGGGCTACCATATAATAAAGAGCCAAAGGAGAGCCCTTCTTTGGCCAAAAGGCCGCCCACGACGCCCGGGGCTAAGCCTGGCCTATCCGCTATGCTCAGGGCGATAAAACCAGCCAAAATCGGGAGCATCAGGCTAAAGGCGGCTTGGCCAATATTCATAAAGACTTTGGCCAAAGAGGTGTTGGAGCCAAAGGAGGCTGGATTGATGGAGTAATCGTCAAACAAAAAGGCCAAAGCGATGAGGACGCCGCCGCCAATGACAAATGGCAACATGTGGCTCACGCCGTTCATCAGATCTTTATAAACGCCCCGAGCCCAAGATTCGCTAGAAGCCGCGGAACTAGACGCGGAGCCAGCCCCCGCTTCCCCCGAGCCCTCATATATAGGCGCTTCCCCGGCTTGGGCTTGCTTGAGCAAAGCCTCGGGCTTATGAATGCCGTCGGCGACTTTGACGAAAATGACCTTTTTGCCGACAAATCTTTCGGTTTCCACTTGTTTGTCGGCGGCCACGATTATGGCCGGGGCCAACTTAATGTCTTCCGCGGTCAAGGGATTTTGAATCCCGGTGGAGCCGTTGGTCTCGACTTTAAAGGGTATACTCAGTTTTTGGGCGGCTTTGTCCAAAGCCTCGGCGGCCATATAGGTGTGCGCGACGCCGGTGGGACAAGCGGTTACGGCTAAAATCCGCCCTTCTGGCTCGGCGGGCGGGGCTTCCTCGGTCTTGGTCTCGGAGCCATATTTGGCGATCTCGGCTTCGTCGACGATCCGGACAAATTCCTCTGGCTCTTTAGCCGCCCGCAATTTTTGCCTTAAATCGGCGTCCATGAGTAAAACCATCATGCGCGACAGAATTTCCAAATGGGCGTCGCCACCTGGAGGCGTCGCGATCATAAAAATGAGATCGGCTAATTGGCCGTCAGGCGACTGATAATCCACGCCCGTCACCAAAGTCACGGCGGCTAAAGAAGGCTCTTTGGCGGCCGTACTTTTGGCGTGCGGAACAGCCAAACCCTCGCCGATACAGGTGGTGCCCTTGGCTTCGCGAGCTAAGATGTCTTTCTCAAACTCCTCAGGATCGCTAATGGCTCCAGCGGCGTTTTGGAGGCCCACCAAAAGTCTTATGGCCTCATCCCGAGTGCCAGCCTGAGCCTGGATAGCGACCTTTGACGCGGTCAAAAAATCGGTAATTTTCATGGCGCTCCTTTTTTGGCCCCAGAGGCCTCTTCAATGAATATTAACTTTGGCGCTTTGGGCGCGATATAATTTACGGATCCCGTAGTTGGCCAAAAGACCCGCGGCTAAACGCGCGGCCCAAGCCTGACAGTCTAAAGACCATAGACCAACCATAGAGAGACTAGAGAATGACTATTTTAAGAAAAACAAAACGCGAAAAAATAAATCACAAAAACAATAAAACGAGAAAAGCCCAAGAAAACGCTGACCTTAAGGCCCGGATCTACGCGTAAATAATCTACGCTCGAATAATCTACGAATAAATAATTTAGGCGTAAATATAGGCCTAATACAAGCCATAATTTTAATAATAATTTTTGGTTAAGTCAGAAACCTTTACGCTCGGGGCCAGGGCCTCGATCTCTTTTTTGGTGGCTAAAGTCGGGCTAAAGGCCGTGGCGCTCCCAGCCGCCGCCCCTAGGCGCAAGGACTCGGCCCAACTTAAGCCTGCCACGCGTCCGGCCAAAAAGCCCGTGAGCAAAGAATCCCCGGCCCCCGCCGAATTTTTGGCTTGCCCTATAACGGGCCAAACCCGAAAAACCTCTTGGCTCTCGGTCAATAAAATTGAGCCCTCTTTGGCCATGGAGACCAAAACGTTTCTGGCCCCTAGGCTTTGGGCTTTTTGGGCGCTATGGACAATGTCGCTTTCCGAATCAACGGTCAGGCCCACTAAATCGCGAAGCTCCTGGCTATTGGGCTTAATGACATAAGGCCGCTTAGGCAACGCTAAACCCAAAGGCTCGCCTGAGGTGTCCAAGGCGATCTTAACGTCTTGATCGGCCAATTGGGCCATGATCCGCTGATAAATATCCACCGGAACCGTGGGCGGGACATTGCCGGCCAAAACCAGCCAGTCGCCGGCTTTTATGACGCTGAGTTTAGCGATTAAGGCCGTGATGGCCTCGGGCTCAACGGGTGGGCCCAAGGCGTTTATTTCCGTCTCTTCTTGGGCCAATAACTTAATGTTCACTCTAGTGTCGCCGGCCCGGAGCCAGGTTAAGTCCACCGCGACGCCCAAAGATTTCAGGCCTTCTTCCAGAGCCTTCCCCGTAAAGCCCGCCACAAAACCCATGGCCACGGTTTTTAGGCCAAACTCTAAAGCCACGCGCGAGACATTGACGCCTTTGCCGCCCCACTGAATTTCATTGGCCGCCACGCGGTTGGTGGCTCCAAGCCGCAAATCGGGGACCGTTACGGAATAATCCAAAGCCGGATTTAAAGTTAAGGTGTAAATCAATTGTCCGCCTCCATAACGATGGACAAACTTTTGGCGGCCAGGCTATAGGCGTCCTCGGGTCGCCTATCCGTCACCAGAGTGACTTTGGCTAAAGGCGCGAAACTGACCGCGGAGACTAGGCCAAACTTGGAATGATCGACTAACGCGTAGGCGGCTTGGGCTTTTTCAACGACCTGGCCTTTAATGGCCGCCTCTTCCATGTCGGGCGTGGTGAGGCCTTCTTTTAAGCTGACCCCATTGGCTCCTAAAAAAGCTTTGGTAAAGTTATAACGCTCTAAGGCGGCTAGGGCGGCCACCCCCACCACGGCCTCGGTGCCGCCTTTTAATAAGCCCCCCAAAATGTAAGCTCGCAAGCCTTTTTTGATGAGCAAGGAAGCGTGAGCCACCCCGCTCGTCACAAAAGAGGCTTTGGTGGGCCCTAGGGCTTCAACTAAGCGCATGGTCGTTGTGCCGGCGTCAATAAAAACAAAATCCGAGCTCTCCACCAAACCCGCGGCCCACTGGCCAATGGCCTCCTTTTCGGCGGCCCAAAGGATCCTTTTTTCGGCGACGGCCTTTTCCCCAGCCCCAAATTGGTCAGTCCGCGCCGTGGCTCCCCCATGCACCTTATTGACGAGGCCGCGATCGGCCAAATAGGCCAGATCTCGCCTAATAGTGGCTTCGGAGACCTCTAAAGCCTCAGTTAACTCGCCCACGGAAACAGAGCCCTGGCGATTAACCTTAGCGAGGATGGAATTTAAACGGCGTTCCGCCAACATGGGCGGCCTCCTTGAATTGGAGCTTTTATAATACTTGAAAAATCTGTAAAAAAAAAGAAAAATAAATCAAAAACCCTTTTTTCCGCTAACTATCGGAAATCATTGAATAAAATTTTTTCTGGATATTTGTCAAAAAATAATTGACGCTGCTCCTGGCCAAAACGCCCCTTTTTTAGCCTCAAGCGAACCCCTTAATAAAAATTACTTTTCCTGACTGAAATTGACCGGCGATTAGTTTTTTCTGGCCAATTCGAGAAACACGCGAGCTTTA
>JAISWW010000036.1 GCA_031270705.1 Deltaproteobacteria bacterium
TTTTTTTGGCTCCGGCGCATTAGGCTTGGTTTGCCAAGAGGAGAACCGTAAATTTATTGGGATCGAGCTAAATTCGGCCTATGTCGCTCTCGCGATTTCCCGTCTTCAGAAAAATAGCCTTAATTTAGCCCGGATAAACGCCGCGTGAGCCAAATAATTAAAATTCCCGCGCCTTGGTGGCGACTTGCCCCCATCTGAAGGTTGGGCTAAGAGAAAAATCAGATCTTCCTCATAAGGCCTTATTGGCTCCTAGCGATATTCGACAAACAATCTCAGAGCTAATATAATCAGAGCCAGTTTAGTTTGACTCGAAAACCGCGAAGACCAGGCGCGAACATGGATATCGATGAGCCAGGATATCAATGAACATGGATATCGATGAGCCAGGATATCGATGAACATGGATATCCATGAGCCAGGATATCAATGAGCAAGGATAGCCTAGCCTAAGGAAATCTTTAATTAGGGCCCAAACTATCTTTGTTTGGCTCTGGCTCAACTAGTCGCTAGGCTTTGGGCGCTCTTAAGGTCATGACCCCTTAAGCCGATAAAAATATAGTCAAAGGAGGCCAAAATGGGGCTGGATCTCAATAAAACCACTGACCAAAAATGGGATCAAACCATTTTTAACCAGCCTCAATGGCCAAAATTTCGTTGGAAACCAAAGTTTTTGGCCCAAGATCTGACTTTATTGGCCGAGGAAGAAAAACTCCTCTCCAATAAGCTCCTTTATATCGATGACGCCCCTTTAGACGAGTTATACAAAATTTGCCTTTATGAGGAATTAGTCAATTCTTTTTGTTTGGATGACGAATTTATTGATCCAGCTCTGGTCAAATCCGCCCTTAGCCAAAAATCATTGGCCGCGGCGCCCGCCTCCCCCAAAAACCTTAACTATGGTTTTGGAGCTGGACATTTAGAGCTCATTAATAACTATATTAATCTGGGTTTAGACGCCCGAGCCAATCCCGAAAAACGGCTCTCCAAAAGACGGTTAGAGCGTTGGAGCCGAGCCCTGGCCCAACCAGGGAGTTTAGCTGGTTTAGGCTCTTGGCGAGCGCCCTCTTTTGGCTTAAAGGTCAGTCGGCCCGGGTCGAGGCCTTACTCTCTAACGGCTAGTCCCGCCCCAGAAGCCACCAAAATTCCAGCGGAGATGGGCCGGTTTATAAACTGGCACAACGCGCCTTGGCCCAGCGATCTAGTTTTAAAGGCCGGGATCGCTCACTTATGGCTTTTAATTATCCAACCATTTTTGGTCGGTAGTGGCCGAGTGGCTAGACTCGCCACCGATCTCGCCTTATCCAGCCGAGGCCGAATCTGTGGTTTTTATAGTTTATCCAGAGCCATCCTTTTGGATCGCGAAAATTATCATGAGATTTTAAGCGCGACCATCGAAAAGCCCGATTTGGACATTACGGCCTTTTTAAGCTTTTTTACGCGGATGGTCTTAAAATCAGCCCAGGTGGCTAACTCCCGCTTGGATCTGATTATCAACAAAACGGCTCGCTGGGCCAAAACCAAACAGCGCGCTTTAACCAAAGACCAACAAAACGTCTTAGCCTCTTTGTGGCAAGATGTTGGCCCTTTGACCCCATATGGCTCGCCCCAAACTTGGCCCCAGGCGGCTCATAATAGTAACGACCGGCTCCAAGCGCCTTGGATCTAATAAGTGGATCCCATAATTTTACCCGCTTAAGGACGCCTAACCGAATTTCAAACAGGAGTCAATTTAACTAATTTAAAGTCTCATGCCAAAACTGACCACTTTTTTAAAAATAATTAAAAAAAATTATTCCAAACGTTTATTTTGGCGGGGATCCTTAGCTTTTCGTTTCCTTTTGGTCGCCTTGGGCCTAGCTCTCACCATCCGCCTGCACGGAGCCTTAGCCGTCAAAAGCTCGCCTCAACCCATTCCCACTACGCCCCAAAGAATCATAACTTTGGCCCCATCAGTCACGGAAACCTTTTTCGCCTTGGATTTAGGCCAAAAAGTGGTGGGTCGCACGCGTTATTGCCAATACCCCCAAGGGGTATTGGATCTGCCCATTGTGGCCAGTTTTAGTCAGCTCAATTATGAGTCCATTATTCGGCTCAAACCCGATCTCGTGGCTTTGCCCACGGATCGCTCTATGGACAAAACTCGCTTAGAGCGCTTGGGTCTTGCGGTCTTGCCTTTGGACACCCGCTCTTTAACCGGTTTTCGCCAAGGCGTGGAAATTTTGGGCCAAAAACTAAACCGGGCCCAAAAAGCTCAAGAGATCTTGGCCAAGATCGATCAAAGCGCCCAAAAAGCTCGGCGCCAAAGCCAAGGGCGAGTTAGGCCCAGGGTTTTGTTTTCCGTCATGCGCGATTATGAGGGTTTAGGCTATATATCCGAGATTAACGCGGTTGGCCGCGATGGCTTTTATGACCAGATCTTAGCCATTACGGGCGCTGAAAACGCTTACCAAGGCCCCTTGGCTTTTCCTAGGCTTTCTCGAGAGTCAATTATCTTTCTTAATCCAGATATCATTGTGGACATTATCCTCAACGTGGAAAACCTAGAGGAAGTTCAAAAGGATTGGCTCAGTTTGACCGCGGTTAAGGCCATCCAAAATAGGCGGGTTCATTTGTTGACCGAACAATCCGATACTGTGCCCGGGCCCCGGATTTACCTAACCATTGACCGGTTAGCCAACTTTTTTCATCCAGTGAGCCGGTCGTGAGCGCCTTATTGGAGGCTCAAGATTTTTCCTTGGCCATTAATAACCAATGGATTTTAAAGAATATCTCTTTTCAAGTGGAGTCTGGCCAATATCTTTCCATCATTGGGCCAAACGGAGCTGGCAAATCCACCTTAATCAAGGCTCTTTTACGATTGATTGAGAACGCCAAAACCACGGGCCGGATTTTGCTTTTAGGTCGCGACCTTAAGGACTTTCCCCGCAAAGAGCTAGCCCGGCTCATTGGTTACGCTCCCCAGGCTGGTGGCTGGATCCCGCCTTACACAGTCCGGGAGTTTATAACGCTATCCCGTTACTCCAGTTCCGAGCGCTCCAAAGATAATTTGGCTTTAGCCAGGGCTTTGTCTTTAACGAGCTTGGAAGATCTGGCTGACCGAACCTTAGCCACTTTATCGGGGGGCGAGCGGCAAAAAGCCTATCTGGCCGCGGCCTTGGCTCAAGAAACCCCCATTTTGGCCTTGGATGAGCCCACCTCTTTTCTGGATCCCCGGCGAGCTTTTGAGCTGGATAACCTCCTCTTGGATCTCCATCAAAACCAAAAACTGACCATCATCACCGTGACCCATGACTTAAATCACCCGTCCTTAAACGCGGGGCTGGCTTTGGTTCTGAAAAAAGGGGCTTTGAGTTATTTTGGCGAGGGTCAAACGCTCTTTAATGGGCAAATCTTAGAAGAAGCCTTTGACCACCAATTTGTCCATCTAGCTCACCCCAAAAGCCAAAGAGCTTTGGTTTTAGCCCAATGACCACGCGAACCAAACTGGCCAGCCTGATAATTATAGCCGGCCTCGCGACCATCATCAGCCCCTTTTTAGGCGCGGATCTCATTTCTCTCAGCTCTTTACAGACGCCTGGTCACCCGGAAGCGGAGGTTTTTTGGGTTTTAAGGCTCCCAAGAAGCCTGGGGGCTTTCTTGGCGGGCGCGGGCCTGTCTTTAGGCGGGATGGTTTTTCAAGCCTTGTTCCGCAATCCCTTGGCCACGCCTTTTACCTTGGGCGTGGCTAGCGGCTCCGCTTTTGGGGCCTCGGTCTATATTTGGCTCGGAGCCTCATTTCTTGGTAGTTTTGGGCCCCTCAGCGCCTCTTTTCTAGGCGCGGGACTATCCATGGCTTTGGTTTATTTGGCCACGCGCTCCCAAGGAGGTTTATCGACCTCGGTCATGCTTTTGGCTGGGGTCATAGTCAATTTCTTTTTTTCGTCCTTGGTTCTTTTTATCCAGTATATCGGCTCAGCCACCGAATCTTTAAGGATTACCCATTGGCTGATGGGCTCTTTGGTGGGTTTGGAGACGCCTAGACTCCCGGATCTGGCCTTTATAATTTTGGTGGGGGCTTCGGTCATCCGCTTCTTAGCCCCGGAAATCGATCTTTTGGTCTCCGGGGAAGAGTTAGCGGCTAGCCGCGGCGTGGAAGTCAAAAGAACCAAGCTCATTATCTTCGTGACCGCTTCCATCATGGTGGGGGCCATTGTCTCTTTGACTGGGCCCATTGGCTTTGTCGGTCTCATGGTGCCGCAAGCCGCTCGCTGGATCCTCGGCTGGTCTCATAAAATCTTAACCATAGCCGTCTTTTTTCTAGGCGGGGCTTTTTTAGCGGTCACGGATCTTCTGTCCAGAGTCATCTTAGCCCCAGCCGAGATCCCCATTGGCGTCCTGACCGCTCTATTGGGCGGGCCCTTTTTTCTGATTACGCTCTTTTCAACGCGGCGAAAGGGCCAACTTCTCTAAAACTGAAATAGTCATTAAAACAAAAACAGCCCAAAAAACTATAAAACCCCAGAGCGGCTTTGGGCCTTAAGGCCTTGACCGCTCTGGGGTTTTGAGGTTATTTGATTGTTGCGAGATCGAAAAGCTCTTGACTAAGCTTTGAGCTCGCCAGCCAGGGAGGTAGAGCTAGCTAGCGAAAACGCGGCCCAACCAAAAGTCGCGACCAGGACAATCTACGGTTAATAAGGGCCCAAGGGAATTCCCTGTTACCCACAGGGCCTGCGTCAACGGCAAAATCCACGTGCCAAACGCCTTCCAAAGCCCGGCCAGGTTTTCTGGCTCACAGATCATTCTACTGACGGAGTCTTCCCAGCTCGAAAGCCAGTGACCTAAAATCCTCCACCTCGCCAACCGCTCTGACCAGTAGTTCGCGAGAGGAAAAAATTTACCGTTTTCGTCCCTGTTTACAGCGGCGGGACCGCGCTCGTTTTCCACGAGCTTCCCTACGCCGGACCACCTAAGGTAACTGAGCCTCCTTTAATATATTTATCCGAAAAGCGAACTCTTCGGACCTATTCCCGAAACGACCGAAAAACCAAGACGCTGACTTTCTCTCCCAAATAGATCCAGCCAAAAATAAAAAACCTGAACCCGCTAAAAATCTAGCCGATCCAGGATGCCCTTTTATCCTTTACGCCTTACCTTCCCTAGCCGCGAGGAAGTTGGTCAATTATGCTCACCCAGAGGTCGGTCTTCTGGCTCCCGGATCAGTCTTACGCGAAAAACCTTCCCAGCCTTTCCCAAAAAAGGCCAGTGACAAGGCCAAAGCCTTATTTCGCGTTCGTCCCCGGCTACAGCGGCGGGCCCGCTCTCGAATTTGACGAGATTCCCAGTCAGAATCCTTTGACGATTCTGGCTTTACTCCTGGGTGACTATTAATATACCCAAAACCTTTTAAAAAAACAAGCCCTTTTTAAAAGAAAAATTGGCCTTAAAACCTAAGCTTAAGAAATCGCCTAGCCGAGTCCTTAAAATATTTTCTTAATCCAGCCCAAAAGTAGGATCCAAGGCTCGAGCCACGTAGAGAACCGTATTTACGTAGGTTCCGCTCTTATTATAGCGCATGATAACTTGGCGCCTTTGCTCCTCATTTTTGGCCTCAAGCCAGCCATGAGCCTTTAAAAACTTGCCAATGCTGAATATGGCGTCTGGTTTTTCAAAGAGATCTATCCGGCCATCGCCATCCCCGTCCACGGCGTATTTGGCGATATTGGAAGGCATAAATTGGCCATAACCAATCGCCCCATAGATGGAGCCGGGAAATAATATGGGATCCAATCTATTTGACCAGGCGTAACTGAGCAAACTGGCTAGTTCATTTCTGGCCCATTGGCCTCTTTGCCGGGCCTGTTCGCGCAAAAAATCCTCCGCCCCGGGCTCGGAAGCCAGATCGCCCAGATAAGGCGCGATTAATTTAAAGTTCTCGGAGGCGGCCATGGAAGCCAAAACGACAGCCGCTTTATTCTTGCCAAAGAAATTGCCATAACCGGTCTCTATCCACATAATTGAGGCGGCTAAGGGGCCAGGCGTCCCATAAACTTTGGCCATGCGCTCAAATAACGCCCTATCTCTCGCGTAATGAGCCCGAATCTGTTCTAGAACCTTGGGGTTTGTAAATTGAGGATAAGTCGTTGAGCGACTAGGTTTAGTCGCGGCGGGCGGCTTATAATCGGCTAAATTTCGAACCTGAGCCTTCTTAACCCACTGAGCCAAGACCGCGGCTAGAACATCCCCGCTTTTCCCGTCTTGGTTTAAGTTATGATCTTTTTGGAAGGCTTGAATGGCTTTTTTGGTGCCTGGGCCATTTCGACCATCAATCAAAACCTCGTAACCCAGCTGATAAAGTTTTTCTTGGATATCTTTAGTCAGATCCGAGCGGAAAAAGATCCCAAACAGCTCCCGCAGTTTGGCTTCCATAGGGGCTTTGGTATAGGTTAGCTCCTGGCTAGCGAAAAACCGCGTTACCTTGTCCCGTGGCAACCCTTGCGCCACCAACTGTCCAGCCAATTCTGACCAAGGAGCGGGAACCGAGGTTAAGGGCTCAACTTTGGCCTGGGGGACGACAATTTCCGGGGTCTCGGATTCTGGCCCAGAATCTACTGGAGCCTTTACGGCGCAACCAACAGTAAAAATTGCCCAAAAAGCCACCATGGCCAATATCCAAAATGGTCTAGACATCAAAATCCCTCTCCCTGGTTTAAATCGCTAAGCCAGTCAAAAATCTCGCGGTATTCTACCGAATTTCCGAGTTTAACGCTACCAATTGAAAAATTTCAGCGAATAGATAAAAACCTACTAATCCGGTCGGCAATTTATCTCCGCGTTCTCTCCATTGCAATTTCATTAACTTGACAAAAAATTAAAAACTATGAAATTAAAATAAGTAAATATAACAAATTATGATAGTTTAATAATTGTATTTCTTTATATAGTCTACCGTCATATTGAATGGGAAATAATTCGTCAGAAATTCATTAGGACAGGAGTTAGGAGGGAAATTGAATGATCAATACAAAAAACGAGATCAAACTAATATTAACGTAATTAGCTAATTTAATTTAGAACTATTAAAAAATTCAAAACACTATTGATAATTTGGTCTTAAGCAACGCGCTTAAAGATGCGGTTCACCCCCACACGCGTGGGGACAATTAACAATTTAACCACTTTAACTAGAGAGCGCCCGGTTCACCCCCACACGCGTGGGGACAATGAGCCTCTTTGGTGGTCTGCGCGCGTTTTACCCGGTTCACCCCCACACGCGTGGGGACAATGGCGCTCGGCCATTAAATGCGCTATCAATTCACGGTTCACCCCCACACGCGTGGGGACAATATACCTTCGCGAGTTGGTTGGTCAGTCAAGGCCGGTTCACCCCCACACGCGTGGGGACAATACTAAAAAAAGCCAGTATTTTCGGCGCCCTAACAAGAAAAAACCCTTAGAAGTCTTTGAGCGAGTAAGCCATTGATCCCCAACTCCGAATCAGAACCCACCTCTCATTATCGCTCTAATACATCCTAACCATCAACACTAGCTAAACCGTAGACCGCAAGCTTATTTTAAGAGTTTATCACAAACCCATAGCTGAAAGCAACCAAAAAATCACTTTTTTATTTTCCAAAAACCACAACCTTTTAACGTCATTTAGTCGATTTTTACGAATAGACGCGCCTGACCTTCATTTCTCCAGTCACAGAATCCTATAAAAAGCTCATGACTGCTTTACAACGCATAAAAAAACTAATAACTTTTCTAAAATAAAAATATATATCCCTTTAGATTATTATAAAATTAACGCTCTAAGTTATAAAATAAAACTAAACTTTCATTTACTGATAATTTATGGGATATTTTATAATATATAAAGCAATAAAGGTTGTCGCCTCACTACGTTAAACTTTAATTTTACCCAGGAATCTATTTAAAAATCACGGTTTTCCGCACCAGGCGCAGAACTTCCTCAGGCTCGTCCA
>JAISWW010000066.1 GCA_031270705.1 Deltaproteobacteria bacterium
CGATTCGGGAGCGAGCCCATCACTGTGTTTCGCTAAACCCGCCATTCATTTGGCGCGTTGGCGATAAGTCAGGAACCTTCTTTAAGTTTTGACGCCATGTTGTCCACGATACGGTAAGGGGAATACCCGGTCGACTCTTTTTAGGCCAATGTGGTTGGCTTTGGCTTTTCTTAAATCAGCCAGAGCCAAAAACGCTGGATTTGGCATTATCCGCTCTGACCTCGCCTGTAATCTCGCGCCTTTAGTTCCCCATAAAAAATACGCCGCGCCGATTTGTCTTAAGATTTTTCGGAAAGCTTTTCTTTTGGCCGTTAGCTTTAAGCTAACCCGCCCAAAAGAACCCAAAAAGCCCAAAAAATTTTTAGACATTTGGCCTTAAGGTTTTTTGCGCCAAAATTTTGGCGTTCTACCGTGGCTAAGCCAAAAATCAGCTGATAACTTTAGAATTTTATAACTTATTTTAGTTTTAATATTCTTTAAACCGCTGGTTATTAGCTAACTATTTTGTTATTGATTGACTATGGAAAATTTAAACCAGAACAATATCGCTCCGGGGAGCGAGCCGCTCGTTATCGCCATTTTAGGCCCTATCCTGGCTAACTGGCTCAACTCGATCCAGAGCCCTCAGTTCAGCCAAGTTGAGGTTTTCTCCTCCTACGATCTGTCGTTTAAAAATATTTTGAGCGCTGTTTTGACGAAAATCGAGCGGGCCTCTTTGATTTTTATCCATGATTGTGGGGATGAGAATTTAGAGCCCGTCCGGCTGGCCCTTAAAAACTTAAGACCCGAGCAAAAACTCCTCCAGCTCTCTTGGGATCCTTTGGGTTGGGGTGGCGCGGAACCAGCCATATTGGCCCAGGCCCATCAATACCTAAATTTTGGCGGCCCGGAGAACGCCCTTTTGTTTCGCCAGTTTCTAATGGCTTTAGCCAAAAACTCCGCCCAGAGCGCTCGCCAACCAGAGCCCCAGCCTTTTTTTGGCTTCTACCATCCCTTTATCCCGGAAAACTGCGCCCATTACGAAAGCGCCAGAAAATACCTCAGCTGGTATTTTGGGCCCGAGCGGAAAGATTACAAGAGACGGGGGGTGGTGGCCTTAATTTTCCAGCGCTTCCACTGGGCCATGGGGCATTTGGCCGTTGAGCGGGCCATCATTAGGGCTTTGGAGGCTCAACAATTTGTGGTTCTGCCGATCTTCGCCGAGTGGGTCGATGGCTCTCAAACCGTAGAGTTAGAAAACGCCTTAAACGGCAAGGATGGCCTAAAACCGGATCTCATTGTCAAACTCATCCCCGCCGCGCCGGCTCCGCGCAAAAACGTCAGCGGCTGGGCCAAAGACTCCCCCACCCCAGCCGCCGTGGAGCTCTTCGCCAAACTAGGCGTCCCGGTCATTCAACCCTTGGTCAGCCAGCGCTTTTCTCTAACGGAGTCGCGCGAGGATCCCAAAGGTTTAGGGCCAGACACCATTTGGACCATGACCATGAACGAGTTTGAGGGGGCCATCAATCCGATTCTGGTGGGCGGTTTGATCAAAGAAAATGGCCCAGGCCAGGTTTTGGGCCTTAACGAGCCTGATTTTGAAAGGATTAAGCGGCTGGCTCGCCGGGCCAGAAAATGGGTGGATCTGGCCTTATGCCCCATAGAGTCGCGCAAAATCGCTTTTATCCTCCCCAATAACCCTTGCGAGGGCTTGGAGGCGAGCCTAGGCGTCACCCAAACCTTTAACGCGGCCGAATCCTTGGCCCGTTTGACCCGGGCCATGAAAAAGGTTGGTTACCGGATCGATTTCGCCAAAACTGGCCGGACTATAATTCACAATCTTTTGGCCAAAAAGGCTGTCCCCGCTTCTCGCTGGACGAGCGCCCAGCAAATTGTCAAAAATGGCGGAGCTTTGGGTTTGGTCTCCAAAGGGCGTTATGTGACCTGGTTCGAGCAAATGCCACCCAAAGTCCAGGAGGAAATTTATAAAGTTTGGGGGACGCCGAGCGAGGAACTCAAAAACCCTAATTCCCCGATGATTTATGAGGGCCGAGCGGTCATTCCCGGTCTCCGTTTAGGGCCCCAAATTGTGGTCTTGGCCGAGCCCAAAAGAGGTTGCGCGGGAACCCAGTGCGACGGGCCATCTTGTCAGCTCCTTAAAGATCCTCTCGTTCCGCCGCCTCTTCAATATCTGGCCGTTTATAAGTGGTTAACCGATCCCGAGACCTTTGGGGCTCAGGTCATTGTCCATCTGGGCGGGCCGAGCGATTTGGAGCGCTTGCCTGGCAAAACCACGGGCCTAACGCGACATTGCTATGGCGATGTGGCCTTAAGCGACACCCCCAACATCCATATATTCGATAGCCAAGACGTCGAAGGCGGCTTAATGGCCAAACGCCGGGGAGCGGCGACTTTAATTAGCCACTTGCCCCCCATGTCAAGGCTGGCCTGGCCCAATGAGGATTTAGCCTTTTTTGAGGAATATATGGTTCTGTGGAACATAGCCCAAGACAAGAGACGGGAGCAAGTCGCGAAAAAAATCCTGGCTAAAGTTCAATTGTCTGGTCTCGGCAAAGTATTCGGCGATTTTGAGGGGGATTTAAGTAAAAACTTAGAGCGCTTAGGAGCGTTTTTAGCTCTTTATCGCAAAACCTATGTCGATAGTGGCCCTCACGCCTTAGGCGATCTGCCCAAAAACCATAAACTGGGCTATTTTCTCAGCTCAATCCTGCGGCATGAGCCAGGCGGAAAGGCGTCGATCCGCCATTTAGTGGCCAGAAACCTCAATCGGGATTTGGCGGAAATCCAAAAAGAACCTGGGGAATTCTATGAAAAATATCACTCCAATTCCCAGGACTTGGCCCAAATTGACGATCAGGTCGATCTAATTTGTTTAGCCAAGGCGGAAAAGCGCGATATCGAGACCATCGCGAAAAATTTCCTCCTCCCAAAAAGTTGGGAGCGCGACCGCGAGGCCTGGCGAGTTATTGACCAAAAAATGGAGGCCATAATAGACAGACTCGCGGACACGGGCGAGCTGGAGGCGGTCATAAAAGCCCTAAGCGGAGCCTATATAGCGCCAGCTCCCTCGGCCAAACTCCAAAAATGCCGCTATGACGTTTTGCCCACGGGCCGAAACTTTTTTACCCAGGATCCCAAAAGGATTCCCACGCCCAAAGCCGAGGCCATTGGCCGCCAATTGGCTGAGGCCACTATCCTTAAGTATCGTCAAGAACAAGCCACATTCCCGAAAACCGTGGCCTTTTATTGGCTGACAGCGGATATTCTCCAAAACAATGGCGAACAATTAGCCCAAATGCTGGCTTTAATGGGCTTAAAGCCAAGACGCTCCGAGGCGGGCTCTTTAATTGGCTTTGAGGTCATCCCCTTGGCGGAGCTTGGTCGGCCCAGGATCGACGTCCTCATTCGCGCTTCCGCTGTTGTGACGGACACCTTTTATGAGTTAGTGAGTCAATTAGATCAAGCTATTAAAATGGTGGCCGAACTAGACGAGCCCGGGGAAGAAAACTTTATCCGCCAACGCTCTTTGGAAAACCTCGCCGAATACCTTAAGGCCGATCCCAGCGTCTCCGAAGCCGATTCTTGGCTCAGAGCGACTAAAAGGATCTTTGGCCCGCCTCGAGGCTCCCTTGGCCAAGGCGTTTATCTAGCCATTAGAAGCTCAGCCTGGACGGATCAAAATGAGCTAGCCAATATCTATGTCCAAAATGAGTCCCTGGCTTTTGATCCTAAGGGTCTGATCGCGGATCCCGAAGGCTTGCGCGCGGCTCTTCAACAGGTGGACATCAATTTCATAACGCTTGATGATCCAGCCCATGACTTTTTGGGCTCCAGTCAGCTCTCTGGCTTTCAGGGCGCCTTAAGCCTAGCCGCGCGAGTCATCTCCGGACGCGCTCCGCGAAACTATTGCGGCGAGTCTTTGGATCCTCTCGTAATTGAGGTTCGCTCTTTAAGCGAGGAGATTGCCCGAGCGGCTTACGCTCGACTCTTTAATCCTTATTGG
>JAISWW010000164.1 GCA_031270705.1 Deltaproteobacteria bacterium
AATGGTTTTAAACCCGCTTTCGCTCGGCAAAGAGAGAGCCACGGACACGGCGAAAAAAGGATGATGATGGGCGAAGTTGGTGGTGCCGTCCAAAGGATCGACATGCCAGCGGGGAGCTAAGGGAGAAGCCGCGCTTAAGCCCTCCTCCTCGGCCAGGATCTCTTGGTCGGGAAAACTTTGGCCAATAATGTCTCTAATGATCCGCTCGGAACTCAGATCATACTGGGTGACTAAATCAATGAGACCTTTGTTTTTGACGACCAGATCTTCTCGGTTATAACCTTGGGCGATGACCCTGGCCCCAGCTTCCGCGGCTTTTTTGGCCACGTCCAAGGCCAGAGGCCAGTTGTTTGGCTCTAACTCCATAAGTCTCCTTTCGGCTCGCCAGGCGAGTCTTTCGCGAAAGCGCGAATTAGCGTATCTTAGCGCTTTTCGGCCTAGCTAGCCGCAAAAGGCTCGCCTACCCTTTTTGGCTAGGCGCTTGAGCTAGGCCATGGCTGGGAGCTCAAAAAAAACTTCCCTTGGGCCCAGTCCAGAACCTAAAATTTGTGCTAATATGTTTTGGCGTTCGGCTAAAAATCTCCCTAGGCTTTAGGCGAGCCTCAGGCTCTAACTTTGTCTTGGCCCCGCCTATTATAAACCTTTTAAAACCAAGAAGGTCTCTTTATCTATGTCAGCGGCTATATCTGGCAAATTCACTCTAGAATATCTCCTAAACCTCCTTTTGGGCGTGGGTTTAATGGGGCAACAAAACGCCGAGGCCATTAAACGCGATTACCAAAAGGCTCTAGGCGAGAGCAGTCGCAGGCCTAGATCCACCAAAGGCAGTTCCCCTATCGTTATCAGCACCGACCCTTTGGATTATCTAATCAGTTTAAAATTGCCCCTCCCTGGCGCCGTGGAAGGTCGCCTCATCGACGATGATGTCCTGGCTCGGCTCATGGCCAAAAATAGCGGCCTGCCCTACCACCGAGTCGAGCAAAGGGAATTGGACTTAGATTTTATCACTAAACTTTTGCCCCAATCCTTCGCCGCTCGTCACCTAGTCCAACCCTTAGGCTTAGAAGGGGCCAAATTAATCGTCGGCGTCCGGCACCCCTTCTATCAGGCCATCCTAGATGACGTGCGCCGCGTGGCTGGTCGCGATATCCAGCCAGTCATCATCAGTCAGTCCAATCTCAAAAAGCTCATCACCGATATCTACGCCTTTAACTCCTCGGTCAAAGGAGCCGCCGACCAATACGACGGTGGCTCGCGCTTGGGCTTAGACGTCAGTAACCTTGAGCAATACGTTAAGCTGAAAAACGCCGCCGAAATCGCGGACGATGACCAACACATAAAAAACCTCATTGATCTCTTGTTCGCCGAGGCTTTTGAGTCGCGCGCCTCGGATATCCATATAGAGCCTAAACGCGAAAAACTTTTGGTGCGCATGCGTTTTGACGGGGTTTTGCATGATATGTATCAATTGCCCGCAGTCATCCACCCGGCCATGGTTTCGCGCCTTAAGACCATCTCAAGGCTGGATATCGCCGAACGGCGTCGGCCACAAGATGGCCGCATAAAAATCGCCCACAAAAGCTCCGAGGCCGAGATCCGCGTCTCCACTATGCCAGTAGCCTTTGGCGAAAAAGTGGTCATGAGGATCTTGGATCCAGAAGCTTTGTTTCTGGATCTTAAGGGCATGTTCTTTAATGAGGAAGATTACAAAAAGTGGCAAGATTTTATGGGCCGACCCCACGGCATAATCTTAGTTACTGGTCCCACTGGCTCGGGCAAAACCACAACGCTATATTCGACCCTACGCCAATTGTCCACCCCGGAGGTCAACGTCACCACCATCGAGGATCCCATTGAAATGATCCACGAGCAATTTAACCAGGTGGCCGTTCAGCCGAAAGTGGGCATCACCTTCGCCAGCATCATTCGGGCCATTTTGCGTCAGGATCCCGATATCATCATGGTCGGCGAGATGCGCGACAAGGAAACGGCCGAAAACGCCGTTCAAGCCGCCTTAACTGGCCACTTGGTTCTCTCCACCCTCCACACCAATGACGCGCCCTCAGCGGTGACGCGTTTAGTGGAATTGGGACTAGAGCCTTTTTTGGTGGCCTCCACCGTCATTGGCGTCATGGCTCAGCGCCTAGTTCGCCGGATCTGCCCTTATTGCTCGGACGAATTTGTTTTAACGGGCAAAATGGCTTTGGATTTGGGCTTTATCACCAAAGGCGATCTGACCTTAAGACAAGGCCGGGGCTGCGATGAGTGTCGCAATACTGGTTATCTCGGTCGTTTGGCCACCGTGGAGGTCATGCCTTTTACGGACACCCTAAAAGAGCTGATCTCCACTAGCGATCGCAACGCTTTGACTTTAAAAAACCTGGCCCGGGCCGAAGGCATGACGACGCTTAGGGAAAACGCCCTGGATCTGATGCTGGCTGGCAAAACCACTATCCAGGAAGTCTTGCGCGTCACCGCCACGGATTAAACAATTTTATTCATGAAAGTCCGCCCATGCTCACGGAATTGAAAGTCAAAAACCTCGCCTTAATTGAGCGCTTGACGCTATCATTTGGGCCGGGGGCTAATCTCTTGACCGGGGAAACCGGAGCGGGCAAAAGTATCTTGGCTGGGGCTTTGGGTTTACTGAAAGGCCAAAAAGCCTCCCCGGATCTCATTCGGGCCGGGGCCGAGGAAGCGGAAGTTGAGGCTTTGTTTGTCTTGGAAAATCCAGGGAAACTAGCCGAACTCTTCGCGGCTCAAGGCCTTGAGCCCACCGACGAAATCATCATTAGGCGGCAAGTCGCGGTTTCGGGGCGGGGCCGGACGAGAATTAATGGGACTCTAGTCACCTTAAGCCAATTAGCGGCCTGGGGCGAAGAATTACTAGCCATCGCCTCCCAACACGATCAGCAAAGCCTAACCAACCCCGCTAAGCAAATGGAATATTTGGACATTTTTGCCCAAGTCCCTGAACTCCTGGCCAACGCGCAAAAGCTCTGGCGTCTCCGCGAAGAGGCTCTCGGCTCCATGGAGAGCTTGGAAGCTGAACTACGCGACAGCCGCGAAAAAAAGGAGCTTTACGAGTTTCAGCTGGCCGAGATCAAAAAGGTCAATCCTCAGCCCGAGGAGGATACTCGGCTCCTGGATCAAAAGAACCTACACCGCTCTGGGGCCAAACTCGGTTATTTTTTAAACGCGGCTCGCGACGTTTTAGAGCGGGGCAAAGATGGGCTTTTCAGTCAACTGGAAACGGTCAGAGCCTCTTTGGCCAAAGCCGCGGCTTTAGATCCCGCTTGGTCGGAGCCGGCCGAGCGGGTTAACGATATGTCGGCGGAACTGGCCGATCTGGCCAGCTCCGTTAGCTCGGCTGGGCGCGGCCATACTTTGCGCGATTCCGATTTGGAAGCCCTGGACGCGCGTTTAAGCGAATTGGCCACTCTTAAAAGGAAACATGGGCCAACCTTAGCCGAGGTCTTAGCCAAAAGCCAGCGCCTGGCCGAGGCCTTGGGGCGCCTAGCCGAGGCGGATCTGGAACTGAGTATAGCCAAGAAAAAACTCCGCCTGGCCGAAGAGGAAGCCTTGGCCAACGCCAAAGTATTATCCGCCCAGCGCCAAGAAGCCGCCAAGAAGCTCGCCCAGAGCTTAGAGACGACCTTAAGGGTTTTGGGTTTTCCCAAGATCCAATTGATCATTGAGGTCAGCCCCTTAGCCCCTTTAGGCCCGCGCGGGATTGACCAAATCACTTTTCTTTTCGCCCCCAATCCGGGGGAAGGTTTAAGGCCTTTAGCCAAAATCGCCTCCGGCGGAGAGCTTTCGCGCCTGACTCTGGCCCTTAAAATTGCCCAAGAGCCTCATCCCGACCAGAGCTTGGTCTTTGACGAGATTGACGCGGGCCTATCGGGAGCCACCGCCGAGGCCGTGGCCGCCAAAGTCGCCGAGCTAGCCGGGCGCGGGCAAATCTTTGTCATTACCCATTTACCGCAAATGGCTTGTCTGCCCGGGCGCCACTTCCTCGTGGCCAAAACCGCGGACGCCCAAAACGATCGCACCTTAACCACCATTAGGGAACTCCCGCCGAACGACCGAGCTCAAGAATTAGCCCGGATGCTCGGCGGAGCCTGTCCCTCCCCAGAGGCTTTGGCCTTATCTCAAAAGCTCTTGGGCCTCTAAGCCCAACGTTTTTCTTCGCTTTTTTATCGCCTTCTATCCCTATTTTTTGGGAGAATATATATTGTGATCAATTTAAAAGAACTTAAAGCCCGGCCCATCTATGGTTATCTCAAATGGCTGACTTTAGCCCAAGCGGCGGCTTTTCAGGGCTGGAACGCTCTCTACACCAACTTCGCCGTGGAGGTGGCCAACATCTCTGGCCGGGATAATGGCGTGATCCAATCCATCCGGGAGATTCCGGGCTTACTGGGCTTGGGGGTGGTGGCCTTATTGTTGGTCTTTAAGGAAACCTCCCTCTCCTCGCTCTCGATTCTTTTATGCGGCTTGGGCGTCATTGGGGCGGGCTGGTTTCCCACTTTCCACGGGCAAATCTTCTGGACTTTGATCTTGTCTTTGGGTTTTCATTATTTTGAGGCTATCAATCAATCCTTAACTCTCCAACATTTTAAGCTCATCGAGGCGCCCTTAATCATTAGCCGCTTAAGATCCTTTAACGCCTTGGGCAGTTTATCGATGGGTTTGGTGATCTTATTGTTTTCCGTCGTCTTGGAAAAACTGGATTACCGGCTCCTCTTTGGCCTCGCTGGCTCCATGGCCGTCGTGGTCGGGCTTTGGTCTTTTTTCCACCAACCCGACTCCTCCAATTTGCCGCCCCAAAGACGCGGCTTAATCTTTAAAAAGCGCTATTGGCTTTTTTACGTTTTGACTGGCCTATCCGGAGCCCGGCGCCAGATCTTTAGCGTTTTCGCCATATTTCTGTTGGTTAAGCATTTTCATTTTACCTTGACCCAGATGAGCCTATTGTTCTTTTTTAACCACGTTGTCAATTGGTTTTTAAATCCTTACATAGGTCTAGCCATTAACCGAGTGGGGGAAAGAAAGCTCTTATTGGCCAAATACGTTCTGGTTTTGGCTATTTGTCTCACTTACGTGGTTTGCGATAACCCAATTTTGGCCGCCTTTTTATATGTGATTGACCAGTTGACTTTCTGTTTCACCATTTCCATTCGAACATTTTTTCAAAAGATCTCCCTGCCGGAAGACATCGCGCCCAGCATGGCCATGGGGGTGACCGTCAATCATATCATGGCCGTGACCGTGCCATTTCTTGGGGGCTTTTTGTGGATGCTGGATCGGCGATTGCCTTTTCTTTTAGGCGTCTTTTTCGCTTTGGGCTCCTTGATCATGGCTCATTTTATTAGCAAAGACCTTAAAGATTTTAGCCTCGCCTCGGCGGGAGCTCGATAACCATAAACTGGCCGGCGGTCACTTTGGGGAACCAAGGAGCCGCCCAAGGAGACTATATGCTACCTAAAATAATAACTGACCCTTATTGTCGCCGGACTCTTTCGGCTTTAGCCCTAACCTTGGCCTTAGCCTTAACTTGCCTCTTGAGCTCCTCGGCTCAAGCGGGCGAGCCACAAGTTTACGCCAAAAAGGATCTCTTGACCTGGGATCGCCAAAACGTGGCCAACGGCCAGGGAACCTTGGCTGGCCTCTTCGCCTTTAACCGCAATAACGCCAAAGAGAGTTACGTCATTAAGGAGATCGGTTGGCTGACCCTCCAACCAGGCGACTCCATTGGCCTCCACCCTCACTCGGACAATGAGGACGCCTATATCATCGTCTCTGGCCAAGGGGTTTTTACCGACAGCCAGGGCCAAAAGATTCCCGTGGCTAGCGGTGACGTGACCATCGCTCGGCCCGGCGACTCTCACGCTTTGGAAAACACCGGCCAGGAGCCTTTGTCTTTTTTGAATGTCGTGGCCAAACGCTAAAATTTACCTGGCCTATGGCCAAAAATAGCCTCTAGCGGCTATTTTTGGCCATTTTTTCTTCCTCCCGAGCTCCCGAGAACCGCCTTTTCAAATTTAAACTATTATGTTATAATTAGCTTTTAATATCCGTCTGAGCCCCAAAAAGAGGCTATTTTTTTAACTCTTTTTTTCTTGGCCGCCAATTGACCGCCCTTGGGCGCTTGGTTTATTGAAGGCTAATTTCGCGCCACCATCGTGGTCGCCTCCAGGACGAAACAATGCCCCAAACTAATATTTTTTACGCGTTTTTAAGGGTCACTCGAATGTTAGGCTTTTTGTTCGTCATCCTCTCGCTCTGTTTTTTGACCAGCGCCGCCTTGGCCGCCGAAGAGTCTGGCCATGGCCAGGCCGACGCCAGTCACGGAGCTAGTCACGGCCCCAATAACCCTAACAGCGTGGACTCAGCCCTCAAAGCCTTAAAAGAAGGCAACGCCAGATTCGCCACCGCTCAACCCACCCACCCTCGGCAAGGCAAAGATGTCTTAGCGAAGCTGGCCAAAGATGGCCAAACGCCCTTGGCCGCGGTACTATCTTGCTCCGACTCCCGGGCCCCGGTGGAGAAGATTTTTGATCAAGGCTTTGGGGATCTTTTCGTGATACGCGTGGCCGGAGCCGCTCCGGGCGTGGATCAGATTGGCTCGTTGGAATACGCGGTCGCCCATTTAGGCGTCCCGATCATTTTGGTTTTAGCTCACACCCAATGCGGGGCCGTCACCGCCGTCGTTAACGAGGCCAAAGAACCCGGAGCCTTAGGGGAGCTTTTGGCCAAATTGAATCCCGTGGCCAAGGCGGTCTCGGGTTTGGAAAGTTCCGCCCGCTTGGACGCGGCTATCAAAATGTCGGCTTCTCTTTTCCGGGAGCAAGTTACCCTGGTCAGCCCCGTCATCGCCGAAGCGGTTAAAGCCGGGCGCCTCAAAGTGGTTAGCGGCGTTTACGACATCGAAACGGGTCTAGTCAACTTTACCGAATAAAGGCCATTTTTGGAGGCCCAATGCGTTCCTTGACATTTCTGGTGGCCCTGGCCATAGTCTGGTTTTGCCCCGCTCCTTTGGCCTTGGCCCAAAACGCCCCCTCAGCCCTCCAAGCTTTGGATCAGGCTAGCGCCGCGGCCAGAATAGGCGACAACAAAGCCGCTTTGGAAAGCATTTGGGCGGCCCAAGAAGCTCTCTGGAATCAGGCTCCCTTGTCTATCCGCAACGCCTATTTTGTCACCGAGCAACCGGAAAATTTTGGCAGTTACAAGCCTCGGGCCAACGCGGATTTCCAAGACAATGAGCCCCTCATCTTTTATACCGAGCCTTACGGTTTTACCCAGCTCAAAGGGCCAGACGGAACCTACGGCTACTCCATCAATGGGGCTTTTGTCATCATTGACTCCAGCGAGAAGACTCTGGGCGGCCAAGACAATCTAGGCCCCTATGAGATGCGGGGGCATCGCACCTTTAGCGTGGAAAACATGTTGGCCATGACCATTGGAGTCAAAGGTCTCCCGCCGGGCTCATATACTTTGAAAGTAACCTTAACCGATAACCTCAATCCAGCCAAAACCGTCTCCGTGACCAAGCCTTTTCGCCTAGTGGGCGACGAGTGAGGGCTGGCTTTTTTATCGCTATTGAGGGCTTGGATGGAGCGGGCAAAACGACCCTGGCCCAAGCCCTTAAAAATTTGTTTTTAGCCCAGGATCGCCCGGCGGTGGTTTTCCGAGAGCCCACCTTAGGGCCCCTGGGGCAAAAAATCCGCTCCATAAGCAAAGGCGAGCGGCCTACTTGGCTCACCCCTTGGGCGGAATTGGAGCTCTTTGTCCAAGACCGAGCCGAGGACGTGGCCCAGAATATCCGCCCCGCCTTAAGCTTAGGCCAAGTGGTCATCCTAGATCGTTACATAATTAGCAACTTAATCTACCAAGGGGCTTTGGGCTTAGATTTGGCTGAGATCCTGAAAGCCAACCAAGACTTTCCCTGGCCAGACGCGACCATAATTTTGGACGTGGATCCGGCGGTGGGCTTAAAACGGGTGGAATTTCGCGGAGAGCCTCTCCAAAAGGCCTTTGAGAACTGGCCTTATTTGTCTAAAGTTAAGGCCATCCTCGATGATATCGAAATTAACTTAGGCCCCCATCGCCTCTCTGGCCTTTTCCGCCTCAACGCCCAGCTTCTCGACCCCGAGACCCTGGCTCAGGACGCTTTTAAATTAATATGGCCTCTTCTCCCCCCAGCCTAGTTTCGCCTTGGCCCATCATCGACGCCCATTGCCATCTGTTTTTGCCAGAATTGAGCGGCGATCTGCCCGCGATAATATTTAGAGCCCAAGAGGCGGGTCTTGAGGCCATCGTAAACATGGGCCTTGACGCCCGCACTAACCAAGAGGCTTTTGACCTAGCCGCCCAATACCCTCTCTTAAAGGCCACCTGCGGTTGGCATCCCCATGGGGCCGATAAGTGTCAAAAAAGCGATCTTTTAGAATTGGAAAAAATGGCTCAAAGGCCCGATAACTTGGCTTTAGGCGAAATAGGTTTAGATTTTTATTACCTCCACTCGCCTCAAAAAATCCAAGAAGATCTTTTTCACGAGCTTTTGAGCCTAGCCAGTCAAACGCGCTTGCCCGTGGTTATCCACACGCGCGAGGCCTTTGAGTCGACCCTCGCCATCTTAAAAGCCCACCGCGCCAGTTTGGGCCGGATCTTAATTCACTGCTTTACCGGCTCCTGGTTGGAAGCCAAAGCCTATATGGATTTGGACTGCTATTTTTCCATTCCTGGGGTCGTCACTTTTCCCAAAGCCCTAGAATTAAGGGCAGCTCTCCGCCAAATGCCTAAGGATAGGCTCCTTTTGGAAACAGACGCGCCCTATCTCGCGCCCGCGCCCAGGCGCGGACGCCGCAATGAGCCGGCTTACTTAAGTTATACCTTAGCTGGCTTAGCCGGAGCTTTAGAGCTAGACCAAGAGCGGACGGCTTTTTTAACCACCCAAAACGCCAGAAATTTTTTTGGCCTAGCCGAAGAGGAGTGAAGCTCATGAGCGACCCGAGCGTCCCCGAGCTAATATTAGCCTCAGCTTCCCCGCGCCGCCGGGAGCTTTTGCGAGCCGCGGGCTTTCAGTTTATAGTCAAGCCCGCCGAGGTCGACGAGTCGCCTATAGACCAGGAACCCCCGCGGGCGCAAGTCAGTCGCCTGGCTGTGGCCAAAGCCTTAGCCGGGGCTAAGGAAAATCCCCAGAGCCTAGTTTTGGCCGCGGACACTATTGTGGTTTTAAAGGGGCAAATTTTTGGGAAACCTAAGGAGCTGGCCGAGGCCAAAGAAATGCTAAAAGCTTTAAGCGGCCAAACCCACGAGGTCATCACCGCTTTTTGCCTTTTGGGGAAAAATTGTCCCAAGCCCATCGTTAAGCCGGTCAGCTCAGCCGTGACGTTTCGGCCTTTAAACGCGAGCGACATTGAGGCTTATTTAGCCTTAGGCGAATCGTTGGACAAAGCCGGGGCTTACGCGGTTCAAGGCCTAGGCCTCAGCCTTATTAAAGAAATCCAAGGCTCCTTGACCAACGTTATGGGTCTCCCTCTTCAGGAAGTCATCGTGGCCTTGGAAAAATATCTTGGCCCAAGGACTTAAGCCGCCCAAAAACCCGTCAGAAAAGAGCTTTTACAAAAAGCTTCTCTCGCAATCGTCGGGATCGGTGATCCAGCCGCCAGCCATCAATAAGCCTACTGTCAGACACATGATATACAGCTCCAAGCCTTCGTAACTGGCGATAATATTGGCCGTGGCGTCAAAAAGGATCTTTATCTCAAAAGGAAACTCGTCATCCTTTTCGAAAAACTCGATCCTGACCGGCAGAAGAGGCAGATCCCCAAACAGCCAGGCTTGACCGCCAGCCTGGGATAGACCCTCATAACGGCCCCCAATCTTCCGGGCCGCTTCTTGAAACCGCTCGTAATCCCCGTCAATCATCTCCAAAGGTTTCGCGAGGTTAGCGCTGGGACTAGAGGGGGAGACCGAGATGCCCGTTAGGCGATTGATTGGCACATACTCGCCCTTTAAAGGCCCTCGCCCCCGAGAAATGAGGTAATGGGCCACGACGCTTTGGGCGTCAACGGAGACTTGGCCGCCACTAACCGACTCTATCCCCTCCAGGCTTACCACCATGGCCTGACCCAAAAAGCTTAAAGGAACTTGACCCTTATCATTGACGCTCAAACCTAGTTCCTTGGCTTGGACGGCCAGGTTTGTCTCCTTTAAAGCGGCCAATTGAGTCTTGGAGTAGTTGACGCGGCTTTGAATGGTTTTGGCTTTGCTCATGAAACACCCTTTTTAGCGAAGAGTTTAATGAATTCCGGAGTTAAATTCCCTTGAAGAGGGTCTTGGCCTTAATAATTTATATTTAATGATAGCGATTAGGCTTTTCGCTGATTTTCCGCGCCTTCCCCTAGCCTCGCCCTAACCTCATTTATAATTTCTCCTCAGTTTAATCGGTTAGGCTTTTTAAATCAAGAGCTAGCGCGTGGCCTCAGTCATCCCCCTCACTTTCTTCGTCGAGGTGGGGATTGGCCAAAACGCCTACGGCCCCAAAAAAAATATGGGGAATTCCACCCATTCGTCCCAACAGGTAGCTCGCGCGGATATCCTTGTCGCGTTGGGAGTCAATGTAGTCGCTGAAGGCATGCAGACTTGAGGCTCCGGCGCCGTTTCTTTCGGCTACCCACATCTCGTCGCGGCGAAAGAGCCACTGATCAATGAGCGACGCGTCATGGGCGCTCAGGAGCAACTGCGTTCTGGTTTCCTTGGAGCGGTATAAGAGGTATTTTTCGAGAAATTTGCGGGACATCAGCGGGTGCAGGTAGCGGTCAACATCGTCGATCACGTAGACTTTCTTCGACAACTGGTTCGAGAGCTCAAAAAGCGCGGGTAGCAGATCGATTACTCGCCGCGAGCCATCCGACTCCTGACGGATCTCGAACTTGACCTCCGCTCCGTCCTCCTTCGGATGATAGGTCACCAGCTTCTTGGCGATCAGCTCGCCATCTTTGCGAGTCACTACGAACCGTTCATTGATCGACTCGGTCAGTGGACGAACGGTCATGCCTTCTTTCACCTCTTCCCGTAGCTTGCTCTTCAGCGATTCTGGTAGCGGAATGTTCTCGAAGGGGATCTCCTCGGCGCCCAGGCGCTTAGCGCCGATATCTATTAACGGCAATATATCGTTCATGGCCGAGTAAAACGGATGCCCCTCATCGAGGAATTTCTCGAAAAATCCGAAGCGAGAATCGGGCGCGAGTAGCTCGAGAGTGTCCTTGAACCAGTCGTAGATCGGTCGGAAATTGTCGACCTTCTGGGAGACCGAATTGGTCAGAAAGAGTTGATTGTCCCGGGTTCCATTGAAAGCGAACTGGAGAAACTGATCCTTGGCCAGGGAACCATCGAAGTTGAGCTTTCCGTCTCGACGGTGGTAGAGATCCTTTTCGCTGGAGCTAGTGACAAGCGTCAGCTTCTCTTCCAGAACCGCCTTGTGAGTCACCGCGAAGCTGAACTCGTAAATTCTCTCGTCGATCAACAAGTTGAAACAAAACCGTGACGGCTGATCGGCCATTTTGTCGTCCAGCCGGAACGGCTCAACAGGAATCAGGCTGTCGGGCTGAGCGCCTTTGACGACCAGCTCCTTAGCGAAACTCAGCGCCTTGAAAAAATTGGTTTTGCCCGAAGCGTTGCCACCGAATATCGCCGTAATCGGAAGAACTCTCAACTGGTATTTGCCGAGCTTGGGTACCCTGTCTCCATGTTGGCGCTCACTGGTGGCGACCATCGAAAACGTGACCCGGTCGCGGAAGGACATCCAGTTTTCGAGCGAAAAATTGATTATCATCTCACCGCCTCCTAAAGCGCGATATTCGCGTTATTATGCCTTTAATATATTCAGCGGCGCCAACAAAGTCAAAATACAAATTATCTCGTTAAACGCCTCCGCGACCGATTCGCTACTTGAAAATCTTGGCCTGGA
This sequence comes from Deltaproteobacteria bacterium, assembly GCA_031270705.1. Taxonomy (GTDB): domain Bacteria; phylum Desulfobacterota; class Desulfarculia; order Adiutricales; family Adiutricaceae; genus JAIROO01. The sequence continues at coordinate 11,978 of JAISWW010000164.1, forward strand.
TCTCGCGCGCCGGTCGATATTGAACCCGAACTCTCGTTCTCAAACCTCACAAAAATCGCTAGGACATTCTTTTGATTGACATGACCATTTGTTAGCGCCATAAGCAATCGCCCTGGCGCCCTCGAAAAATATTTTTGATTCCAAAATTCAAATTACCGCCAGCCTATTCGCCTCTTGCTGAACTGGCCAGCTTGTGATATAAAAAATTGTACTGAGACAATTTCATGCCTTGCTCTTAACCCTCCGCCCGCGTCAGCGGATTCTGAAGGCGCGCCCGAAAAGCGACTCCATCCCTGGGGGCGGAAATGGCTCGAGATCAAGGATTGGAAGATTAGAGGCTCGAGTTGAGCAGCTGGCTAAATCCACGCTAAAGGCTCTAGAAAATTTTAACGCTAGTTTTCAAGCTATTAATAAATTACGCGTCGAATTAAAAAATACCGACTTTAAAATTGACTCGCTGAAAAAACCAGGTAATATAAAATTGACTTGGTTAAAAAAGACCTCTAAAATGAAATCGACTCTACGGTAAGAGAGCTTAGCTCAAAATTGAGAGATCGGTGAACGCGACTAAATACGGTGTTGGATTTTTGTTCGCCGCGCTGGCCGCTATTGGGGCTTAGTCGCCTCACGCTGAACTGGCCAGCTTTTGATTTAAAATAATGTAAGGAGACAATTTTATGCCTAATCTTAACCCTCCGCCCACTACCCTGACGACCGCGTCAGCGGATTCTGAAGCCACGCCCGAACAGCCGACTCCATCCTCTGGGACTGGAAATAGCCAGGAAGAAAGGTTTGGAAGATTAGAGGCTCGAGTTGTGGAGCTGGCTGAATCCACGCTGAAGGCTCAAGAGGATTTTATCGCCAGTTCTCAAGCCATTAATGATTTACGCGGCGAAATCAAAGATATCGCCTTTAAAATCGACTCAGCGATAAGAGAACTTAGCTCTAAAGTTGAGAAATCGATGGGCGCGACTAAATATAGTATTGGATTTTTGATGGCCACGCTAGCCACTATTATTGCGTTAGTTATCAGAAATTTTCTTGGCAAATGATCTTTTTGGAGCTTTTGGATCGTACTTTTACCGGGCTAGCAAAAAAAACTGATATCATTACGCCAAACTGAGCGGCCAGAAGGATCAGAACTACCGCCATTGCCTTCTCAACAAAGTTAAGGCGAGATATGTGGCCGTTTGGAAGGTCATCGACTTGGAAATTCGGATAATGGAAGTTCAGATATGTTGGAACGCGTGAAAACGCGAACTATCGGCGAATTAGCTAGGATAGATTTCAGCGTAACGGTTCCGGTTCAACAGGCGGCCTTGGTGACGGAGGCTTTAAATAGTCTTTTGGCTTTGGCCTGGCGAGGAGCTAGGCCCGTCAATGAAGACGGCGAGGAACTATATACTTTTGAGGAAGTTTTTCCAGAAGCCCATCCCGGCATGGCCTTGCGCGGTTTTCGCGGTAAAATGGACATGACCCAGGAAGAACTGGCTGAGCGTTTGGGAATAAAGCAAACCAGAGTATCTGAGTTGGAAAGCGGCCAACGGGCCATCAGTAAAAAAAAGCCAAACGCCTAGGTAAAATTTTTGATATTTCTTACAAAGCGTTTCTGTAAATTTCAGTTTCCAAACGCCACATCTTTTGCCGCCACCGCCTTGAGCAGATAGCTGGGCCTAATTTCCAGGGTTGGCTTAATGTTCAGATTCTTCCGCAGAGATTGGCGTGTTCTTTGACCGAGTTGGGTAGCCAGGGGGCGGTCATTTCGTCCTAGACGGTGGTGGCCTTGCCTCTGACCTGACGCGCTACGTAGCTGGTGGCTCCGGTGGCTAGGTTCATCAGGATGGCCGAGCCGGACGCGCCAGTCGCGCTTGTCTACATTTTTATAAAGCGGGAAGATGAGTTATGAGCTTGAACTTGGCTCCTACTGTACTGGCGGCCCTCAAAGCCCTGTCGGAAATGGAAAAACGAAGTCCTGAAGCTATTGTCTCTGACTTGATTCTGGCCAGATACGAGAGTCTGGCTATTGATCCAAAAATATTGGAAGCCCTCAACGCCCAAATGGCTGATTTTCAGGCCACGGGAGACGCCTATGACTGGGACGAGGTTTCGGCGTGGATGGGCTCATGGTTCACCGACCATGAGAAACCGGAGCCGCGAAACCGAAACTTCAAATCCACAAAATAGCCTTTGGCGATTTAAGACGTTATCGGAGTTTTTATCTCCCGCAAACTCTGAGATGGATGATTATGGGCCAGAAAAAAATACCGAATGAACTTCGGATTCGTAACAGTACCGCCGAATTTCTGATATTCGCCTATCAAACAGGCGGAGACGGCCTTGAAGTTCGCGTTCAGGATGGAACAATCTGGCTCTCGCAAAAAAACCTGGGCCAATTGTTCGCTACGTCATCTGACAACATTGGCCTTCATTTAAAAAATATCTTCGCGGAAGGCGAGTTGACCGCTGGTTCAGTTACCGAGGATTTCTCGGTAACTTCGACCGATGGAAAAAACTATCGCGTCAAGCATTACAACCTCGAGGCGATTATCGCTGTCGGCTATCGCGTCAACTCGAAACGCGCCACGGCCTTCAGACGGTGGGCAACGAGCGTTTTGCGCGACTATACGCTTCGCGGCTATGTTTTGGACAGAAAACGCCTGGAAAACGGCGCGTTCCTCGATGACGACTACTTTGCGCGCCTGCTTGAGGAAATCCGGGAGATTCGCCTGTCCGAGCGGCGATTTGACCAGAAGATAACCGACATCTACGCCACCGCGCTGGACTACGACCAGTCCGCGCCGACGACCCGCGAGATTTTCGCGCAAACGCTGGACAAAATGTTCTACATCGTTCTCGGCCAGACCGCCGACGCTGAAAAGGAGCGTATGGGCCTAACGACTTGGGCGAGTAGTCCGAACGGAAAAATCGTTAAGAGCGACGCGCGCGTCGCGATGAACTATCTGACAGAGACGGAGATTGACGACTTAGGGCGTATCGTTAGCGCGTACCTAGACTTGGCCGAGAGTCGGGCCAAACGGAAAATCCCGATGACGATGGACGATTGGGCGACGCGGCTTAATATATTTCTCTCCGCTGACAACCGCGAAGTCCTACGCGACGCGGACAAAATCACTACCGAGATTGCCAAAGAACACGCCGAGAGCGAGTTTGAGAAGTACCGAACGACTCAAGACCGTCTGTTCCGAAGCGATTTTGACCGCTTCTTAGATCTTGAGGAACACGCCGCGAACGGCGGCGAGGAAGGCGCGGACGCTGAGGGTCAAACTTAGCCAGGTTTAGCGCTATAATAATCACTTAACGGTAGAATTTTTTTAGGTAATTGGTCGCTTAATAGCGCGCTTTATCAAGGTCGCGGCGCTAGAGGATTAGCGGATGAATGAAATCTCAATCAGATTCTTTGATGATAAAGAGGTTCGCGCCGTTTGGGATGACGAAGACTCCAAGTGGTGGTTCTCCGTCACCGATTTTGTCGGCGTGTTGAGCCAGACCCCGCGTCCGCGGAACTACTGGCATGTCCCCAGATACCGCTTGAAGAAGGCCAAAAGCCAAGTTCTTTTAAATTGTAAGAGGTTCAAATTCATGGCCTCCGATAACAAACCTCGCTGGACGGATTGCCTGACCAACGATGGCCTTATCGCGCTGGCCAAAGAGTTTCCTGGCAAGGAGCCTAACCGCTTCATCGAGAGGCTCACTCGCGGCGACGAGACTATTGATGATCAGAGCGAGGCGAAGGCTTACGCTATATTTGGGAGCTCCTTGTTCGAAACGATAGAGGTCGGAACCGTCAAGGGCTTGCGGCAGATTCACGCCTACCTGTTCGGCGGGCTGTATGACTTCGCGGGACAGATAAGGACTCTAGACATCGCCAAGGGCTTCTTCCAATTCGCTGACGCGCGGTTTTTGCCAGAGACGCTCGCGTCAATCGAGCGAATGCCGGAGAGCTCCTTTGAGGAGATAGTCGCCAAGTACGTCGAGATGAACGTCGGCCATCCGTTCATGGAGGGCAACGGCAGAAGCGCCCGAATTTGGCTCGACCTGATCCTGAAGAAAAACTTGAAGCTCCAAGTCGATTGGAGCCTGATTGGCAAGAAGGACTATATGGCCGCGATGAGAGAGAGCGTCACCAACTCCACGCGGATAAAAGCCCTGACCCAAGCCGCGCTGACAGACAAGATTAACGACCGCGAGGTCTTCATTAGAGGCGTGAGCCAATCCTACTACTACGAGGAAGAAGACGATTTTATGGAGGATGACTGGGACGAGTAGATGGCGACCATCGAAGAATGACCTCCAGGTCGTTACTGAGGCGCCAACCGAGCCGCGCGGGATAGTAGGTCAAATAACAGAAGCCTCTTAAACAGGGCCTGGCCAATAGCGTTTAATTAATGGTATTACGCTTAAATTTTAAGCTAAAAAATCTTAACAATATTTTTAACATGATTTTAAGCTGTTTTATTTATGTATATTCATTTAATCAGTCTTTTTTATATATCTTAAAAAACGAATTTTTTAGCTCGCTATTGCATGTTAAAATACCATAAAATCGTCATAAAAATTAATTAATCGTTTTTTGACTTAATATTTGTCCTTACTTGTTTTAATCATCTATATATACCCTTAAGGGGCTTATTGAGAATTGACAACCGCTGGGCTAACGAATTTTACTTGACATCCAGCCAAATCGCGGTTTAAATGGGGGAAAATAAATTTAACTGGAAGGCCGCCTTCTGGTTTGACATATATTCTCTTTCGGGCTGATCAATATTTAATGAAGGTCCCGGGCAATTCTGTCCGGGGCCTTTTTTTTAGCCTTTTTGTTTTTTATGGCCTTTTTTTGGGCCAGGCTTTTAAGGATTGAATTCGATGAGTTTTATGGAAACCCTCATACCGCCCATCCGGGAAAGACGCCATCCCGAAACCTCTCTGGCTCACGGAGCGGCTCGATGTGGCCAGGGTCAGAAACGCGCCACCTGCGCGGTCATGGCCCAAGCGGATCGGAGCTTTACCCAAGGCTCCATCTGTCCCTTGCTTCCGGCTTTAGGCATCATGACCAGCTTACCGGAGACGGTGGTGCTCATGCATGGCGCGGTGGGTTGTGGTAGTTGCGCCAATGGCAATAACGTGAACATTCGAGCTGGCCACGCCGCTCGAGGCCGAGCCAACCAAGACGCTGTCTGGGTCTCAACCTCTCTAAATGAGATCAATGTCATAAACGGCGGCGAGGAAAAGCTAGCCGCGGCTATTTTGGAAGTTGACTCGGCCTATAACCCTAAGGTCATCCTCACGGTCTCTGGGTGCCTGCCGGGCGTTATTGGCGACGATATTGATGGAGTGGCCGCCAAAACCCAAGACCAAGTCAAAGCCAAGATTTTGCCCGTCCACTGCGAGGGATTTAAATCGCGGTTTATGGCCACCGCTTACGACGTGGTTTACCACGCCGTGGGTCGCCATCTTTTGCCAGAAAAAGCCGCGGGGCCCAAAGATCCTCTGACCGTTAACGTCATGAACGTGGGTTCCATGGGTTTGATTGACGAAAAAGAACTGGCCAGGCTTTTAGGGGAACTGGGACTTAAGGCCAACTTTTTTCCCGTCTTCGCCAATCCCGACTCTTTCGCCTTAGCCACCCAAGCCCGCCTTTCCATTAGCGTTTGCCCCACGCACGACGATTATTTCCTTAATCATTTAAAGGAAAAATACGACGTGCCCTTTATCATTCGCCACATGCCCATTGGGATAAAAAATACCAGCCAATGGCTTTTGGATCTCGGCCAGGAGCTGGGTTTGGCCAAAGAAGCCCAGGCTCTGGTCAAAAAAGAAGAGAGCGAACTCCAAGTGGCCTTGGAAGATTTTAAGGCTTTTTTCGCTGGCCAAACGGCCTTTATCTCGGCTGGCGAGTACCGCTCTTTGGCCACGGCTCTGTTGTTGAGGGAATTGGGTTTTAAGATCTTAGGGATCCGCTCTTTCCACTTTGATAGTTTCGCCGAGGTGGAGTTGGCCAAACTCGACCAAGGCGACGACTTTATCTTTAACGTGGCCAATGTTCAGCCCTTTGAGGAAGCCAACCTTCTTAAGCGTTTAAAGCCCGATATCTTTTTGGGGCATTGGCACGGCAACTCCACCGCGGCTCGTTTGGGCATTCCCGCCCAGGTCATTTATAACAGCGGGTTCGCTTATATCGGCTATCAAGGGGCTTACGACCTAGCCAGGCGTTTATATAGGCGCCTAAAAAACCCAGCCTTTTATCGCCGCCTAGGCCAATACGCCAAATTGCCCTACCGCCCAGAGTGGTATGAAGAGGATCCTTTTAACCATATCCGGGAGGCCCAAGGATGAGCGAATCTTTTGTGGAAAGACCCAGGTGGTCATGTTCTTTGGGAGGAGCCTTAGCCGCGGCGGGCAACCTCCCGGAAACGGTGCCTATTTTACATTCAGGGCCAGGTTGCGCGGGCAATTTCGCTTGGACCAACAATGGCGCCGCCGCCCTCAACGTGACTGGGCCCTGCTTAAGCTTAAACGTCCCGGCCACCAACATCCAAGAAAACGAGGTGGTCTTTGGGGGCTTGGATCGCTTAAAGGAAGAGATCCTAAACGCCATTAAGCTCTTCAGCGGCAGGCTCTATTTTGTCTTAACGGGCTGCTTGCCGGAAGTCATTGGCGATGACGTGGAGTCTTTGGTCTCTGAGCTCAATGGCCCGAAAAACCATTTGGTCATGGCTAGCGTGGCCGGCTTTAAGGGCGATTCTTACCATGGTTATGAAGAGGTCTTAAAAACCTTAATTGAAAAAGTGGTCAAAAACACGGCCAAAAAAGAAAGGGATCTGGTCAACGTCTGGGGTTTGCCGCCGACTCAAGATCCCTTCTGGCGAGGCAATTTGCAAGGTTTGCGGGATCTCTTGGGTTTACTGAAACTGCGAGCCAATGTTTTCTTTGGCCCGAGCGTTAATTTCTCGACCATAGCTCAAGCGGCCCGAGCCAGACACAATATCGTGGTCTCTGGCCTTTATGGCTTGGAAGCGGCGGAATTATTTCAGGAAAAATTTCAGACGCCTTATGTCCAAACGCCCTTGCCCTTTGGGGCTGAGGCTTCGGATCGCTTTTTGGCCATCGTCAGCCAGGCCCTCAAGATCCCCTCTCGCCAATACAAAAAGGCCATTGACACGGCGGGCCAATGGCATTACGCCCGCCTCGAGCCCATTGTGGACGTCTTTAACGACATGGAGGCTCAAAGGCACGTTCTGGTGGTGGGCGACGTGAACCAGGCCTTGGCCTTAACTGACTTCTTCGCCCAGGATTTGGGCTGGGTTCCGGAATTGACGGTTATTACCAATAATCTAACCCCAGAGGAACAAGCTCAAGTCCTTCAGTACCACCAAGAAGTTGGCGGAACCCAGCCAGAGCGACTTATTTTTGAAAACCAGGCCCAGGCCATCGCCAAAACGGCTAAAGAGATCTTTGGTCGCGATGGGTCTAAATATCAGCCTAGTCGCCAGCCGGTCTTTGTGGCCGGTAGCTCTTTGGAAAGGGGTTTAGCCCAAGAGCTAGGGGCGACCCACCTGAGCCTGACTTACCCCATCGCCAACCGGGCCATTTTGACCCGGGGATACGTGGGTTATTCCGGCGGCTTGCGTTTAACCGAAGACGCGGTTAGCGCTTTTATCGCTGGACGATAGGCGAGATCATGGATAAACCGCTAATGTGGCCTTTATACCGCTTAAAAACCGCCCCGAGCTTAGGTTTTCTAAGGAATAACTTGGCTTTTTGGTCGGGTCTATTAGCCTTGGCCTTAGAAATAAGCCTCGCCGAGAGTGGCCTCCAACCGCCCACGGATAGGCCTTATTTGCGCTATTTTCTGATTTTGGCTTTGGCTTATTTTGGGCTGGCTCCTTTTCTCCTGCGCTCCCCGGAAAAACGAGCCAAGCGCCAAGCCAAAGACAACTTTTACGCCATGGCCTTTTTGTTTTTGAACGCTCTTAATTTGGCCACTAGCAAATTCACCGTTATCCCCGCCATCTTCTTTCCCTCGCCGGACAGAATTTTATCCGTTTTGATCGAAGACTTTAATTATCTCATCTTAGTCTGCCTTTACGCCTCGGCCAAGCTCTTAATCTGTGGCTTTTTCTCAGGCGCCTTGGCCGGGCTCATCACGGGGGTCGCCATTGGTTTTTCCAAATCCTCGGCTTATTGGCTGAACCCTTTAATTAAAATCTTAGGCCCCATCCCGCCCACAGCCTGGATTCCCATAGTCTTGGTGGCTTTTCCGACCACCTGGGCGGGCGGCGTCTTTTTGATAGCTTTATCGGTTTGGTTCCCCACCTCGATCATGACGTCCAGCGGCATCTTAAATGTTCAAAACGCCTATTTTGAGGTCTCGAGCACTTTAGGCGCCAAACGGGTCTACCAGATTTTTTTGGTGGGCATTCCCGCGGCTATGCCCTTAATTTTCACGGGTCTATTTAGCGGGGCTTGCGCTTCCTTTTTGACCCTCATGACCGCGGAGATGGTGGGCGTTAAAAACGGCATTGGCTGGTACATCAATTGGCAAAGGGAGATGCTTTCCTACGCCAACGTCTACGCCGGCCTAATTGTTATCGCCATTTCCTTTTATTCCCTCATTACCTTGTTTTTTAAGGTTAGAGATCGGGCTTTAGTCTGGCAAAAAGGCATGATCAAATGGTAGAGCTGGCCGAAAATATTCAATCCCAAGGGGTTATTGACATTAAATCCGTCTCCAAAACCTTCCCCCATCCCGATGGCTCCGAGGTTTTGGCTTTGGCCAAAGTGGATCTGACCATTGACTCCGGCGAGTTTGTCTCCCTAATCGGCCCCTCTGGTTGCGGCAAATCCACTTTGCTCCGTTTAATCGCCGGGTTAGAAGTCGCCACGACCGGAACTTTGGAGCTAGATGGCCAACTCATTGAGGGGCCTGACGCCGAAAGAGGTTTAGTTTTTCAAAATCCCTATCTTTTTCCATGGCTCAATATCTTTAATAACGTGGCTTTTGGCTTGCGAGCTCGGCGGGTCTACAAAGAACAAAAACATTTGGTGAACCAGTTTTTGGAACTGGTGGGCTTGGGCAAATTTGGCCAAGTTTACCCCCATCACCTCTCTGGCGGCATGGCCCAAAGAGCCTCTTTGGCTCGAACTTTGATCAACCACCCGCGGGTTTTATTGTTGGATGAGCCTTTGGGAGCTCTAGACGCTTTTACCCGCATGACCATGCAGGACGAGATCCTGCGCATCCGGGCCGAAAAGCGCATCACCATGATCATGGTCACGCACGACGTGGATGAGGCCATCTATCTTTCAGACCGAGTCGTGGTCATGACCCCTAGCCCCGGCCAAGTGGAGACAATCTTAAACGTCCCCTTCCCGCGACCGCGGGCGCGCAATAACCCGGATTTTTTTCTCTTAAGAAGCCGGATCCTCGAGATTTTGAATTTCGTCGGCCACGTCGAGGATCCTCCGTACCAAATTTGACAGCGCTGACTGGCGCTCTTTGAAAACCTTGTCGCTTAGGCTTAGGGCCAAGGACAAACATCTTTATAGAAAGAGGCGTTTTATGTCCAAATCTTCTATTTTATCCGTCTTAGTCCTAGCCATTTTGGCTTTGGGCTTACAACAGAGCGCCAACGCTCAGCAATTAAAAAAGATTCGCGTCGGCATTAACGGCAACCTGTGCGAGGGCTCCACGCACATCGCCAAAGAAAAGGGCTTTTTTGAAAAAGAAGGCTTAGACGCGGAGCTGATCCGCTTAGCCCCCGGCACCAATTTTGAGGCCATTACGGCTGGCTCCATTGACGCGAGCTTTGGCCTTTTGGCCACCTTAATCCAGCCTTTGTCCAATGGTTTGCCCATTAAGATCACTACTGGCCTCCACACCGGTTGCGATAAGCTTTTGGTCAAGCCTGATTCCGGCATTAAGACTTTGACCGATTTAAAAGGCAAAAAGATTGGCGTCCCCAGCCTCACCTCCAGCCCCATTATGTTCACCCGGCGGGGTTTAGCCAGTGTTGGAGTTAAGGTGGGCGACAAAGACTCGGAAGTGGAGTTTATTGTTTTCTCCAACGCCGAATTGCCCTTGGCCCTGGAAAAGGGCGCCATTGACGCCCTCGCGACCAACGACCCCGTGGCCTCAGTAGCCGCTCGGGACTATAAACTGACTATCCTCTTGGACTCGGCCAGAGACAAACCCTACGCTGACCAATATTGTTGCGCCGCCTATGTCGCGGCCTCTTTAGCCGCCAAAGATCCCGAGACCGCGGCCAAATACACCCGGGCTTTACAAAACGCCGCGGCTTGGATTCAAAAAAACCAAGACGAAACGGCTAAAATCCAGGTGGATTTAAAATACGTGGCGGGCGATCCGATTTTTAACGCCTCGGTTATCAAAACCTTCCGTTATATCCCTTCCGTTTCTGGAGCTTATGACGCTTTTGGCATTACGGCCAAAGAACTGAAGCAAATCGGCATTCTCGGGGCCAAAGTCGACGTGGACGCTCTCCATAAAAGCTCCTTCGTGACGTTACCCAATGTCCCTGACACGGTTGAGTAAGAAAAATATTATTACCTCTACCGCTAGCTAGCCTTTTCCGCCCGCCCTTAAAGCTTTGGCTTTAAGGGGCGGGCCGCCTCACGATCGATTTAGCGTTAACTATTTAGCGTTTTAGCGGGCTAGCGATTTTTCCGCGGCGCTAGCAGCTCTAATCTATGTTAATTTTCTGAAAAACTGTTATCATGCTCGCTGACTTTAGAGCTTTCTAAGGCTCGGCCTTTCCGCCTCTCAACAAAAAGCCCGCTTTTTATTTAATTTGCCTGACCCAGTCAAGGAGTGGGCATGCCCAGGTTTAAGCTACCCCCCAAGCTCCCTTTCCGCTCCATCGGGGTGGCTGGTCTAGGCCTTATTGGCGGCTCCATCGCCAAAGCTTTTTGGCCATTTGACGGCCTAGAGCTGAGCGTTTTTGACAAAGATCCCCAAACCGTTAGCCAAGCCAAAAAAATTAAGCGTTTTAAACGGGTGACCGACGACCCCGAAGAATACGCCCAGTGGCCCATGGATCTGGCTTACCTGTGTTTGCCAGTAGCTCACAACGTGGCCATGATTCGGCGTTTAGGCCAAATTAAGTTTAAAAACGCGGTGACTGAGTCAGGGAGCTCGAAAACCTCTGCCAATGAGGCGGCTTTAGAGGAAGGCCTTAATTTTTGTGGCAGTCACCCCATCGCGGGCAAAGAAGTGGCTGGTTTCGCCCATTCCACGGCGGATCTTATCCGTCAGTGCCTTTTTATTATTACGCCCGATCCCCGCTTTGGTCCTAGCCAAACCCCCTTGGTGGCCAAAATCAAAGCCCTCCATGAGCTTTTGGGCTGCCGAATTCGCCTCATGAGCCCAGCCGAACACGACCAGCTTTACGCTTTGGTCAGCCACCTACCATATTTAACCGCCTCGGCCTTGGCTGGCACCGCCCTGCGAGAGGGTGGGCCGGAGGTTTTGCCTTGGGTGGGCACGGGCTTTAAGGACACCACTCGAGTGGGCGCCTCGCCGCCGGCCAAATGGGTGGAGGTGGTCATGGATAACGCCCAAAACCTGGCCCATGACCTTGAGGCCCTCATGAAGGTTTTAAGCCAGATGCGCGATATTTTGGCCAACCGAGATTATGAAGGCATGATGGCTCTCTTAGAGGAAATCTCCGCTTTTCGCCGCCTCGTCAACTGACTTGAGCGGCCAAATAGGCCTGTTTTCCCAACCCGCCCCCTAGCTAGTCTAAAAATAATTTGTCAAAAAACCCCAAAAATCCCAAATTGGCTCTTGTCAAAAGCCAGATAATTTAGTAGAGTGACTAGGCTTAACTATTGGTTGGCTGGTCGCCAAAAAACGACTCTCTTTAAAAGAGCGACGTTTCCGGAACCCCAGCCAAAACTTGGAACGGGATGTGGCGCAGCCTGGGTAGCGCACCTGAATGGGGTTCAGGGGGTCGCTGGTTCAAATCCAGTCATCCCGACCAGTAAAATCAAGGGGTTAGCTAAGTTTGTCAAGGCCCTTTTAACCCCCGTGTCAACAGAAATGTCAACAGGCAATGATTTGAGTTGAATTTTTGCCTTGTTCAAGGCTTCCCGGTCTAATTTTTTTCCTGGAAAAAATCTGATAGACATTTTGAGAAAATAAACCACAATTTTAGCCCGAAAATTTACCTCACTAACAAATTAAATCTACCTAACAACTTTTCTAAATTACGCTATCGGTCGCGCCTCAACGCTCGCGAGTTTTTATCTTTTTATTAATCCATTTATATAATATTAATAAAAAACTATTTTTTATTCTTCAACTAATCTTGATTTGTATAAAAAATCAAAATCATACTTTTTATATTATTTTTTAACAAAAGGTCTCATAATAAAATATATTATATATGTAATAAGCCATATCGCGCTCACAACAAGGGATAGTACTGGGAAAAGAAGAAGTATTAGAATGCTCTTTCCTGGACCTGACACGTCCTTTATCAAAAGAATAGATATTATAAGGAAAATTACTCCGGTTATTATTGCGCTAAGAGAAAATAATAATAATTTACTTTTATTTTTAAGCGTTAACATCAATTTATTAATAGAAATTGGAATACATATGAAAAATACTAAAATTAAATACCAAAATAGAATATAAATATCATGACAATTAAATTTAACTATAATTGACAATATACAAGTAGAAAGATAAAAAATACTATAAATTTCATTGTCAACACCAAAAAAGTTAAAGAAATACTCACAAATTTTTATTTTATTTTTTGATAAAAAATCTCTTAATAAAATATACTAACAATGTAATAATCCCTATCACGCTCAAAAGAATGGGTAGCGCTGGGGAAAGATGGAGCAATAAAGCGCCCTTTCCTGATTCTGTTTCTGACGCGCCTATTATCAAAAGAGTAGACATTATAAGGAAAAATACTCCGGTAATTAATGCGCCAAGAGAATATGATAGTAATATACTTTTGTTTTTAAATACTGACATCCATATATTAATAGAAATTAGAATACATATAAAAAATACTAAAATTAAATACAAGAATATAACCATACTATCATGATAATAAAATTTAAATATAATTGATTATATAAAAATAAAAAGATAAAAAAATACTATAAATTTCATTATCACCTCAAAAAAATTAAAATAATTGATTTTGATGGAAGACAAAGACGTTTTAGACTCATGGAAAACCCCTGAGCTAAAGGCCTTCAGATAATCAGAGCGTTTGCCTAGACGCCTAGCCATCTCCAAAACGCTGGGTCGCGACTCAAAAATTTCAAGTTTTAAAATCATAGGCTTAAGCTAAATTTGGGAATCCTGCTTTTCCCCGTGTTAACAGGAAATGTCAACAGAAGGGGTTTAAGGATCAAAATTTTAGCGAGACTAAAGGCCAGGTGGTCAAATTTTTCCTGGTCAACATAAAATCTAAATTTAGAAAAACTATACATTTAGCGCGAAAACTTAATTAAAATATGCAGAAAAAATTTTTAACCACTTATGTTTTTATATTATTTATTGATAAAAGGCCTCCTAATAAAATATACTAACAATGTAATAATACCTATCAAGCTCATAACAATGGACAATGCTGGAAAAAGAAGGAGCATTAACCCAACTATTTCCCCTGGCCCTGGATCTGACGCGCCAAATATGGAAATAGTAGATATTATAAGGAAAAATACTCCGGTTATTATTGCGGCAAGAGAAAATGATAGTAATTTGCCTTTGTTTTTAAACATTAACATCCATCGACGAATAGAAACTGGAATACATATGAAAAATTCCAAAACTAAATTCCAGAATATAAGACCCATATCCTGAGATTCAAACTTAAGTATAATTGTTAATAAAAAAATAGAAATATAAAAAGTTACTACATTTTCATTGTCCACTCCAAAAAAGTTAAGGAAATTAATATTTATAAAAAATAAACAAAAATATATATTTTATAATTTACTTCAAAATTTATACTATTAAAATAATTAACTAAAAATATTAATTAAATCGCTTAAATTGACGGCGACTAAACAATCCCTTTAGGCCCATAAAATCGGCCCGAGAACTCTTGGCAACCACCTAACGGCGAACATGAATGTCCGAGGCTTTCTTAATTGTTGCGGTCATTATACAACCCTCGGAGAAAAAAATGTCAGAGAAAAGTAAAATTTTTTTGACATCACCCTGTAGCTTTGTTCGATAAGGCTATATCAATAAAACTATCGCGTTAATAAACCCCTGATATTATCTAAATATCGCTAATAGTTAAAATAGATATGAATTGATGGCTATTAAAGTTAAAAAATAATTTTGCTGGCTAGGGGTTGTTAAGTTAGTTAAAGTGCGTAGCGGGACTGTTATGAAGCGCTGTTATGAAGCGCTGTTATGAAACGCTGTTATGACGTAAGGGAACCGTTAATCGAAAAATCGCCGGTTCCCCCACCCAAATAAGTTCCCCTCGGTAAGGAGCCAAGAGCGTTCTGGCTAGGCTTAAGCCCAAACCCGTGCCGCCCTGATTTTTGCGCGTGGTGTAGAAAGGCGCGAAAATCTTTTCCGCTTCTTGACTGGTTAGGCCCCGGCCATTGTCGCGAACCTCCACGATTCCGCGGTCGCCTTTGGCCAGAACCGCGACCTCCACTAAGGTGGCCCCATTTTCTCGGCTATTTTCCCAGAGATTGACCAAGATTGTCTCCAGATCTTCCGCGGTCATGGCCAACCAAACCTCGCCCGCGCCCTGGCTAGTCACCAAAAAATCTGGGTATTTGTCTTGAAACCGGCGAGCCAAGGCCAAAACTAGAGCCCCAGCCTCCACCCTTTCTTGGCCAGTTGGCTCCTGAGCCTCAGCTCTCGCTAAGGCTAATAAGCGCTTCGCCAAACCCTCAAGTCTCTCCAAATCCTTTTGGACATTCCCCTCAAAACGCCGCCGAACCTCGGGCTCCATCTCTTGAGAATCGTCAAAAAGAATCTCCAAAGCCCCTTTGATGGAAGACAAAGGCGTTTTGAACTCATGGGAAACCCCTGAGCTAAAGGCCTTTAGATAATCAGAGCGTTTGCCGAGACGCCTAGCCATCTCCAAAACGCTGGCTCTTAGCTCAAAAATTTCTTTGACCATAATTAGGCCAGATTCTGGGGCCGGCTGGCTTTTTAGGCCATCAGCCACTAGGCGAGCTTCTTTGGCTAAGGTTTTGACTGGACTAATGATTAAAAGGGCGGCGATTAGGCTTACCATGACCATCAGACCCAAAACCAAGGCCAAGGAATAAGCCACATTCCGCCGCTCTTGATACAAAGCCTTGGAAATTTCTCTGGGCGTCCGCGAGAGATGAACCACGCCCAAGAGCTTAGAGCCATTTAAGACAGGCATAGCCACAAAGACTCTATAGCGCGCCCCCCGGCTGATAGATTTGAGGCTAAACCTCTCGGAGAACTCGCGTCTTCTTAAGAGGCTCGCGTAATGACCTTCCAAAGCCTGGCTTATTTCCAGATTATCCGTTAAGGAAAGACCTAGATTCCGCTCGTCAGAGACGTTTAAGCCCCGATAATCCAAAATATTTATGGTTGATAAAGTGGTGAGAACCGCCTCGGCCAAGACTGGAGCCAAGCGGTTAGCCGCGGCCAAAGCCAGGGGATCGGGCGGAAACTGAGAAACTCCGAAAACTAAGGAGTCCTTCTCCACGCGGGTTTTCGACAAATCCAAGGTTGGGGGAACTGGCCTTAAGTCATCGTCGGAAAAAGGATTGACCAGCCAGCGTTGTTGGCCGTAGTTAGCGCCTCCCAAGGCCAAGATCTCGCGCTTAAACATAGCCGCGACTAAGGTCGCTTGGGAGATGAGCTCGCTTTCGGTTTGCCGTACCAGCTCGTTTTCATAAACCCGAAAGAGGTAAATTCCCGAGATGGGAATAGCCAAGATGACCAAATTGACGGCCAGAAGGATGACCCTAAGGCTGGGCCGACGACTGGCCCCTTTGGTCACAATTCCGAAGTCCCCATAATGGCTTCCACAAAGTCAGCCGCGTCGAAGGGCCGCAAATCGCCATAGGTTTCGCCCAAGCCAATGAAAGTGACTGGCAAGCGCAAATCATTAATAATGGAGACCACGACCCCGCCTTTGGAGGTGCCGTCAAGTTTGGTTATAATCAAGCTATCCACCCCAATGGACTCATGGAACGTCCGAGCTTGGCTAGCCGCGTTTTGCCCGGTGTTGGCGTCTAAAACCAAAATCGTCTCATGGGGAGCCCCTGGATAAGCTTTATTAGCCACGCGCTTGATCTTTTTTAGCTCTTCCATGAGATTGACTTTCGTGTGCAATCGCCCAGCCGTGTCAATGATGACCACGTCCGCCCCGCGAGCTTTGGCCGCGTTTAAAGCGTCGAAAACCACCGCTGAGGCGTCGGCTCCCGTGGGTTGCGAGACTATGTCCGAGCCAGTCCTTTGGGCCCAAATGGTTAGTTGCTCAACCGCCGCCGCGCGGAAAGTGTCGCCAGCGGCCAAAAGAACCGAGAGACCCTCTTCCTGATAACGCCTAGCCAATTTGGCGATGGTCGTGGTTTTGCCTACCCCGTTGACCCCAACCATGAGAATGACCAAAGGCTTAACCTGGGGGCGAGGCTTGGGCTCCAAATCGATGACCTCCAATAACCTAGCCCGCAAAGCCGCCTTTAAAGCTTCTGAGTCCTTTAGCTCCTTGCGTTTGACCTGGTCGCGGATCGTGGTCAATAAATCATCCGTGGTTTTAACGCCCAAATCCGAAGTGATGAGGATCTCTTCCAGTTCCTCTAAAACATCCTCGTCAATAGCCCGAGAGAAGGGCAAAATCTTTTCAATGCGCCCAGTAATCCGGTCGCGGGTGTTGGCCAGTTTTTGCTTTAAGCGAGAAAACCAACCTTTTTTAGGCTTTTCCTCGGATTCCGACTCCTCGGCTGGCTGATCCGCCTCAGCGGCTGACTGATCTTCGACCTGTTGATCTAGATCTGACGATTCTAGGTCTGAGGCCAACGCTTCTGGGCTCTCGGGCTTGACTGGCTGAGCGGGCTCAACCAGGGCCTCGGGCTCCAAAGGCGCGGCGACTGTGGTCACAACTTCGCTTAAGGTCGGGCTTTCGACTTCCGGCTCTGGGGCTGATTCTAGCGCGGCGACTGGGGTCACAACTTCGCTTAAGGGTGGGCTTTCGACTTCCGGCTCTGGAGCTGAAGGAAGGGAGGCGACCTCGGGCGGAGTCTCTTCCAGAGATTCTGGCCGCGACTCCTCGGTCTCGGCGACCGGCTCTGGAGCGGGCGTTTCGGCCTTTTCGCCGCCAATATAACTTCTTAGGCGCCCAAACCAGCCTTTTTTCGGTTGACTGGGCTCTGGCTCGCTTGCGGCGACCGGTTCCGGCTCGTTAGAAGTTTCGGCGACCTCAGACTCCGAGGGAGAGATTTCTTGACTGGCCTCCGCCTGACTCTCCTCGCTCTCGGCTAAGGGCTCCAGTTGGTCAGAGCCAGGTTCCGAGCCTAAAGTCGGCTCATCAACCGCCGCCTCGTCTTGGACAAGCGCTTGGTCAAGCTGTTGGTTAGGATCGTCTTTTGCGGTTTTGTCCTTGCCGCGGAAAAATTTAAACATTGGTCATAACCTCGGCTTGAGCCAGATTAACGCTCACCAGCCTTGAGACGCCAGGAGTTTCCATGGTTACTCCATAAAGCGTATCGCTGATTTGCATGGTTCTTTTATTATGAGTGACCATGATTATTTGGGAGGCCTCGCTCAAACGCCTCAATAAGCGGTTGAAACGGTCAATGTTAGCCTCGTCCAAAGGAGCGTCGGCTTCGTCCAATAGACAAAATGGGCTAGGTTTGATTAAATACAAAGCGAAAATCAAGGCCAAGGCGGTTAAAGCCTTTTCCCCACCCGACAATAAGCTCATGACCATGATTTTTTTGCCCGGCGGATGGACATGGATCTCCACTCCGCTTTCCAAAGGATCGTTTTCGTCGGATAAGCCAAGCCAACCCTCGCCGCCTTCAAACAAAACCGGAAAAATCTCCCGAAATTTCGCGTCAGCCTCTTTAAAAGTTTTGGCGAAAAGCTCCCGACAAGTCTGGTTTATGCGGTTGATGCCGTTTTTAAGATCCCCAATAGCCCGCGTCAAATCGTCGTAATGGCCTTTATGAAAATTATAACGCTCGGTTAGCTCGGTTTCCTTCTCAATGGCCGTCCAATTTATCTCGCCCATGCTGGCTAGGCGCTCTTTGAGCTTTTGACGGGTCTCAAAGGCGTCCGAAGGCAAATCATGATCCGCCCAAGCTATGGCGTCAACGACTTCTGGGGGTTGGGCCTTTTGCTCTGACCAAGAGCCATCCGCGGCTCCGGGCGACTCCGGATTTTGGCTGTCTGAGCTTACCGGCTCCTGGCTGGCTAGAGCGCCATTTTCTGGCTCCGCGTTCTCCGCGTCATTCTCTTCCGCGTCGCTTTCTTCATTCTCTTCCACGACTTCATCCGCGTCGCTGGCCAGAACTTCTTCCGCGTCGCTAGCCGGATCGTCTGGGTTTTCCGGCTCCGCTCCCAAAACCTCGGCCAAAGTCGAGGCGAGATTATCATTAGGGGCCATTGACCTTAAGTCTTCCGGATTTTCCGGGTCTTCCGAGTTTTCCTGGTTTTCCGTCTCAGGCTCTAAGCCCACCAGCGACGGATCCACCGGAGCCAAGGCCTTATGATAGAAGCCCCCGAGATCTTCTAAAGGCTCTTGATCAGGGCCAGCCAAGGACAAATTTTCTTGGGCGGCTAACTCGGCGGCCAGCTTTGCGGCCTCGGCTTTTTCCGCCTCGGCGATCCTAGCTTCTTCCGCGAGTCTAGCTTCTTCGGCTATTCTAGCCGCTTCCTCAACCGGATCGACTAAAATAACGCGCCAATCTTTTAACAGGTTTTCGGCCAAAAGACTCAAACCATACTCGATTTCGCGATCGTCTTTTTCCAGAAGACCCAAAGCCTTGGCCGCCTCATCGCGCTTTTTGCGAATATCCCGAGTTTTTTCGTCCATCTTTTGGGCTTCGAAGCGACTCGACTCCCGAACCTTACGCAACTCGCTCACCCGAGCCTCGGATTCAGACAAACGATCCGGCAAGCCTAAAAATTCAGTATCTAAAGTTTCTAACTTAGTTTTTAGGCTTTCTATTTCTAAGCCGAGAGTTTCCACGTCATTGAAAAGATCCAGCCGACGGGAGTCTAGGTTATCGAGCCACTCCTCAGCCCCTTTTAAGGCTTTCTCGGCGGCGGTCAAACGGCTAAAGACCGATTCGGCTTCTTGGACGGACAATACGCCTTGCTCTTGAAGCTCATTCAATTCCTCTTCGCGCTCGGTCAAATCTTTCTGGGCCACTAAAAAGTTTTGTTCCAAGCCCTCTAATTCCAAAGCCAAAGAGTCTCTTTCGCCCAAGGCTTTTTCGCGTTTGCTCTCGGTCTCGGCTAAGCGCTCTAAGATCTGGGCCACCTCAGCTTCCAAAGAGTCTAAACGGATGAGCAAGGCTTTTTCGTCAGCTTTGGCCAACATAATATTAGAATTGGCCTCAGCCAGATCGGCCACTAAATTTTCCCGCTCGCTCTGAGCCGCGGCTAAAGCCGACTCAGCTCTTGAGCGATTTTCCCGGGCCAACTCCACCTTGGATCTTTCGCTATTTAAAGTCCCTTTCAGGCTGTCCAACTGAGTTTCAGCCTCTTCCATTTCCTTTAAACGGGCCAATAAGCCTTGATCTTCAGCCCCTTCCCCTTGGCCGCCCACCAAAAAGGCCTTGGCCAAATATTCGCCCGAGCGAGTTAAAGCGAAATCGGCGTTGACCTCGCCTAAATCCTCAAAGAGCTGACACTGGCCCAATAAGGCCTCCAATAACTCTTGACGGCCCAATTCGGCTTTGGCCACAAAGCCGGAGCGGCCCAAACCCTTATCGCGAGCGAACCGCAAAGCCTCTAAAGCCCCAGGCTTATCTTTGGCCACTAGCCAAGCCAAGCGCTCGCCCAAGGCCACCTCCACCGCCTTCTCAAAACCTTCCGGGGGCTCAATATATTCGGCTACTGGCCCCAACAAAACGTTTCTTAAAGATGGCTCGGTCATTAAAGCCTTGACCCCAGCTGGATACCAACTAAAACCGCTTTTTAAGTCTTCTAAAGTGGAAAGGCGAGCCGAGAGAGCGGCCACTTGGCTTTCGATTTGACTTAGCTTTCTTGAGCCAGATTCCAGCTCTTCTCGAGCGAATTCCAAATCCTCGCGCTTTTCGGCGATCTCTTCGTCTTTAAGGCGCGATTCTTCTTGTAAGAGCTCTTTAAAACGCTCCCGGCTAGCCAACTTCTCCTTGGCCTCTTTCATGGCCAGATCGCCTTGGTTTTTCTCCAGCCCCAAATGCTTTTGGCGCTCTTTTAAATGCTCGACTAAGCTTTCCGAGCCAGCCAAAGATTCCCTTAAAATCTGGAGAGATTCTTTGGTATTGGCTAAACTAGCCGCGGCCTCGTCGCGCTCGCGAGCCAAAGTGTCATGAGCCGATTTTTTGACTAGCCAACGTTCCCTTAAAGCGTCGCGCTTTTCGCCGGCTAAGCGATTCTCTTCTTGTAAGAGAGAAATTGAGTCAGTCAGCTCCGCGCGCTCATTTTGCCGACGCTCAAAATCAGTATCCAGCTCGGCCAATTCCGAGCTAGCCTTCTCCCTTCGGCCCTCGGCTCCAGCCAAAGTCTCGCGGGCGTGTTCTTTTTCCAGTTGATGGGTTTTTAAAGAATTTTGCAGATCGTGATAAGCGGTGAGCTCGTCTTCCAAGCTTCTTTCGAGAGCGGTTTCTTCTAAACGCAAAGTTTCGGCGGCTAATTCGGTCGCCGAGACCTCAGCCGAGAGATCGGTTAACTCGGCCTGACGTTGGGCGGTTAAGTCAGTCATTGAGCCGCGCCGACTTTTTAATTCCAAAAAACGCTTAGCCGAGATGATGAGCTCCAATTCCCGGAGCTCCTCTCTTAAAGCTTGATAACGATTAGCTTTGGCCGCGGCTCGGGAAACCTCATTGAGGCTCTTTTTCGTCTCCGCGAGCAAGGCTTCCACGGCGGTCAGATTCCGCTCAGCCGACTCAATTTTCCGCTCCGACTCCTTTTTCTGTTCCTTAAAGCGGACAATGCCCGCCGCCTCATCCAAAAGAAGCCTTCTATCCTCAGGTCGGGCGTCCACTAGGCGCCCGACCTTCTCTTGCTCAATTATATTGTAAGCCCGGGTGCCCATCCCGGCTTCCATAAAAAACCTTAAAATATCCTTAAGGCGGCTTGGCGACTTATTGATGAGGTACTCGCTATCCCCACCCCGATAGAGCCGCCTGGTCACTCCCACCTCGGCTAGGCCCTGACCGCCATCCAGCTCGCGGGTCAGAACAATGGTCACCTCGGCCAAGGCCGCGGGCGCCCTTCCTCTTGAGCCATTAAAGAGGATATCTTCCATGGCTCTGGCTCTTAAGTGTCTGGGACTTTGCTCGCCCATGACCCAGCGAATGGCGTCAATAATGTTACTTTTCCCGCAACCATTGGGCCCGACCACCGAGCTGACCCCTGGCGAAAAGGGCACCACCACTCGTTCGGTAAAAGATTTGAAACCAACTATTTCCAATCTTTTCAGATACATAACTCCCCATGGTCACGTGTAGAGCAAACGCGATAGCGGTCTATTATGCCATGGATCCTAAAGCTGGGCAATAGCCGGAAAATGAAGGGCCCGCCTCCCAAAGACCCTCTGGCATAGGCTAGCCCTCAGTCTCCGCTCTTTTTGGGCCAGAGCGGGCGGTATTTTCTTTGAGATCGTTCCAGTCGCTCTGACTCTTTTCGGCGCGTAAATCCAACCGATT
>JAISWW010000185.1 GCA_031270705.1 Deltaproteobacteria bacterium
ACAATATTTATAATGGAATCGCGATTGGCCGAAAGATGGCCCAAAGAGCCATCGAGATTGACCAGATGGATCCATTGGGCCCCGAGATCCACCCAGCGCCGAGCCATGGCCACCGGGTCATCGCCATAAACGGTCTCATCCTCAAAACGGCCTTGGGCCAAACGCACGCAACGCCCATCTTTAAGATCAATGGCCGGCAGGAGAGTTAAGCCGCTCACAAGAGACCTTTCGTGGAAAAAGGCCCGCCATGGCGAGGAGCCAAAGCTTGTCGAGCGGCTAAACCCACGGCTTTAAACATCGCCTCAGCCAAATGGTGACTATTGCGGCCATGCTTTAAAGTAATATGTAAAGTCCAGCCGGCTTTTTGGGTTAGGGCTCGCCAAAATTCCTCAATTAGGCAGAGGTCAAAATCTCCAGCCATGGGTTGCGGCCAGGAGCCGATAAAATTTAAGTAGGGCCGCCGACTAACGTCTAAAGCCACTTCGGCTAAGGCCTCATCCATGGGCACTAAGCTTTGGCCAAAACGCTGATGCCAGGAAAAATCCCCTAAGCTTTCACAGATCGTTTCCCCTAAAACTAAGCCCGTGTCCTCAACCGTGTGGTGGTGGTCAACTTGACTATCGCCCACCACGGTCAATTCCAATCCCCAACCCGCGTAAACGGCCAAGGAATCGAGCATATGCCGAAAAAACCCCGGCTCCAAAGAGAGTTTTATGGGCCCCCCATCCAGATTTATGGCGGCTGAAATAGTGGTCTCTAAAGTAATCCGGTTGAAATGGGCCTGACGGGGAGCGATATTAAAGTTTGTCATGGCAGAGCCTGTAGCGACTCGCCATTTTGGCGGGGCAAAGCCACCAAACCCGTGCGAGCCATAGAGACAATTGTAAAAGGAGTCAAAGCGGCCACCACGGTATCCACGTCGCGAGCCGAGCCCGCCACTTGGATAGTCACGCGATCGGCTAAGATATCCACTAACCGGAAACCCAAAAGATTGGCCATGCCCACCAACCGAGAGCGACGACCAGGGCCAGCTTTTAAGGTAATAAGGGCCAGCTCCCCAGTAAGGGCGTCCTCACTCTCCAAGATGTCCACGCTAATGACGTCGATTAGTTTTTGGAATTGCTTGACCACTTGCTCAACCGTGGCTTTGTCGCCAGCCACCACGAGCGTGATGCGGGTCACGCTATGATCCTCAGTTGGCCCAGCGGCGATGGACTCAACGTTATAGCCTCGGCGCGTGACAAGCCCGGCCACGTGGGAAAGGACGCCAGGCCGATTATGGACGAGTATGGTGATAAGGTTTTTTTTCATAAATAATTAACGAGCGCCTTGTTAATAATCCTGGGCCAAAAATCGTCTAATTCGGCCAATTTAGTCTTGGATTTCGACGCCAAAGTGACGAGCCAAAGCCGCCAGTCCCCCAGCGAAACCTTGACCCACGGCCCGGAATTTCCAGTCGTTTTTATAGCGATAGATCTCGCCAAAAATCATAGCGGTCTCCACGGACATGTCCTCGGTGAGGTCAAAGCGGGTGATCTCTTTGTTGTCCACTTGGTTCACAATCCTAATGAAGGCGTTGGCGACCATGCCAAAGTTCTGGCCACGCTTTTCGGCCTCGTAAATGGTGACCGTAAAGACCAATTTTTGGAAATTGGCGGGCAAGGTCTCTAAATTGACCTTAATGACCTCATCGTCGCCCTCGCCACCGCCAGTAAGGTTGTCGCCAGTATGCTCCACCGCGCCATCCAAGGATTTGAGTTGGCCGTAGAAGATGAAATCCTCGTCCCTTTGAACTTTGTTTTTCTCGTTCAGAAGGAAGACCGAAGCGTCCAGATCAAAATCCTCGCCCAAGGTTTCTCGGGGATCCCAACCCAGCCCAACATAGACTGACTTTAGCCCAGGGACTTCGCCAGTCAGGGAGATGTTCGCGCCTTTGACCAGAGTGACAGCCATACGAAAACCTCTAGATTATTCTTTCCAATTTTTGATTATGATAATTGTCAGTTAATTTAACCTGAAATAATATGTGTTATAAATTAATTTGGTTTTATAAATAGCCAATCAAGTTATTTTGATATAGCTCATCAAAATATTGAAAGGTCATTTTATCAGAAGCCTGGGGGCAATTCAACCTGGCCGATTAAGCCTAAGAGGGCTCTTGGCTTAACGAGGGGCAATCTTTGGCCGCGGTTAGAGAGATTGACCAAGGCTGGCTGTTTTGACAGGAAAATCTGGAAGATAAAAGATCATAAAAATGAATAAAAGACCAATTTGCGCGTGATTTTTCGCGCTAATTGACTTTATTAAAAACGTTAGATTTAGAATTTCCTTGAAAATCAACTTGACGAAAATCAAGAAGATGACGAGGAGTTTAAAATTCTAACTTTTTGCCCGTTTGTCGCTAAAGGCTAGATTTTTCGTTTAAAGGGCGCCTCGTTGGCCTTAGGACGTGGATATTCTAAAAAATTGGGCCGGCCCGAATTGAGTATTTGTCCCCAAGAGGGTGGCCCATTTTTACCGCGAAATGTGGCCCAAAATGGGCCAGATAGTTGATAATATCCAGGGAACTACCTTCAGTTTAAGCCCGCGGTTTGAGCGATTGCCTCCTAGAGGGTGGCCCATTTTTACCGCGAAATGTGGCCCAAAATGGGCCAGATAGTTGAGAATATCCAGGGAGCTACCAGACCCTCGCCAAGCGCCACGAGTATTAGCCATTAGCCAAGATCTTAAAATGAAAATAATAGCCGCGTCCCCAGGCGACTCGAAAGTTTTTTGGAAACGCGGCTATTAATTTTAAGCGGTTATGGGGACTTCTGGGTTTTTGGCTCTTTTCAGCCAGCGAACAATCTCGCCAACCCACAAGACCAAAGAGGTCGAGGCGATGATAGCCACCAATTCCGTAACGCTTAAGGGGGTGGTGCGGAAGACCTCGCCGCCTATTTGGGTTATGAGCACCTGCCCTATGGCGATGACAACGGAGATTAAGATAAACATTTTGCTTTCTTTAAGGCGCGAGAAGGCTGAGGCGTTTTTGCCTAGGGTTCGGGCGTTAAAGAGGTTCCAAAACTGCAGGAAGACAAAAGTGGTAAAGAAAATCGATAGGTTATGGCGGCCCAAAGGAGTTTCGGCGTTCATAGGGAAGGCGTTTTTAAAACCTACGGCTAAAATCAAAAACATAGCCAAGAAAATACCGCCGACAATAAAGATAAATTTGGCCATGGGTGGCGTGACGATAAAGGCTTCGGGATTGCGCGGAGGCTTGCGCATAACCGCCCAGTCTGGCGGCTCAGAGGCTAAGGCCAAAGCGGCGAAGGTGTCCATGATGAGGTTTACCCAGAGCATTTGGGTGACGGTCAAAGGCAATTGAATGCCTAAAAATGGCCCCAATAACGCTACCCCTAAAGCCAAGATGTTAATGGTCAGCTGGAAGAGGATAAACTTTTGGATGTTGGAGTAAATGGAGCGACCCCACATAACGGCCTGGACAATACTGGCGAAAGAGTCATCCAAAAGAATAATGTCAGCCGCTTCCTTTGCTACTGAGGTGCCAGTCAACCCCATGGAGAGACCCACGTCAGCGTGGTTTAAGGCCGGGGCGTCGTTGGAGCCATCGCCAGTAACCGCCACGACTTCCCCGCGTTTTTGGAGAGTAGTGACGAGTCTTTGTTTAGCTAAAGGACGAGCTCGGCTCATGATGCGCAAGTTATTCACCGCCTCATAAGCCGCCTCATCGTCTAGGGCCATAAACTGGTCGCCGGTGGTGACTAAGCCCTCTTTGCTCTCATTGGGCTTAATAATGCCGATTTCTTGGGCGATTTCTCTAGCCGTGGCCTCAATGTCGCCGGTCACGATTTTAACTTTGATGCCCGCCTCCACGCAGCGCTTAACCGCGGGCGGAACTTCTGGGCGAACGGGATCGGCGATGGAGAAAAAGCCTAAAAAGAGCAATTGGCTCTCATTGACTAACTTAATGATAGCCTCTGAATCAAGTTTATCGGTCGAGTCCGGCAAAATTCGGCTGGCTAGGCCCAAGGTGCGCATGCCTCGAGATTGTTCCGCTTTTAGGCTTTCTTTGAGCTCGTTTCTAGCTTCTTCGTTTAAAGGAACGGTTTGGCCATCGGGTAGTTTCCGGAAATCCGCTAAACCCAAGATAATCTCTGGGGCTCCTTTCACGTGGAGCGTTAAGGCTTGGGGGGTTAGGCCATGGCCAACGGTGGCCATGTATTTGCGCTCCGTGGAAAAGGTCAGCTGGCCAGAGATTTTAAAAGCCGAGCGGGCGGCTTGGTAACTTTGCCCCGCTTCTTGGAGCCAAATGAGCAGGGCCGACTCCGTGGGATTGCCTAGGGGCTTGGTTAAATTGCCCTCTTCGTCAAGGGTCAGGTTGGCGGTGGAATTGGCGGCGATGGCCTCAGCCAGCTGGCTTAACTCGGGACTAAGGCTAGCCTTCTCGCCGGATTTGGGCAAACCCGGAAAATCAAACGAGGAGACCTTCATCTTATTCATGGTTAAGGTGCCAGTCTTATCCGAACAAATGACGGTGGCCGCCCCCACGGTTTCGCAGGCGTGAAGCCGCCTAACTAAGTTATTGGCGGCGGTCATTTTCCTCATGGAATAAGCTAGCGATAAGGTCACGCTCATGGGGAG
>JAISWW010000205.1 GCA_031270705.1 Deltaproteobacteria bacterium
ATCCAACGAAGGAACTATGACGCGAAATACGGCTCCGAGTACGCGGTCGTTAAGAAAGTGGCCGTGGCTTTCGTGGGGAAGGCTCATGTCGCGGTGGAGATTTACTGAGACGTTCTCGACTGGCCAAAATTGCCGTTGAGGCGAAATTACGCGGTCGAGAGAACGCTCTCAAGCCAGAGGATGGCGTTAATTTTAGCTATCTTCGATTTTTCGACGCGCGAATAAAGATTTGAAGCTTTAAAACTCAAATCAAATGGTTCCCTTATGGACTCTAATTTTCGCAAAAATTATGCCAATTTTAGGAAGAAGAAAATCAACCAAAATCAATGAAGGCCATGAAAAATAAATTTCCTCCCGTGATCGCTATACCCATGAGATGAAAATTCTTCTTATTCTAATTTTGTCTCTATTATAAGAAATAAGGACGAGGCCGCGCTAACTTCATATATCAGTTCAATTTTTTCTTCTTTACCACCTGAACGCCATCAAGCGAGCGGATTCCGTTATCACGGTATTTTATGGGCTTATTTCTTAGAACTTTTACAAAATTTTAACAAAGTTGCATAGAAATTCCAAAATCAGGTGGCGATCTTGATTTATCATTACTTTTAAGCGATAATACTCAGGTGGTTATGGAGTTTAAATATCACCCTGATGACTGGTTAGCTCAAAAAGGCGATAGGAACAAATATGTCGCGGCCAAACTTAAAAGTAACGCCAAAGCGGCTTTGAGGGCGATTAACGATAAAAAATATAGCGAGAGCTTTCCAGATCTTCGCGGACGGGTGGTTGAAGTTGGCGTGGGAATTTATGGCGAAGGAGAGGTTTTGGCTCTTTTTACGACAAAAACTGGTCAACCAGCGCGGCCAAAACTCGATTAAATGTCGCTCTCGCTCCGTTTTAATTAATTTTCGATTATTTTTATAATAAATAAAAATCTTTTAATGTTTAATAATTTGAATTATAAAATTAGATGTATTTTTATATTAATTTTATAACGCAATTTTAATCATTTATTAAATTCTATTTCTAACTGTTCTCTTGCCAAACCCGCTCAAAAAAGCTAAAATCCTTTTGACCAAAATTCAAGACTTGATTGTCGACCCAAAAAACAATATTTTTGCCCATTTTCTCGAGAGCAATTTAATCGACCTCAACAACTGGATGTCATTGGATGAGTTTTTCTCCGTTTAAAATAATCAAAGCCCATCTTCATTCCGAGGCTGAGCTTTTGGCCGGCCTTAGAAAAGTCACTATGCTTAAGGATCGCGAGGCTCAGCCATACGCCAACGCTTCCCTGAGCGTGACCACCCTCCCCTGGTCGGAAATCCGGCCCGCCCAACGTTACGCTTTAGTCGACGGCTTAGCCAAGGTTCACTGCCTGGAATGGGAACTGGCCAAACAAGGCCTGGATCTCTTCGCCTTGACTGGCTATCTGACTATCTGGACCGATCAATCCGCGGAGCCTATCGACTTATTGCCGCCCATCGTGGAAACCATCAAAGAGGCTGATGGCTCTTTAGTGAACATCATTAATGATGGGATGCATCGGATGTATGTGGCTCGTTTGGAATGGCGACTACCCAAAATCGTCCTTGTCCAAAACTTGCCGCATCAATATCCATACTACGCTTATCCAATCCCTGGAGACAACCCCTGGGACGCCATAACTATGGTTGAAGGCGATATAATTCCAGCTAATTTAATAAAAAAATGGCATCGTCAGGAAGATAACAAGCGTTTATACCGAGATTTTAACTCGGCTTTCCAAAATGTCGGTGGTCCACGAGGCCAAGGCTGATTTTAATGACCAATCCCGAGTCTAGGCCTATTCTGGATCTGGTCACGGAAAGGCTCATCGCCCGCCCCAGTTGGCATGAGTACTTTTTGGCCATAGCCAAAATGGTTAGCTCTCGGTCGACCTGTTCCTCAAGGCCAGTGGGTTGCGTCATTGTGCGGGAAAATCGTATCTTAGTGACCGGCTATAATGGAGCCCCCCCTGGCGAGCCTCATTGCACGGAAAGAGGCCCGGATGGCCAAATTTTTTGCGCTCGCCGGGCCAGTAACATTTCCGATGAGGAGAAGCACAAAGTTTGCCCCAGCGTTCACGCTGAGGAAAACGCGATCTCCATCGCCGAAAAGTTTGGGCTCGTCCATTTATTGGAAGGTAGCTCCATCTATACGACTTTGGCTCCTTGTGTCCGTTGCTCAGAACGATTAGCCAAAGCTGGGGTTAAAAAAGTCTTCTTTGAGCTGGCTTATGAGTCGATTAACCACGAGCGAGATCGTCAGTGGCTCCTTTTGGCTCAGAACTCCTTTGAGACGTTTGAAAAGATATCTTTGTCTGGGGATCCCCTCCTAAAGGTCGCTAGCGCGCTTATAAATACTACCTCCGAACGCCTTTTGCCTTCAGGTTAACGGTAATTTATGCTTGATTTTCAATGGGCCGTGGAGTCCAATAAAGTTAAAATCGTTAACCCATTTGGCACGGTGGCTGTCTGCTGTCTGTGGACGCCACTAACATATCTGGAAAAGCTTTGGCAAGATCGCGCCCCTAGCCTTCTAGCCCCTAACTCCCATTTGGGGGCTTTAGGCGGGCTTTATGGCGGCGGCCTAAAAATCATGCTCCGCAATCTCCACCATAACCCTCAGATCGATACGGTTATTCTCTTAGGCAAGGATTTTTCTGGGGTGGTGGAGCATCTGGTCAATTTTTTTCAAGGCCAAATCATAAAAACTGGGCAAAAACAATATTATGTTTTTGAGGACGGGCGGCAAGTTGAGTTGGAAAAGCTCATCATCCCCGGGGCCGAAACCTCCCATAGCTTGGATGAGCTGATCCAACCGGACATGTTTAAATGGCCACCCAAGATTTTGGATTGGTCCAAAGAGCCTGACAACAGTAACCCCCAAAAGTTAACCGATTTTCTGGCCAACTATAAACCCCGCCAGACTAAGGATCTCGAAAGGCCGGAACGCGTCCCTTTGCCTCGACCAGTCACAACCACCTTTCCCTCGGAATTGGCTGGCCACGTTATTGTCAGCGACACCATCCTAGAGGGTTGGGACGAGTTGCTCTTTCGTTTAGCTCGTTTTGGGCCTTTGATTCAGCTGAGAAACGGAAAAATTAGAAATGAGCTTTTAAATATCAAGGTCGTGATCAGAAATCCTGGCCAATATACCTCGGAAGATCTAGCCAAGCGCAATCTTACTGAGTCCCGGATTAAGGCTTACCAAGCCGATCTCTTAAAAAGCGGGCTTGACGATGGAGCTGGCTACTCCTATGGCCATCGCTTGGGATCTTATTTTGGGCGTGACCTATTGAAAGCGGTGGCCGAGGATCTGGCCATAAATCTTGACTCTCGCCACTCTTATCTAACCTTATGGGACAACAATAAAGATCTCAGCTCCCACGACTCTCCGTGCTTAGTCAGTCTTTTTTTTCGCAAAATCCAAAACCAGGTACATTTAACCGCCACTTTTCGCTCGCATAATGGGGCTCGAGCCTGGCCCATCAACTGCTTTGGCCTCTGGGGAATCTTAGTTAACGTTTGCCAAAACGCGAACCAGAGCCCCCAAAAAACCGAAACTTTTGAGCTTAGCCCCGGGCAATTGACGGTCTTTTCCCAGTCTATCTCCTTGGATCCCTCGGAATTGACCGCGGTGGCCGATCAATTAAAAGATTACCAACACCGGCCTCATATCTTGCGCAAGGATCCCCATGGCTATTTCAAATTGGCTTTAGATCCAGCCCAAAAAAAGATCTTAGTCTGGCAATTTAATCATGACGATGACCTAATCGCCATCTACCAAGGCCAGACCCCCACTGAGCTAGCCCGCGAGCTCCAAAGAAATCTGGCCATCTCCGATCTTGGCCACGCCCTTTATTTGGGCGGTCAATTAGAGCGAGCCTATTATTGTTTAGAAAAAGGCCTGGAATACGTCCAGGACAGAACTAAGTTGCCATAAGCTTTCTAGGTTGGGCCATATGAAATATATGAAAGGCCTTAACGAGTCGCAAAAACAGGCGGTCATGACCACCGAGGGAGCGGTGCGCGTGGCGGCTGGCCCTGGCGCGGGCAAAACCAAAACTTTGACTAGCCGCTATTGCTATCTGGTGGATAATTATGGCATATCCCCACGTCAAATCCTCACCTCGACCTTTACCAACAAAGCCGCCCAAGAGATGAAACGCCGCGTCCAAGACTGGTTGGGAGATTTGGATCTAGGTTTTATCTGCACTTTTCACGCTTTTTGCGCCCATTTTTTAAAGGACGAGATCCATGTCCTTAATTTTCCGGCCAATTTTCAGATTTTAGACACTGACGATCAAAAGCATCTTTTAGCCCAGATCTTTTCGGATCTCCATTTGAGCCTCAAAGAGCTAACCATAAAAAAAGCTCTGGACACTATTTTAGAGGCCCGCAAACTTAACGCGGTGACCTATGTTGACCTCTTTTACCTGATGGACAATGAGCTCCTAAAAAGAAAATTTTTGGCCGCCAAAAACGTGGAAGACCAGATATTTTTGCGCTATATTTATGAGCAGAAAAAAATCTACGCTTGCGATTTTAATGACCTTATCGCTTTCGCCATCTATATTTTGGAGCGTTTCCCAGACATCCGCCAAAAATGGCAAGAACAGCTTCAATACGTCATGGTCGACGAATTCCAAGACTTGAGCCGTCGCCAATATAAGCTGGCTCGCTTATTGGCTGGTTACCATGGGAATATCTTTATCGTTGGGGATCCGGATCAGGCCATCTACTCCTGGCGAGGGGCCCATGTCCACTTGTTTTTGGATTTTCCTAAAAAATATCCTAACGCCGTCACCATTGATTTAAATCTGAATTACCGATCCACCCCGGAAATAATTCGGGCCGCCGATAACCTCATAAATTACAATGTCAATCGCTTCCCTAGGGTTTTAAAAGCCAATCGCCCGTCTGGCCCCAAACCCCTCTACTTTCACGCCAATAGCGATCATCTGGAAAACGAGTGGGTGGCCGAGAGGATCGAGCTCTTAAGAAACAAGGGCTTATCCCTTAATGATATCGCCATTATCTACCGAGCCCATAGTCTCGTGACTAGGGACATTGAGGAAGTTTTAACGACCAAAAAGATTCCCTACCGGATTTTTAGCGGGACTGAGTTTTACGCCCGAAAAGAAGTTAAAGACGCGGTCTGTTACTTAAGGATGCTCGTTTACGCCGACGACGCCTCTTTTTTGCGCACTCACAATGTCCCTAGCCGCAAAATTGGTCGCCAAACCTTGGCCTTTTTGCGCGAGTACGCTGAGGAACGCGGCCTTAGCCTTTACCAATCCTTAAAAGACAATCTCGGCGCCGATAGGTTGAAAGCCACCGGCGCTAACCTTTACGTTCGGGCCATTGAGCGCGTCCGAGCGGATCTAAAGAACGCCTCTTTGGATAACGCCCTCCAAGCCCTATTTGATTTGACGGGTTATGAGGCCTCTCTCCGCCTCCAAGGCGATCAGGATCGTTTGGATAACCTCGCTGAGTTTAAAAGGCACTTAAAGGAGTTTTCCGCCGACGATGAGGCGACTCTGGAGGATTTTCTGAATAGAGCGGCCCTTTTTAGCAATATTGACCGCCAACCCCTTAAAGAAACGGTTAAGCTCATGACCATCCACTCGGCTAAGGGTTTGGAGTTTAAACAGGTTTTTCTTATTGGCCTTTCCGAAGGACTTTTGCCCAATCGCCGGAGCCAAGACGAAGAAGAGATGGAAGAGGAAAGGCGCCTCGCTTACGTGGCCATGACTAGAGCCATTGACGGCCTATATCTATCCGATTCGGCTGGCAAAACTACTGATGGGCATTTTAAAAATCCCTCCCGCTTCCTGAGGGAAATGGGAATCCAAAATCTGGAATTAGTCCGCCCCCAAGACCAAAACATCTTCATCGGTCGGGGTCGGCCAACCAAGCCTCGACTCAACCTCGAAAACCTTCTGACCGTGGGCGAGTTGGTTGTTCATAAAAACATGGGCCCAGGCCAAATAATCCGGGTTGACCTCGATAACCGGGTTTACGTGATTAAGTTTGAAAAATTGGCCACCGAGCGAAGTTTGCGCTTTGACGCGGATTTGACCCCTTTTAAACCCAGCGAGGAACCTCTCCATTGACCAAATGGCTGACAAGCCTCCTTTTGGGCCTGACCCTTTTGGCTTTAAGTCTCGCCCAAGGCTTGGCTCTGGCTGACTCCGCCCTAGAGATTGTCCCAACCATTCCCGTGGCCCGCCCCAATCCCTACGATCGCGGCAATTGCTACCAATGGAAACGATGCCTCGGGGAAAGCCTTGGTTCCATGCCCGTGGAACGACCTGAGTTTTGTGGCCCCTTAGGCGGCAAAAGCTGGAAAGACTTTGATGGGCGCTGTCTGGATCTGGAGGAAGGGCCCAGATCCACCGAGCCCCCTGAAGGCCTCAATAAACCAAAAAAATGATCTCATCTTTTGACTTAAAGTTTGATTTTTATAAAACATCTCCTAATTAAATCCCTAAAAATTGAACATCTTCTCTTAGACTTGATAAAATATGAAACTTAGTTAATAATATATCATATAATTATATTATTCGCTTAAAATATTTTTTATAATTTTTGATAAGACTAACTTCTATCAAAAAAATACCTCTTTAGGCTTTACATGATCCTTTGCCTGGTCGACAATCAGGAACAAGGCTAGGCCAGAGTTGGTGATCAATTTGAGCCGAAAGCCAAAATTCTCGCCTTAAGGCTTAGAGGCCTTTTGAGCCACCTTGGCGTAGGGCTTGATAATAGGCCTTATTTACTGGTAATATTAAAAAACTGGCGTAAAAATCGGAGCCTTTTTTGGGAATCTTCCAGACTCTTTGACGTTAAAAACTTAGGTACCAATGGCCAAGGAACATCCACCTCAGCTAACCCATTTGATTGAGCGCCTGGCGAAATTGCCGGGCCTGGGCCGCAAAAGCGCCACCCGTCTGGCCCTCCACGTTTTGGGAGCTCCTGAGGTGGAGATCCGGGAACTAGCCCAAGCCTTGATCGCGGTCAAAGAAGAAATCCATTTCTGCTCCGAATGCTTTACGGTCACCGAAGCCGATCCTTGCCCTTTATGCGCGGATCCCCTGCGCGATAGAACGGTAATTTGCGTGGTGGAAACCCCAGCGGATCTGATGGTCATTGAGTCTTCGGGTCTTTACCGAGGGCTTTATCATGTTTTGGGCGGGGTTTTGGCCCCTTTAGCCGGTTTTGGGCCAGAACATTTAAAAATCGACGAATTGGATCGCCGTTTGGATCGAGCCGAAGCCGAAGGCGAGCCATTTAGAGAAGTGGTTTTGGCCACAGGTAGCTCGCCGGAAGCCCTGGCCACCTGCTCTTACCTGGCTGATCGCTTAGGTCGTCGAAACCTCGCCGTCACTCGCCTGGCCCGAGGCCTTCCTTTAGGCGTGGATCTGGAATACGTCGATAATGGCACTTTAAAGGAAGCCTTGGAATTCCGGCGCAAGGCTTAACCAATTTAATAACGAGACGACTCTTGCGAACTAAACCCGTCGCCAAAAAAAATTCCCCCACCCAGTTAGTCACCGCGGCTAATGGGGCTCAAACGATCATCAATGGCTTGCTAAAGTATGGCCATGATACTGTTTTTGGCTATCCTGGCGGGCAGGTTATTCCCCTCTATGACGCCCTCTATGACTCAAAAATTCGGCACATTTTGACCCGACATGAGCAAGGGGCCATTCACGCGGCTGACGGCTGGGCGAGGATTACTGGTCGGCCTGGCATAGTCTTCGCGACTAGTGGCCCTGGAGCCACTAACCTAGTGACGGGTTTAGCCAACGCGCACATGGATAGCGTGCCCTTGGTGGTAATTACTGGCCAAGTGGCCACGACTTCCATTGGGGCCGATAGCTTTCAGGAAGCCGATATCTACGGGATTTCCATTCCTATCACCAAACACAACTATTTGGTAAAAAATTCAGTCGATTTGCCCAGAGTTTTGGCTGAAGCCTTTTATTTGGCTAATACTGGTCGTCCTGGACCAGTTCTGATTGATGTGCCTAAAGACATCCAAGTCCAAGAAATCCAAAAGTCTTGGCCAGAAACCATCAATATTCCGGGCTATAACCCCAATCCGCCCACTAACCCAGCGGAAATCCAGGCTTTGGCCGATTTGCTCAACGCCAGTCAAAGGCCGATCCTTTATGTGGGGGGCGGGGCTATTTTGGCCAAGGCCGAAAAACAGTTGCGCGAGTTAGTCGAAAAAGCCAATATTCCAGTGGTGGTGACCCTCCAAGCCAAAGGAGTCCTGCCAGATGACCATAAACTTGTCTTGGGGCTAGCGGGCATGCATGGCTCGAAAGTCGCCAACCTAGCTATTTATAACTCTGATTTAATCTTAGGCTTTGGGGTGCGGTTTGACGATCGAGTAGTGGGCGACACCCGCCGATTCGCCCCCGTGGCTAGAATTGTTCATGTGGATATTGATCCCGCGGAAATCGGCAAACGCCTGGCTCCCGATCTGCCCATCACGGGGAACTTAAAAACGGTCTTAGAGAAAACTTTAGAGTTAGTAAAACCTAACAATAGATCTATTTGGCTAGAAGAATTGAGCCAGATTCACTCAGAAACGACCGAAGATGACTATGAGGCCCCTAACGGCATAAGTCCCCAAAAAACCATTAAATTATTGTCGGAAATGGCCAAACCCGACGCTATTGTGGTTACGGACGTGGGGCAACATCAGATGTGGGCGGCTCAACATTATATTTCGCGCGAGCCAAGAAAATTTTTATCCTCAGGCGGCTTGGGAGCCATGGGTTTTGGCTTGCCGGCGGCCATTGGGGCCCAGATCGCTTCCCCGAGCTCCCAGGTCATCCTTATAGTTGGGGATGGTGGCTTTCAAATGAATATCCAAGAGCTAGCCACCATTAGAAGCCATAATCTACCCATTAAGATCCTCGTCGTTAACAACGGTTGCTTGGGCATGGTACGGCAGTGGCAGAAATTTTTCTTTAAAAGCCGGTATTCCCAGACAATTTTTGACTGGAACCCCAATTTTACGGCTTTGGGTCAGGTTTATGACATACCCGGGCAAAAGGTGGATGACCCAAACTTAGTCGAAAAAGCCCTGAAATCCTTTTTGTCCTCCAAAGGATCCAGCTTATTGGATTTAGTGGTGCCCATGGAAGCCAATGTCATGCCCATGATTCCGGCTGGCCAAGGCCAAACTGACTTTTTTGACGAGTCGCGGATTCCTGGGGCTTAACTGGGTGTCTTTGGACTGATTCTATAGTTAAAATTTGGTTATTTTTTTTATTTGCCTTATTATTCTACCTTTTTATTTTTGTATATTGGGGAGTTATGTTTTATGGGCATAGATTTGGTCAAGGGACAACGGATTTCCTTGGAAAAAGAGTCTGGTGGCGGACTCACTAAGGTGGTCATGGGACTAGGCTGGGATCCAGTCACAAGTAGCGGCGGCGGTTTTTTTAAAAAACTAGCCAGCTTATTATCCAAGCCCAAAGAAATCGATTTGGACGCCTCTTGCGCTCTATTCGATAGCAACAAAACGCCTGTGGATTTTGTCTGGTTCGCGCAACTTAGAAGCAAAGACGGCTCCATTGTCCATACTGGCGATAACCTAACTGGCGCGGGCGACGCTGGGGATGACGAACAGATCATTGTGGATCTTTCCAAAATCCCCAGTAACGTCACCACCCTGGTTTTTACGGTCAATAGCTTCCAGGGGCAAACCTTTAATGAGGTCAATAACGCCTTTTGTCGCATTGTTGACTCTTCAAATAACAAAGAGATCGCTCGCTACACTCTTTCTGGGGGTGGCACTCACACAGCCATGATCATGGCTAAGATTTATCGCCATGAGGGCGAATGGAAGATGACCGCCTTGGGGGAAGCGGCTAGAGGCCAAGTGGTCGCTGAGCTTTTGCCAGCCATAGCTACTGTCTTGTAGGTTAATGCCCCTATAAATATAGTTGGGGCGGGATAAATTTGTAGGCCTAGTCTCGCCCTACCTTAAAGACAGCTAATTCTCGGATTAATTGGATCTAGAATTTGATACTCAGGCCAAACTATTTATTTATAACAATATTAAAAATTTATTTATTATAGTTATATTGTGCGCCTGACGCATCCGTTTGGCCATCGATAAGACTTTTGAATGGGTCAAGGCTACTCGTTTTGCGCAAAATTTTAAAAACCGTTGTTGACCAATCTTTCTTTTTGTTGTACTGTTTTTAAGATTATTGATCTGAACAACAGCGGTTCCAAAAATTGAATGGGCGTGAAAATTTCTTTCCCCCAACAATTGTTTTTATTGTTTGTTTTTAATATACGTCAAGCAATTTAGTTATTCTTTTGCTCTTCTTATTTCTTTTATAACTAAATCGTTTGTTTAGGGGTCAAGATGCGTAGACTTCCTGTTTATTTACTAATTGACGTCTCCGGCTCTATGTACGGCGAACCTATTGAGGCCGTAAAAAATGGCCTTCAGCTCCTAATTAGCGCCCTGCGCAAGGAGCCTCAAGCCCTTGAAACTGCTTATATCAGCCTTATAACTTTCTCGGACAAAGTCAATCAATCTGTGCCCCTGACTGAAATTGCCTCATTCCAACCCCCCAATTTATCAGCTGGTGGGGGAACTTCCCTTGGGGCCGCTCTGTCCGAAGTGACCAAAGTCGCTAATAAAGAAGTCACTAAAGGCACCGCCGATGAAAAAGGCGACTGGAAACCTCTAGTTTTCATGATGACTGATGGCGTCCCCACTGATAGCGTGGAAAAAGGCCTTTCAGAATTTAAGAACGGCAAATGGGGCATAGTTGTCGCCTGCGCCGCTGGCCATGGGGCTGACACCAAGCTTCTACAGCGAATCACGGAAAATGTTGTCGTTTTGGATACCTGTGACTCTACAACCATTAGCGCTTTTTTTAGGTGGGTGTCCTCTAGCGTTAGCGTCTCTAGCAAACGAGTTGAGTCGGGAACCCAGGTAGATAATTTAAACGAACTGCCCCCACCGCCTCCAGAAATATCATTGCTTAAGCTTTAGCTTGATGCGGCACTTATTCATTGTATCATTTAGTTTAGTAGTTTATATTGTCTAATATATGAGAAAATTACCTGTTTATATTCTGATTGACACATCTGGATCCATGCGTGGCGAGCCGATTGAGGCTGTCAAGGCGGGTTTAAACTCGCTTTTTCGTAGCTTACTCCGTGATCCTCATGCTTTGGATTCTATTCATATATCGATTATTACTTTTGACCGTGAAGCTAAGATCTTGTTACCCATGACCGAGCTGAACAATAGCTTGGTTTTACCAACAATACCCCCTTTAGAGTCTTCGCCGACCAATTTAGGCGAAGCCTTACAATTAATGTGTCAATTATACGATAAAGAAGTAAATAAATCAACGGACGCGGCTAAAGGCGACTGGTTGCCTTTAGCCGTTATTATGACTGATGGCTCGCCCTCCGATACAATGCTATTTGAGGAAATGTCCGCTAAATTAAAAGCAAAAACGTATCCTTTCGCTCGGATTATTGGTTGCGCCGCTGGTCCTAAGGCTAAAACAGGGCCTTTACAGCAATTCGCGACTGATGTTGTTATTCTTGAGACTATGGACAGCAACAGTTTTTCTCAATTTTGGCAGTGGGTTTCCCAGTCTTTTACTCGTTTAAGCCAAAACACCGCCAGAGATGTGGATGAATTGCCGCCACCACCTCAAGAGATT
>JAISWW010000216.1 GCA_031270705.1 Deltaproteobacteria bacterium
TCAAAAGCTTCTCCACGGTTTGCTGGGTAAAAACCGCCGTCGGCGTAATAGCCGGAAAAATCAAGCCATCTTTTATTAAGACGGCTTTCCCGGTTCGAGAGCCAATATCTAGGCCCACCACCACGTCATCGGTCAATTCGTTCAGCCGCCGGGGATCTATTATATGTTTCGCCTCAATGCCCATTTCTAAACTCCAATATCATTAAGATATATGTAATTATTATCAAAAAAACTTGTTTCGCTCATTTAAGCGGCGGCTAGCATCTCCACAAAGGCTTTGACCCTCGTTAAGACCTGACCAGTAGGCGCCCCTGTTTGAAAAGAGCCTTCCAAATTGACGCAAGCCACCCCTTTGGCGTGGAAGAACTTCCGAAACATCTCCCGATTTACCGTGGAATACGAGCAACCAATGTAACCATAAAGAATGACGCCCTTAGCTTTAAGCCGCTCCACTTCCGAATCCAAAACGTTCCGAGCGTAAACGCCAGCCCCAGCCCCGGAGTTGTCGTAAATCCACCGAGCCAAGGCTTCCAAAGGCGGAACGTCTTCCCGATAGAGTCTAAAGGGAACGCTCCTAAGGCCTAACAAAGCCCCGCCCGCCTGATCGATGGCCTCGTAGATGCCGAATTCCTGGCCGGTGCCCCCCGCCCAGACCAAAGGGATAACCGTTTCTAGATCTTTTTCGTTAATGGGCGCGTTTTCCAATTCGCTTATGAGCTCGTCAATGGCCGCCTCGTAAGCTTGTGGTTGGCCAAAATAATTGGCTAGGCCCACGTTTAGGGTTAAAATGATAGCTAAGCTCTTCATATAAAAAGGATGGGAGCGCCTTAGCTCCAAAACCTTTTTCAACTTTGTCAAAAGGCGATTTTTCCGAGCCACCTCAATCCTTAGCTTCTCCTCATCCACTTCTCTGCGCCCAGTCAACCACTCGGCCACGTCCAGCATCTGTTCCATGGTGAATTTGACCAATTGTTCCAAACGCTCGCCGTGAACCGTGGGGCCGCGGTAGATGACTTCATTGCTATAGACGTCATAACCATGCTTTTTGACTATTTCCCAAGCCATATTGTAAGGCTCGCAACCGGAGGAATTGGCCAGAATCCGGTTAATGGTTCCGGAATTTATTCTTTTGTGCCA
The DNA here is from genome assembly GCA_031270705.1 of Deltaproteobacteria bacterium. Classification (GTDB taxonomy): domain Bacteria; phylum Desulfobacterota; class Desulfarculia; order Adiutricales; family Adiutricaceae; genus JAIROO01. The sequence continues at coordinate 1,138 of JAISWW010000216.1, forward strand.
CTGGGCCACCACGCATTTGACCATGGAGCAAGTTTCCACGGGGAACTGATAGATATCCTCGGCGATGAGCATATCTTCTTTGGCGCTATACCGGCCCATCTCGCCGGCGGCCACCGGAATAACGCCCAGGGAATAAAGAAGCGGCGGCACAAAATTATTGGCCTGGCACCAAACCGCTGGATGACCGGCTTTAAAAGCCCTTTCCGCGCCTGGCACATAATCGTCAGAGAGATCCAAAAGCTTATTTATCGCGGGGGAATAAGAATGAACCCCTTTAGAGTAGGCTATGTACTCTTTTTGAGTGTTTATATCCTCAGGCTCAAGGGCGTAAGCTAAGGACTTAGTCATGATTAATCTCCCTTTTTGATCCGCGATCCTCGGCCCATTAGAGCCAAACCTAAAAGTTAGGCGGCTAGCATTTCCACAAAGGCTTTAATTCTTGTCAAAACCTGACCAGTAGGCGCCCCAGTCTGGAATGAGCCTTCCAAATTGATGCAGGCTATCCCCTTTTGATGGAAATATCGGCGCCACATCTCCCGATCCACGGAAGCGAAAGAGCAACCAATGTAGCCGTAGAGAATGATACCCCTGGCTTTAAGCCGCTCAACTTCCGCGTCGATAACATGACGAGCGTAAACCCCAGCCCCCGCCGCGGAATTGTCATAAATAAAGCGGGCCAAGGCTTCTATGGGCGGAATATCCTCTCTATAGGACTTAAACGGCGCGCTCCTTAAGCCTAATAAGGCCCCGCCAGCTTGATCGATGGCCTCGTAGACGCCAAACTCTTGACCAGTGCCGCCAGCCCAAACCAAAGGGATAACCGTTTTGAGGTCTTTTTCGTTGACCGGCTCTTTCTCCAGCTCTAAAAGTAGCTCGTCAATAGCCTCCTCATAAGCCTGGGGTTTCCCAAAATAATTGTTTAGGCCCACGTTGGAGGTCAAAATGATGGCTAAAGTCTTCATATAAAAAGGATGGGTTCGCCGTAGCTCCAGAACTCGCCTAAGTTTAATCAAAAGCCGGTTCTTCCTCTTTATCTCCAGGTCGAGCCTAGACTCATCAACCTCTCTTTTCCCCGTCAACCACTCGGCTAAATCCAAGATCTGCTCTATGGTAAAATCGACCAATTGCTCCAAACGCTCGCCTTCCACGGCGGGCGGTCGATAAGAAACCTCATTGTTAAAGACGTCGTAGCCTTGTTTCCTCATAATCTCAAAGGCCAGATTAAAAGGCTCGCAAGAAGAGGCGTTGCCGAGAAGCTTATTAATGGTTCCAGTATTGAGCCTTTTGTGCCACTGGGCTATCGTGCATTTCACCATTGAGCAAGATTCCACGGGAAACTGATAGATATCCTCAGCTATGAGCATATCCTCTTTGGAGCTGTAACGGCCCATCTCGCTATAAGCCACGGGCGTAACGCCTAGAGCGTAAAGAAGAGCGGGCTGATAGTTAAAGCCTTGGCACCAAACCGCCGGATGGCCAGCCTTAAAAGCCCTTTCCGCCCCAGGCACGTAATCTTCGGAAAGATCCAATAGTTTTTTTATGGCTGGGGAATAATCGTGAACCGCTTTGGAGTAAGCTATATAATCGCTTTGGCTAACGATATCTTCTGGTTCTCCCACCAGTTTTAAGGCCGCGCCGCTGGTCATGAAACGCCTCTTTTTAGTCATACAACTGGGAAGCCCAGTTATGGAATCAAATGTCTATTAAGAAAAAGCCAAACCTTAAAAATGGCCTTAGATATTGATGGCCATATCCAATTTGGAGGAGGTTATGGTCTGCTGGGCCAAAATCGCCGCTCCTAAAGCCCCGGTGTAGATGGCGTCAAAGTTTATTTCAATAAACTTTTGCCCCAATACCTCTTCCACCGCCTTCTTCATGCCCACGTTATTGGCCACCCCGCCACTAAAGAGAAACTCAGGGGCGAGTCCTATGCGGTTAAAAAGGTTTTTGATCCGCCTGGCGTTAGCCAGATGGATGCCCGCGGCGATATTGGCCGGGGACTCTTTTTTGGCGGCCAAGGATATAACTTCAGATTCAGCGAAAACCACGCACTGGCTACTAATATCCGCGGCTTTGGTGGCTTTTAAAGACTCCTGCCCCAAATCCTCAGTAGTTATGCCCAAAAGCTCAGCCACCTT
>JAISWW010000223.1 GCA_031270705.1 Deltaproteobacteria bacterium
GAGCCGATAACAGCTATTCGCGTGGAATACGTAAAGGAAGAGAAAGATGGCGGTAAACTGACCCATCCGGGAGTTTACACTCTTAAGACCAACGATCTCACCTTGTCGCCAGAACAGATATGAAGGACATACATTAGGCTAACCAAATTGGAGAGCGTTTCCAGAGTCTAAAATCTGAGTTGGGTTTAAGACCAGTTTAGCGCCAAAGTAAGGCGAGAATAAACAGCCACCTGTTCGTATCAACCTTGCTCTATCAGCGCGTTCATATGATTAGACAATTATTACAACGAAATCATAGAAATAATAATTAGAAGACCACGCTAAGCCTTTAAATAGTCATTTTTAAATGATAATATGCTACTAAGCCGATTTTAAAAAATATATAATAACTACGGCTTTGAGCCAAAACAGTAAAAAACAACCAAACAAATTATATAACACAGTTAATTAACATCCATGGTCGGGCCATACTCGACATTTGTCAGGCTAACCCCTAGATAATACTCCAGTTTCTAAAACCCTTGTTAAAGATCGGCGGGTTTATTGATTTCCTAGCGCCCAAGCCTCGCCCGGACTATGAGGTACTCTAAAGATAACCAAATCTAAAGACGTGGAAATCTCTTTGGCCAACGAAATGGCCTATTCTTCAGTCCACCAGGCTTTTCTGGGCTTGTGGAGATAGATTATTGATAATCAATCTCAATTATGATACCTTATAGGGGTATAGGGTATTAGGGCGGCGTAAATTCACTCCGCGTGGGGTCGCTGGTCATGAGGGCCAAGCCAAAAAAACCTCGCGCCTTTAGGAGATAATTATGTTGGCTATGAAGAGCTGGATTTTTGACGAGGAAAAAAGAAAGATTATTTTTAGCTCCATCTCGGCCTTAGCCTTGGCCGTCAGTTTCTTCGGATCGGTGGAGCGACCTTTTGATCCGGCCTGGGTGGCCGTCATTTTATGTGGCTGGCCAATTTTAAAAGGGGCGGCGCTGGGACTCGTCACGGACTTTGACGTCAAGGCCGATGTCTTAGTGGCCATGGCCTTAATCGCGGCTATCTTCATTGGGGAGATCTTCGCGGCGGGCGAAGTGGCTTTTATTATGTCCTTGGGCTCCCTTCTGGAAGAGCGAACTTTGCGCAAAGCCAAAGAAGGCATTTCCAGGTTAGTGGCCCTTTCGCCCGATGAGGCTAGAGTGAGGCGTGGCGACGTCGAAATGATGATACCCGCCCAAGAGGTCAAGGTCGCGGATGTGGTTAGGGTTCTGCCCGGCGAGATTATCCCTGTGGACGGGGTCATTATTTTTGGGCAAACCGCTGTTGACCAATCTCTTATGACTGGGGAATCGCTACCAGTAGATAAGATGGTAGGCGATGAGATTTATAGCGGAACCTTAAATCAACTAGGAACCATAGATTTTAAGGCCACCAAAGTCGGAGAGGATTCCTCCATTCAGAGGATGATCCGGCTGGTTGAGGCGGCGGACGCGGCCAAAACCCCGATCGTGAAAATTGTCGATCGCTGGGCGACTTGGATTGTGATACTAGCTTTGCTCGCGGCCCTTGTAACCTGGTCAATTACCGGGGAAATCATCCGAGCGGTCACGATTTTGGTCGTTTTTTGCCCTTGCGCTCTGGTCTTGTCCACCCCAACGGCGATCATGGCGGCCATCGGCAATCTGACCAAATTTGGTTTTTTAATCTCCTCTGGTGACACCTTGGAGCGTTTGGCCAAGGTCACTTTGGTGGCCTTTGACAAGACCGGCACTTTGACTCACGGCCAACCCGAGGTGACCATGGCCCTTTCTTTTGACGATTTAACCAATATTGAGGTATTGACTCTGGCCGCGACCCTGGAGGAGCGCTCCGAGCATCCTTTGGGCAAGGCCGTTTGCCGTTACGCCCAAAGCCAAGGCGCGAAACCTCGACCTATTGAGGAGTTTAGCGTGGTTCCCGGTCGAGGCCTTAAAATCAAAACCCAAGGGCGTCAGGCTTTTGGCGGAAATTTGACCTTTATGGAGGAAATGGATCTCGCCATACCCAATCAAGCTCTAGAGAGGGCTAACCTTTGTCAAAAGGCCGGGCAAGCCGTTATTTTTCTGGGCCTCCAGCAAAAAGTGGTTGGCCTTATCGCCTTGGCCGACACCATTCGTCCCGACGCTTTGGCGACCATTGAAGCCTTAACGCGGGAAGGCGTCAAAACCCTCCTTTTAACCGGGGATCATAGAGTGGCCGCCCAACATATCGCCGCCCAAGCGGGCCTAACCGATGTCCGGGCGGAACTCCTCCCCGAGGATAAGGCCCGCGTCATCCGCGAAGATCTGCCCCAAGAGGGCTGGGACAAGACTTTAATGGTTGGGGATGGTTTAAATGACGCTCCGGCTTTAAAAACGGCTTACGTGGGTCTGGCCATGGGCGGGGCGGGTAGTGGTTTAGCCGTGGAAGCCGCGGATGGGGTTTTGGTGAGGGATGACATTAAACGCTTACCTCATTTATTGAGATTAAGCAAAAAAACCGCCAAAACAATTAAAATCAATATATTTTTATCAATGTTTTTAAATTTAGTGACCGTCATTTTAGCCGCGGGCGGATTTATGGGGCCGGTGATTGGAGCTTTGGCCCATAATCTGGGGGCTTTTGTCATTGTCTTTAATTCCGCTCGGCTTTTAAACGCCAAAGACGCGGGCTAAAAAAAAGTTCAGCCAATAGATGATTCAAAAAAGGGAAAATTTTTAGTTACGCCCAAGCGCGCGCGCCTTTGCGCTAGCGGAGAGCGCGGGCTCGCTAGAGCCGAAGGCGTCAGGGGGGCAAAGCCGGATGGCCGCGATTCGGCGCTCCCCATCCGCGCATAGTAGTCCCGCTGGAGCGGTTCCTTGAGCGCCAGCGACGGGACGAAACGCGACCAGCTCAATTGTCGCGATAGTGTCGCGACAATTGGCTCCTCGGGGAACGGGGCGGCGAACTTGACCATCCGGCGCTGGAGTCATCGTGAAATAAAAAACCCCGTCGCCTCGCCCCGAGGGGGGCGAGGCGACATATTTAACTCATGCGACAAAATTGATCTATGGCTTTGGTCAATTTTTTAAAAGTATTTTCCGTGTCGCCACTAGCGACGCCGCTCAAAACGCAATGATTTAAGTGACCCTCAAGAATTATCTGCCCAGTCTTATGCAAAGCGGACTTGGCCGCGGTGATTTGCGTCAGAATATCCTCGCAAGGGATATCTTTTTGAACCAGGCCTATTAGTCCGCGGATTTGCCCCTCAACGCGTTTTAATCGGCCAACTACCGCGTCCACATCCATGCATTCGCGCATAAAAACTCCTTTGGAATTATTTGATTATTTCGCGAGGCGCGATTTTTTTTACTTAGCCCTAGGCGCTTAGGCCATCTTACCAAGGATTTTTTCGATAGAGATCGAGGAGATTAAAATCCTCAGCCACGGGCTTAGCCAATAAGATCCCATTGTAAGTCGCTAGACCCCCTCTTAAAGCGGGCCGCGCGCTGAGAGCTCCTTTGAGGCCCAAATCAGCTAAGGTTAAGACATAAGGCCGGGTGACTTCGCTGAGAGCCACGGTCGAGGTGCGAGGGTAAGCCCCAGGCATGTTGCCCACGCAATAATGCACCAGGCCCTCTTCCACGTAGGTGGGCTGACTGTGGGTGGTGAGCCTAGAGGTCTCAAAGCAACCGCCTTGATCAATGGCCACGTCCACCACGACGCTTCCGGGTTTGGCCAACTTTAGCGTCGCCCGCGTCACCACTATTGGGGCCCGGGCTCCGGGGCTCAAAACCGCGCCCACAATGATATCCGCTCGGGCCAGAGCGCTTCTTAAGTTTTCCGAGGAGTTGAGCTGAACTTCAACGCTGGGCGGCAATATTTTTGGCAAGGTCAAGGTTTTCTGGGGATCTTTTTCCAAGAGCGTCACCTTGGCCCCTAAACCAGCCCCCACCAAGGCGGCGTTTTGGCCGACCACCCCGCCGCCTATAATTAAGATCTCCGCCGCCGGCGAGCCAGTAACCCCTGTGGCTAAGAGACCGGAACCCCCAGACGGGCCAGCCAAAAAATAGGCCCCCATCAAAACCGCCATCCGGCCAGCCACTTCGCTCATGGGTTTCAATAAAGGCAAGGCCCCATCGACCATGATCGTCTCATAGGCCACGGCGGAAATTTGCCGTTCTAATAAGGCTTTGGTCAATTCCAAGCTGGCCGACAAATGGAAATAAGCGAAAATAATTTGGCCCAGTTTCATGAGAGGGTATTCAGGCGGCAAAGGCTCTTTGACCTTAACGATTAAATCGGACTTAGACCAGACCTCCTCGCTTTTGAGCGCCACCGCTCCGGCCGCTATATATGACTCGTCGGCGAAACCCGAGCCCAAACCCGCCCCTTTCTCCACCAAGACCTCATGCTTTTTTTCGGTCAAAGCCTTAACCGTGTGGGGCGTTAGGCCCACGCGGTTTTCATTGTCTTTAATTTCTTTAGGGCAACCTACTATCATTAAAGCTCTCCTTAAAGCTTTTCTCGACCGAGCGGGGGGAACAATTTATGGCTAGCTTTAGGAATTGTATTCCTCCCAGCGCTCATCCAATAAAGTCAAAACGCGCAAAACTCTTTCGCCTAAAATCCTGGTCATATCCAATTCCATTTTGAAATAATCTTGTAAGGCCTCGTCCAAAGTGTCGGCCACGATCCTTAAATGGAGCCAGGGGGGATTGCCGGAGCGCCGAGCCACGTGAGCGATGGCCCCAGCCTCCATCTCGCAGATCCGGCATCCAAATAGGTTGCCCAAATTGAGTTTGTGCTCCCGGCCCGAGACAAAAGCGTCGGAGGATAAAATCCGGCCCTTTAAAAACTCTGGCCCAAGACTGGCTAGGAGTTTTTGGCTGAGGGAGCCAGGCGAGCGAATGACTATTTTTTCGACGTTTTCCGCAATAGGCCCATAATTGAAGGAGCCGTAAGGAGCCACTTGATTGGTCGCCCCATCTTCCATGCGCCAATCGCTAATGAGCACCTCGGCGCTAGCCAGAAAATCCCCCGGCTTCAGGGACAATTCCAAGGAGCCCGCGGTGCCCGCCCCAATGACCAAATCGGCGGGGGCCTTGGCTAAAAGCCGGGCGAGCCACATGGCCGCGTTGAGTTTGCCTGGCCCAGTTTCCACCAACTCGTGATCAAAATTGTGCGGGATAAAACCTAACAAGGTTTT
>JAISWW010000235.1 GCA_031270705.1 Deltaproteobacteria bacterium
AATCCTTTAAGTAATTTGATTATCAGCCGATAAGAAGAGACAGCGAAGGGCCCCGACTGGTCAATCGCCATCTTAGCCATGGAGGGTTAAATTGAGTTACTTAAACGCCCTGGCCTCCAATGGACTGTCCGTAGGGTTAAGGCTCTATGGTAACAGAGCTAGCGTAGCTCCAAATCTAGAGACAGGGCCAACTGAGGCCGAACTATATTCCCAGACCGAGCCAACCAAGCCGACTGAAAAGTCGACTCGGGTTGAGCCAATTCCCCAAACCCCCGAAGAGCGAGCCGCTGGTCGCGCTGAGGCTTTGGCGGCTTTGGCTTCTACTGGCTCCATTGGCCAACTTCAAGAAACCAGAGCCACGCGTTCCCAAAAGACTGACGAGAAATCCCAGGAAGAGCAATATTCCGAGGAAGACGCGCCCGTCGCCCCTAAGGAACTGACCAAGGAGGAAAAAGAGCAAGTCCAAAAACTTAAAGAGCGCGACCGAGAAGTCAAAGCCCATGAGCAGGCCCATCGAGCGGCCGCTGGTGGTTTGGCTGGTAGCCCGACCTATGTCTACCAAACCGGTCCTGATGGCGAGCGTTACGCTATTGGTGGGGAAGTCTCAGTTCATACTGGTGGATCTGGCGACCCTAAGCAAGCTTTAAGAGAGGCCGAGGCGGTTAAACGAGCCGCGGAAGCCCCGTCTAGCCCCTCCAGCCAAGATCGAGCTGTCGCCGCCGCGGCCAGCGCGGACATAAACCGCTTAAAAGCCGAGGTCAATGAGGTTAAAGAAGAGGAAAAAGCTGAGGAAGAAGATAATTCCGAGTCCTTTAGCCTTGGCGCGCCCAACGCGAACGTGACAGAAAAAGGCCCAGCGGATCTTAATGGCCTGAGTCTAAGCCAAAAAGCCGTCCGAGCCTATGAGGCCGTAAAAAACAGTCTCAACTATGGCTCAAGGCCCATTTTGGCTAGAATCTAACTTTTACGCCGCTTTTAAAATAAATCGGGTAGGAATCGGGGTCGCCTCGGTTCCTACCCGACACTTCCTGGTTCTTCTCGGCTCCCGACCTAACTTTCCCAGACCGGCTACTTTCGCGGATTTCAGAAATTAATTTGATCCATCGCCCAGATCTGTCCCCTAAACGCTCATTCATTTTATATACATGTTTGAAGTGGTTAAAACTAAATATTCAGAGCGTAAGATTTTTGCGGAGAGAGGTGGTGATGGATATACAAGGAATGAAGGTGCGCCCAGTCAGATATCCGGGCGATCAAGCGGTTCCTGGGGAGAGATCGCCTTGATTGGCGACTTGGCGAAGTCGGCGGCGTTTCGCGTCACAATGAAATCCGCGGACCATCGCTTCGCGGATTCCACCAGAACAGCGTCCTCAAAATCAGCGACGGGGGATTCAAATGCCAGAAGGCAAAGATCCCTGCGGGTCGGTGACGGTATTGGCGGTCATCGCTCCAAAAACACCTTCCCTCTCGACAATGGCCATCGCCTCGGTCGAGACGGGAACAAACGGCGTACGATCACCAAGGACATCAAGAATGACGTTTGTGTCAAAGACTATTTTCATATTTGGCCAGCCGAGCTTCGCGCGCTTCCTCTCTGGTGACGTCCGCGGGCAGAATGCCTCGAAGCGAACGGATAATGGCTCCCTTGTTGTTGGTGACGCGCGAGAGCTTGGCAACGCTTCTACCATCCTTGGTGATGACAATTTCCTCTTCGCCGACCAATTCCACGTAACGGTCGAGATCTCTTTTCAGTTCGTCCAACGTGACGATCATAACATACCCCTTTCCTTGTTCCAGATGGAAGCCGCCGGCATTCCATACTGTCAGTATAACCTATCCTTACCCGCAATCGCTATTCTTGCCTTGGCAAGCCACCGCGCGGCGAAGGATCGTTTTTCAACCCATCCCGGCGGCGCGCCGTCCCGAAAGGAGATATACGCTCTTCCTTCTCTTCGCCGGCCAGTTCCAGATACCGGTCGATCTCGCTTTTGAATTCCGTCACGCTGACAATCATGAAATACCCCTTTCCTTATTCCAAACGGAAGCCCAGTAGACAATTACCAGCGCCATCTTTAGGAGGTTTAATCTGAATTTGGGTGAGGAGTTCGATTGGAGTTTCGCTCAGAAGGTAAAATCGCTAAATCACGGGGAAAAACTGGATTTTATATTTGGTGCGCCATGAAGGACTTGAACCTTCAACCTAATGATTAAGAGTCATTTGCTCTGCCATTGAGCTAATGGCGCGCCAGAAGAATTTTACTTTATAATAAACTTTGGCCCCCTTGTCAAGAACCCGCCAGCCCCTCGCCTTGACAAAATCAGTAAAAACTTAGCGCTTTAAGTATATAATAATTATCGTTAATCTTTATTTTTTTATTTTTAATGATAATTTTCAATCTATTGCCCTGTTATTATCATTTTTCCATTTTTCCAGTTTTTTTTGACGCGTCCGATAGGGCTCCTTTTTACAGCCAGGGGGAGGTTCTGGGACAAAATCAGGGCGAATATCCAGGAGGTTAGTGATTTTGGAACAGGGCTAACGACAATCTAACGCGCTAATTCGCCCGAGAATAGTGGAGGCGAAGCTTTGGGCGTTGATTGATCGCGATTCCTTTTATTTGAGCGAATTTTTCGACCGGATCTGGCCGGCAAACCCGTGGCCGTTCTTTCCAACAACGATGGTGGCCTTTTTCTAGCTATTGATTCAGAACTAGAGGCGATCTAAGGCTAGCGATCTTTGGCGGCCCAACAAATTGGCTCTTTTATCTATCTATGCTTAGCAAATATCATGCCAAACCCAGAATTCTCTGAACATATTTTCCCGATTTCGCCGAGATTATTTTTCGCTTTAGTGTCCATTATATGCTATACTATTCTTTATAGATGGAAGGATTTATTTCCTAAAATCTATCTAAATTTTGTTCTTCGGAAGTATCGTTTCTATGGAAATGTCCCCAGAAATCCTGATTGGCAAAATTATAGTCCTTTTAGGGCTATCCGTTGGCCTTATATATTTTGGCTTACGCCTAAAAATGCCGGCCATTGTGGGTTTTTTGGTCACGGGCATTTTGGTGGGCCCTTACGGACTAGGCCTTATTAGCGACCCCGCTCAGGTGGAGAGCTTATCTGAATTAGGCGTGGTCTTGCTCCTTTTTACCATTGGCTTAGAGTTTTCCATCCAAAGCTTATTAAAAATGAAAAAGCTGGTTTTGGTGGGTGGTAGCCTCCAAATGCTTTTGGGCACAGCGGCTTTTTTCGCCATTAGCTTGGCTTTGGGCTTTCCTTGGAACACGGCTCTTCTTTTTGGCTTTTTGTTTTCCTTATCCTCCACCGCTATTGTTTTAAAACTCCTCCAAGAAAAAGGCGAAATGGACTCCGCCCATGGGCGGGGGGCTTTTGGGGTTTTGATCTTTCAAGATCTAGCCGTGGTGCCTTTGGTCTTGATCCTCCCCATGTTGGCTGGCCAAAGCGGTGGCGACCCCATTTACGTGGTTTTGGGGAAAGTTTTGGCCATCTTAGTCATTGTCGTCCTCATGGCTAACTGGGTCGTGCCGTGGGTCATGAAAAAAATCGCGGCCACCAAAAGTAACGAGCTCTTCATGTTCGCGGTGGCTTTGATCTGCCTGGGCACGGCCTTTTTAACGGCTGAGGCGGGTTTGTCTTTGGCTTTGGGAGCTTTTATGGCCGGCCTAGTCATCGCTGGCTCCCCCTACGCCTACCAAGCCATTAGCTCAGTCATGCCCATGCGCGACATCTTTACCAGTTTGTTTTTTGTGTCCATTGGCATGAAGATGGACATCAAATACCTGGTCAATAACCCATTTTTAGTCATCGGCCTAGCTTTGGGCGTTATGCTCTTTAATGTCATAACCACCGCCTTGGCCATGAAAGCCGCGGGTCTAAGAGGGCGCGTGGCCATTATGGTTGGCTTCGCCTTATGTCAGGTGGGGGAATTCGCCTTTGTCTTGGCCAAAACCGGCGGGGAATTAAAACTCTTGGATGAGACGACCATGATCGCCTTTCTAAATGTCGCGGTCTTGACCATGGCCATGACGCCTTTGGCTTTGGAGGCGGGTCGCCGGTTTGGGCCTCTCTTTGGGGCCATGGAAAAACCCTTTGTGGGCAATATCGAGGGTCACCGGGAAAACCACGCCGTGGTCATCGGTTTTGGGGTGGCTGGCCAAGCCGTGGCTAGAGCTTGCCGCTTAATGGGCCGCCAATACGCCATAATTGACATGAACCCAGGTAGCGTTCAGGCCTTTCAAGCCCAAGGCGAGCCCATTATTTTTGGCGACGCGGTCAATGAAATCGTTTTGGAGCACGTGGGTATCCATAAAGCGGCCATCTTGGTCATTAGCATTCCCGATCCCGTGGCCACTCGCCGCATTATCGCCCAAGCCAGACTTTTGAGCCCTAACCTTTATATAGTGGCTCGCACAAGATTTTTATTGACAGGTGAACTCTTAACGCGATTAGGGGCTAATGAGGTTTTAACGGAAGAGTTTGAGGCGGCCTTAGCGGTATTTGACTCGGTTTTAACGTTTTTTAAACTCGATCGCCCTGACATTGTGACCAAAGTGGCCGAAGCCAGATCTTCTGGGCCCACCAATTTCCACACGCCCCCAGAGGCCTTAACCAAAACTGGCGAAGAACCGACCCCCAGCCAGCCCGAGCCTGACCCCAGCTCACGATGTTAAAAATTCATATTTTGGCCTCTTCTGGGGTATAATGCCCCATCCTCTGAAAAGTCACCCTAGCCCTAAAAGACATAAAGATCCCTTTAAGAGCCCTAAACAGGAACCCTAACTAGGGCCTCTTAAAGGATTGGCTAGCCAAGATTATTTAGGCTTTTTTTTGGACATTACCTTGAGTTCAAACAAATAGAGGTAAGACCATGCCCCAATCCGCCCATCCAACCTCGGGTTGCGAATATAACGACGCCTACCAAGACTATTTGGAGCGCGACGCCCCAGTCATAGAGAAGGTCACCCAAGCGCTTTTAACCTCGCGCGCGGAGCTAGGCCAGTTTGAGTACTCCCCAGTGGCGCCCAGGCCCAATCCCGTGGCTATCCATAAAATCCTGGCCTTGACTCGCCAGCTGATCTTCCCAGGTTTTTTCGATCCCTCCTCCCCCTATCGCGACCTAAAACCCGAGCAAGCCGCTTACCGCGCGGTCAGCTCTTTATACGCTCTTTTAAATAAAGAGATTCGGGCTTCCATTCGCCATGACCACATTCGCTATGGCCGCCCTTGCGTGAATTGTCGCCAACAATCCCGCCAAATAGCCAAGGAAATCATCCTCGAAATCCCGCGCTTAAGGGAAATTCTGGCCACCGACGTCTTAGCCACCCAAGCCGGGGATCCGGCGGCGGGCGGGCATTTGGATCAGATAATCCTCTGTTACCCTGGTATTTGGGCTACCTTGGTTTATAGGCTAGCTCATGAGCTCTTAATCCGGGGCGCGCCTTTTATTCCGCGGATCATGACGGAAAAGGCCCACTCGCGCACCGGGGTCGACATCCATCCTGGGGCCGTGATTGGCCAGAGTTTTTTTATTGATCACGGGACAGGGGTAGTCATTGGGGAAACGACCATCATCGGCCAAAGGGTCAGGATCTACCAAGGGGTGACTTTGGGGGCTTTATCGCTGCCCAAAGACGCTGGCGTCTCTTTAAGGGGCCAAAAACGCCATCCCACCATTGAGGACGACGTCATTATCTACTCCGGGGCCACCATCCTCGGCGGCGACACGGTCATTGGGGCCCGGTCGGTGGTGGGGGGCAATGTCTGGCTGACGGAAAGCCTGCCGGCGGACACCAAAGTCTTTATCAAAAAGCCGGAGTTGATTTTTATTAATAGCGCGGATTGATTTAAATTAAAGGTCAATAAAGCTTTAAGTTTTCATATCCGGCTTTATTCGCGCCATTAGCGACCGAGAAGAATCTGGAATCGCGGCCAATAGCCAGTTTGGCTTTTGGCCGACCAATTTTTCTTTATTTCCGGCTCTGATTCCAGTATAATTTAATTACCCCCGTCTCATGAGCCGATAAGTCCTTTAGGGACAGCGCGTCCATCAGGCAATCCAGGGAGACATATCGCCAATTTAAGGACAATTTATGGCCGATGGCTTGTTATTATCCGATAAAAGGGAGCTAGTCCGTCGCGAGCTTATCTATTACCTTAAGGTGACGGATCTTCTCAATAGTCAGGAAATTGGCCGGATGGTCGACATCCACGCCAAAGGTCTGTTGTTGATGGGCACCATGGCTTTAACCACTGGCCGCGATTACGTTATTAGCTTGGAATTGCCTAAAGCCTTAAGGGAACAAGGCGACGCCAATATCGTGCTCAAGGCCCGGGCCATTTGGTGTCGACCGAGCCTGACTCAACCGTACATGGAAAATGGCTTAATGTTCATTGAGCCCAGCGAAGAGACCATCTCAGCCGTCGCTCGGCTTATCCAGATTTTCGCCCTGCCTGAAGGGACGATGAGCGTTTGACTCGTTTTTCTCGTAATTAAATCATTTGGGAAAGCGTTAATATGAGCCAAATCTTGACCATCGCCCAGAATTCCGCCGCCCGCCTTAACCAGGTTCAGGCTGGATTCATCGCTCCCCAGGAGCTAAACCCCGACGATTTGGTCTTGCTCTATGTTATTATTGGGGTTTGTGTCGTAGCGATACTGGCCGCGTTCATTATTTACAAGATCCGGCGGCGCCGGGCCAGACAAAATCGGGGTTGGTCATCCATCACCAACGCCCAGGTCATCTGGGAGATTTTGTCCAAAGCCGTGGCTCGCCAAGCCAATTTCGCCATGGAAATTTATGACGCCAATCACACCATAAATTACCGCGGCGTTTTGGATAAGCTGGAAGATGGCCAAAGCCTGGTTTTATCCTTATCCGACACCCCTTCCCTGGACGCCCAATTCGGGGGCATGCCAGGCGTCATTCATATAAATTTTCGGCCCGCGCCCAAAGAGCTCATGGAGCATTATCAGTTCTCCACCAAGATCACCACCAACCGTTTTATTAAACATAATGGCTGGCGCGAGGCTCAACTTTTAATTCCCATTCCCAAAATCATTACCTCGGCCCAAAGAAGAAGCTATTTGCGCTTAAAACCAGCCGACAAATTCGCTTTTAACTGTCAGCTCAATAAAGTCCCCGAAGGCGATATTCCCAATTTGGACGCCTTAGAGGAAATTTGCGTGGGCGAAATCCTAGACATTAGCATTGGGGGGGCCCAACTCAAATTGCCCCAGTCCGTCACCTTAAGGGAGACCCAAAGATTTGTGGGGGTCATGAGATTGCCGATGGAAGGCTTGGATGTTGATATAAACGCCCCCACCTTGGTCATTCTTATCCAAATATTATCTCAAGATTTTATTAAAGACTCCCTCCAATTTGGCCAACAAGCCCACTCCTGTTTAAGGGTGCGCTTTTTAGGTCGCTATGGTTTTGAAAAGATCCAAAACGCCTGGATTTATAGAGGCTTAACCCAATCGGCTTTGGAAGATCTCTCTTATTGGATGCAGGCCTACCAGCGTTACATGATAAAAAAACAATCCAACACTTTGCCCCCCGACGAAAGAACCCACCGCCCGCCCAATATGTTTCCCTCCATCCCCCCCAAACGTCCCACGCCCCGGGAAGATTAGGAGATTTTGCCTAAATATGGGTCTTTTAAAAGGAACCCCGACCTTAAGCCGTTATCGCCTGCTGGACGCTCCCCAGGAATTGACTGACGAATATATTCAAGATCGGTTGAAACATCATAGTTTTGTGGACATTGAGGCCAC
>JAISWW010000242.1 GCA_031270705.1 Deltaproteobacteria bacterium
GGCCAATCCCCATTAGCCCAGAAAAAGCTCTGGAAATCATGATCGCCAAATCAGGGGTGGAGATCGATAGCCTCTTGTTAAAAGTCTTTATTAATATGGTCGGCGTTTATCCCATGGGCGCACTCCTTTTATTGGATACGCGGGAAGTGGTCATGGTTCACAACACCACAGCCGAATCCGACTCCGGTCGCCCTCTGGCCTTTATCCTCGAAAAAGAAGACAACGCTCTTCGGAAAGGCTCTTTGGTGGATCTTGGCCAAAAAAACCCGGATGGCCGGTTTACCCGCAATATCCTCCACTACTTTCATCCCACCGAGTTTGGGCTAGCCCCCACGGACATCCTCCTTTAAAATAATTTGGCCCTCTTTTCTGGGCTAGTTGAAAAATAGTCTCCAAACCGCCAAAAACTCTTAATGTCAATTTATCTATTGACAAAGGAGAAAAAAAAGGCTATTATCCGCCCCAACGCTAGAAGTCCCTTAAAACGCGCTAAAATTCTTTTTCGGATCTAGCGAGCCTTTTGACCTTAAAGATATTTATATATTTTCTAGATAATGGCCATTTTTTGGCGTAATCTAACAAAATCGAGCTGATCAGCGAACCTGAAGGCCTAATCTCAAGCCAATCAGCTATGCCCTGAAGGCGAAAAAGCGTCGTTTTTTTCGCTTTTTTTATTGGCTAGCTCTTGGCGGACTTATTTGGCGGACTGATGAACGTTTTCGATCTAGTGGGAGACACGCCTTTAGTGGATTTGGGCAAACTTAATCCGCCCAAGGGGGTCAAACTGTCGGCTAAGGCCGAGTTCTTAAATCCCAGCGGCTCAGTTAAAGACCGGGCGGCCAAAGCCATGCTCCTTGAAGGCCTTAAGCGAGGCGCTTTGGGGCCCGAAAAAACCATTATTGACGCCACTAGCGGCAACACTGGCGTCGCCTACGCTATGCTGGGAGCCTACTTGGGCCTTCGGGTCACGCTCCATCTGCCGGCCAACGCTAACCTTGAGCGCAAGGCTTTGTTGACCGCTTATGGGGCTACCATTGTGGAAACCGACCCCTTGGAAAGCTCCGATGGGGCTTATTTATCCGCCAAACGAGCCTATGAGGCCGAGCCGGATAAATATTTTTTTCCCGATCAATATAATAACGCGGCTAACCCCAGGGCTCATTATGAGACGACTGGCCCAGAGATCTGGCGGCAAACCGCGGGTTCGATTACCCACTTCATTTGCTCTTTAGGCACCAGCGGCACTTTCATGGGCTCGGCCAAGTTTTTAAAAGAAAAAAATCCTCATTTAAAAACTCTTATTGTCCAACCTGACTCGCCTTTTCACGGGATTGAGGGCTCTAAGCACATGGCCTCAACCATTAAGCCGGGGATTTATGACGAAAGCTGGGTCGATGGCGTCTGGCCTGTTTCCACGGAAGAGGCTTGGGCCGTGACTCGCCGCTTGGCTAGAGAGTGCGGCCTTTTAGTGGGCATCAGCTCGGGCGCCAATGTGGCCGGGGCTTTAAAACTAGCGGCCACTTTGCCCGAAGGCTCGAGCGTTGTGACCATCTTAGGCGATTCTGGTAGCCGTTATCTTTCCGATGAAGCTTGGAATAGCGCGAATTAGGCGAAAACTAATTGGATAAGGCTAAACTAATGGAAATCACCCAAGAAGTCTTAAAGCTTCTCGAAAATAGCGCCGAATTGGCTTATCCCGATGAATGTTGTGGGTTTATCTTTAGCCCCAAACTAGCCAACCCCAGCGCGACCATTAGAGGCCAAGCTTTTTGGCCTGTGGCCAATTCCTCCGATCCACAGCTCCGTCGGCGACGTTTTTTAGTGGAGCCTGAGGATTTCGCTCAAGCCGAATTAGCGGCCGAGGCTCAAGGCTTAGAGCTAACGGCCATCCATCATTCTCACCCTGATCATCCCGCCGAGCCTTCGGGGGAAGATTTAGCCAAAGCCTGGCCTTTTTATCATTATTTAATTACCGCCGTCAGCCAAGGCCAAGCCCAAGAGACGACTTGCTGGCGCTTGGCCGCGGATCGCTCTGGCTTTGTTCGCGAGCCCTTAATAGTGCTTAATGATCTATAATTCGCTTTTTTAAACCTTTTTTCTCGCCACTTACCTTAAGGAGAGTCGACATGGCCATAAACCTTTCAATCCCAGCCGCCTTGCGAAGCTTCGTGGGGGGTCTCAACCAAGTGTCCCTGGACGGCCAAACCGTCGGCCAACTACTAAAAGCTTTGGCCACCGAGTATCCGGATTTGTCCCCTCACCTTTTTGACGAGACGGGCTCTCTAAGATCTTATGTCAACGTTTTCGTGGACGGCCAAAACGTCAAAAACCGAGAAGGCTTGGAGACGCCAGTCACGGCCAGCCAATCAGTCACCCTGGTGCCAGCCATCGCCGGCGGGAGGGCCCTTTGAGTTCCGATAACCTAAAGTCCCAAGAGGCTCCTCAATTAACGCCCGAGGAGATCAACCGCTACAGTCGCCATATCCTCTTGCCCCAAGTTGGCTCCCTGGGCCAAAGAAAACTTAAGGGAGCCAAAGTTCTCATTGTGGGCACAGGCGGCTTGGGGGCTCCTTTGGCTTTGTATCTAGCCGCGGCGGGCGTTGGCCTCATTGGCCTCGTCGATTTTGATTTGGTGGAAGCCTCAAATTTGCAACGCCAAATCATCCACTCGACTCGCGACATCAATCGCCCCAAGGTGGCCTCTGCCCAAGATCGCCTCAAATCCCTAAACCCAGACATCAAAGTGGTCACCCACAATGTTAGGCTGAGCGCCGCCAACGCCATGGCTATTGTCAAGAATTACGACTTGGTGGCCGACGGGACGGATAACTATCCCACCCGCTATTTGATTAATGATGTCTGCGTTTTATTGGGCAAACTGAACGTTTACGCCTCAATCTTTCAGTTCGAGGGCCAGGCCACGGTCTTTGGGGCTCCCCATGGACCCTGTTACCGATGTCTCTATCCCTCGCCGCCGCCGCCAGGCTTAACGCCTTCTTGCGGCGAAGGCGGGGTGATGGGGGTTTTGCCAGGCATCCTGGGCTCCATTCAAGCCGCTGAGGTCATTAAGCTCATTGTGGGCGGGGCCGAGCCATTGGTGGGGCGTTTACTATTGGTCGACGCTTGGCGGACTCTTTTTAATGAGCTAAGGATAGAAAAAGATCCGAATTGTCCTGTCTGCGGCCCGAACCCAACCATTTTGGAGCCAATTGATTATGAGCAATTTTGTGGCCTTAACCGAGAGCCCGAAGAAATCATTGAGGAAATCACGGCTACTGACCTCAAAGACCGCTTAGATCGCGACGACAAGAATTTATTGGTTGTGGACATTCGGGAACCCCATGAACGCTCCCTCTACCCTTTTCCGAAAGCCAAACCCATCCCTTTTGGCCAGCTGGCTAGGCGCGTGGACGAGTTTGAAGGGCGCGATTTGGTCTTTATCTGCAAAATCGGCCAAAGGAGCCTTTACGCTATCCGGGCCATGCGTCGGCTGGGCTATCCTGGGCGAGCTTTAAACTTACAAGATGGCTTGGCGGCTTGGGCCAAAGCCGTCGGCGATCCTCCCCCACCCTATTGAGATCTTCTGTTTTTAAGGGTTTCGCCGCCCTGGGCGGCGAGGCCCTTAAAAAAATTCTTGATTTTTAAAAACTTTTCCGTTAAATTGATTCTGCTTGAAAAAAAGCTTTATATTTTTAATATTGTTTTCGTTCAATGATTTTTGGAGCCTAAAGTTTGGATCCTAAAGATCATACCAGATTTTGCGCCCTTTTGAGGCCTTATCGCTGTACCATGTTCCGCGAATTTTGTCCGCTGGAAATTTACTGGCGAGGCCTCATGGCTAAAATCTTTATGGTCTAAAAACCTTATGCTTAAAAGTCATAATGATTTTTTTAAACCTTAATTGACAGTTTTTAAGAAATAGATCTTAAATAATTTAAATCTCGCGTTAAAATTGACGCGAAGGAGGATTTTTCGCGAGCCATAATCGTCTAGGCTCGCTTGTTAGGCGGACTTGGGAGGCGCCTTAAGGCCGCGTCATTATCACTTTTATAGCGATTATGATCGCGAAAGGACCATCATGAGTCTCACTCCCAACGCCCTCGGGCCCCAAGCCGCTTATCAGTTGGCCGATGTCAACAAAACCCGTCCCCAATTCGCCGCCCTCACCCCGCGCTGGCTGACCAAATTCTTGGAATTCAAAGGCTTAGCCTCTGGCTTGTATCGCGTTAACCGCGTAGTGGAAGGCGATACCCCTCTTGACGTTTTATGCGGCCAAGATCCCGACCGCCAAGATATTCCCCAAGGCTTTACGCCTTATGAGACCAAACCCCGCGAGCTCACCTTGCGCGTGACTAACGCCATTGTCAATGTTGACACAAAAATCGCCGACATCTATAGCTCGCCTTATGACCAGACCGCCGAACAGCTGAATCTGGCCATTGAAAGCCTCCGCGAGCGTCAAGAAAGCCAAATCGTCAATAACGATGAATACGGCTTATTAAAAAACGTGGTCGACTCCCAACGGGTCAAATCTCGTACCGGTTCCCCGACCCCCGATGATCTTGACGAGCTTTTGACCAAAGTTTGGAAGGAGCCTTCTTTCTTCTTAGCTCATCCCAGAGCGATAGCGGCCTTTACCCGTGAGTGTACCAGGCGTGGCGTGCCCCCCGCCACAATAAACATTTTGGGCGCCCCCTTTGTCCTCTGGCGAGGCGTTCCCTTGGTTCCCACGGATAAACTTTTTGTCGATGGCTTAAAAAAGCCCATAAGCCAGGCTGGGAAAACCAACATTCTTTTGGTTCGGACTGGCGAAAGCCGTCGAGGCGTTATCGGCCTTTATCAATCCGGCTTGCCTGGCGAACACTCCCGCGGTTTAACTGTCCGTTTCCGCGGCGTCGACGACAACGGCTTAGCCTCCTATCTTCTGAGCCTTTACTGCTCAGCGGCCATTTTAGCCGATGACGCCATAGCGGTTCTCGAAGACGTTGAGGTCGGCAACTATTATGACTATAAATAATTGGCTCGCCTGGCCTGATCCTCGGGACTTTGGCTTGCCAAGACCCGAGGATTTGCTCCCGACCGAGCCTCAAGAAACCAAGCCCGAGCCAGAGGCGCGGGCTTGGCTGGCTGATCCGCGGTTGGCCCCGGAATTTGACCTGAACTTATCTAAAATTGGCTCTTTGGCCTTTTCTCAATCTGACTTGGCTACCACCCCTAATCAAGGGGTGAAGCCGACTATTTCGCCTCAAGGCCCTCCACTCACTCAGGCGCCTCAAGCGATCGCGCCGCCCAAACCGAGCCCAGAGCCCGCCTCTAGCTCGGCCTTGGCGCCGATACCGACCTCGACTCCCTCTTGGTCGTGGTTGCCGGATCTAGAACGGACAAACTTAAGTTGGCCAGCTCTCGATTCTCCTCAAGATTGGAGCTTATTGGCCAATCAATTCCCTTATAGCTTAAGTCAAGAACAAACTTACCCCATTTCAACCGTCTCGGCTCCCAAAAGCGGATCCCCCGAGATTTATCCGGCTCCGCCGGCTTTGGTGGGCTTAAAACCCGTGGCCGATTTAAGAGCCGATTTTCCCATTCTTAATAGGCCCCTACCTGACGGACGCCCCTTGATTTGGTTGGATAACGCGGCCACTAGCCAAAAACCTCGAGCGGTCATTGAGCGTCTTGTCCAGTATTACGAGAGCGAAAACTCTAATGTTCATCGCGGGGCCCACGCGTTGGCGGATATCGCCACCGAGGCTTACGAGCGAGCTCGAGCCACGGTGGCCAGATTTATCGGGGCTCCTGGCCCCGAGAACATCGTCTTTGTCCGAGGAACCACCGAAGCCTTGAACTTAATCGCTCAAGCCTTTGTTCGACCTCGACTTAGCCCAGGCGACGAGATAATCGTCACCGCTTTGGAGCACCACGCCAATATTGTGCCTTGGCAAATGCTGGCCCAACAAACTGGAGCGGTCATCAAAGTCGCGCCATTTGACGCTAGCGGCCAAGTGATTTTTAGCCGCTACGCGGAGTTATTTACGCCGAGAACCCGCTTTGTCTCTTTGGCCCACGTCTCTAATGTTTTGGGAACCGTGGTCAACGCGACGGAAATGGTGGCCTTCGCTCGCTCTTTAGGAGTTCCGACCGCCATTGACGGAGCTCAATCGGTTCCTCATTTGCCAGTCAACGTCCAGGCCTTGGGAGCTGATTTTTTTGTGTTCTCTGGACACAAGATTTTCGGGCCTACTGGCATTGGGGCTCTCTATGGGACAACCGAAGCTCTCCAAGAAGCCCAGCCGTATCAAGGGGGCGGAAGCATGATCGCTGACGTGACCTTTGAGAAAACCATTTATAGAGATCCGCCGGATAAATTTGAGGCCGGCACGCCCAACATAGCGGGCGCGGTCGGCCTTGGCGCGGCTTTGGAATATTTTTCCCAAGTTGGCGTGGCCGAGGCGGCGGCTTACGAAGACGCTTTGTTAAAGTACGCTGAGGCCAAATTATCGGCCATACCTGGCTTAAAAATTATAGGCTCGGCTCCCCACAAAGTAAGCGTCTCCACTTTTACCCTAGCTGGACGTTCCAATGAAGAAATTGGAGCTCATCTGGCTAAAGCGGGTATCGCCTTAAGAGTTGGCCATCATTGCGCCCAACCGACCTTAAGAGCCTTTGGCTTGGAAAGCGCGGTTCGGCCTTCTTTCGCTTTCTACAATACGCCAGAAGAAGTCGATCAGTTGGTCGAATCGGTCGCTCAACTGGCTCTTTAACCTAATTCAACTAAACAATCTTAAATAGGCTCCCATTAGGGAGCCTATTTACTATTATTATTTAAAAAATTTTGATCATATCAAAATATACAAATAGCGCGAGCTTTCGGAGCCTAACTTATCTTATTTGAGCCATAAAGGTCAAGGCCCGGTCATAATAGCTAAGGCTAATTAAGCCCACTATTTTTTCGCTCATGGCTATCGGCTTTTGACGAATTATTTTGGCCCAGCTCTAGCCGCTTATTAACCACGTTTTCCAAGGCGGCCAATAAGCTCAAATTGTCAACTTCGCTGGAGTAAGCTTTGATCTCGGCCACCCTGGCGTAATCGCCTGGAACCAATAGAGGCATTAGTCCCAAACGCTTGGTTTCCCCAGGGGTTAAAGGCTGGCCAGAAATAGGCGTTAAAAAGGATCCAAATAGCTCCAACCGACCAGATTGATTGAGAGGCCCAAACTCCACGCCACGCCCCAGACGCCTTCTAGCCGCGGGATCAAGATCGTTAGGCCTATTGGTGGTTCCAATTAAAACGCCCTTAAAGCGATCTAAACAAGTCAAAAATTCATTGACCAAAGATAGCTCCCAAACTCTCCGAGCGATATCGCGGTTGTATAGGAAAGACTCTATCTCATCGATGATAATAACGCCTAAGGATTTGTCAAAACGCCGAAAGAGCTTGGCCACGTTAATTTCGCTTTGCCCAACGTAATGAGAAATGAGATTTGAAACCTTGACGTGAGCGCGCTCAAAATCGAATTGCTCGACCAACTCTTGAGCCAAATAGTTGGCTAATTCGGTTTTGCCAGTACCAGGAGGCCCATAAAATAGAGCTTTATAACCGCGACGCTCCTCGTTTGGCGAATTTTTAGCCTTAATAGCCCATTTCTTTAGATCTCGCGTTATCTCGTCTATGGGTGGGTTAGTCGCTAGAGCTCCCAGTCTAAATCGCGACAAACTCTTGGTTAATGGCGGCCTTCGCCCAGTTAACTCCAAATGGGCGGTTAACTGTTTTTTAATCATAAGATAACGCTTCTCTTCGGAATTTGGGCCAATTTCTAATGTTTTTTCGTAAGCCTGGGCAATGATGGCCGGGCTTACGTCTAGATCATTTGCCAAAGCCTTCTTAGAGGCGCTAGAGAGAAGGCTCTGACCATCCCTACCCTTTTGGCGCTCCCAAATTTTTAGGCGCGCGTTTCGCCCTAGTTTTTCAAACTTAAGGCTAAAAGCGAAACGCCTAATGACCGAATCGTTTATCACTCTAGTGTTATTAACAATCCATAGACAGGACGGCCCCGATTTTTCCAGAAAATAATCAAGCCAAGCTTTTTCCTGTAAGCAATCAGAATTAAAATAACTGGAAAAAATACCCTCAGACTTTGACTCCAAAAGGCTATCGGCCTCATCAATAATCAAAAGTTGGCCAGGATTGGCTCGGAGATAAGAGTGGGCCATCATCATATTCTCCCGATGTAGTGGGATAACCTCCAAAGCTCCCTTTTTCAAATCGGCGGCCAATAACCTAGCCAACTCGGTCTTGCCCACGCCTGGCGGACCATAAAAAAGGATATGGTTAGGAGTCCGGGAGGGATATTGTAGAAATCTTTGGAGCATACTTATAGTTGAAGTATCTATAAAAAAGTCATTTATATTTAATGTCGGAGGTAAAGCCGGAGTTACTATATCGTTTAAATCTAATAAACCGGAATTATCCATCATACGATGATAAAAATTTAATAAACGAGGTGAACTATTCATCGAATACTCTATCAAACCCAATTTAACGAGTCGCCCAGATAGAGCCTTTACCAATTCAGATCGATCGACCTCAAGCAATTTCATAAGAATTGAGCGATTATTAAAGGAAAAAACGTTACATGAATCGTCAAGAAAATTACCAAGTCGATGATTTAGCCTAATCGTTCTCAAAAACTTAAGAAGGTTTAGCTCCGTCCGGCTTAGATCTAGCGACTCGCCGAGAGTCAAAAAACTTTTTCCTAGGGGAGATAGCGAAGCCCGCTCTTCAACAGAGTCAATCACGCTAGTCATGGCTTTCGTTAAAGCGTTAAAAGCGCGCTCCTGAAGCTGGGGCCCCTCGTCGCGAAAAGCCTGCTCAATCACTTCGAAAACCTGATAGCTTGAGCGATCTCGTGAGTCTAAAGAATCTGGCCATAAACCTGGACAATTTTTTAACGTGGCAAAAAATAGGTTTTCCCCCAATCCCTCCCTAATTGATTCAATGGCGTTCGGAAAAAGGAGGTTAATGGTTCTTAAGGCCGCCCGATTATAAAGGTTAATATGGTAGGTGAGCCAAGGGCCGAACTTGCCTAGGCTCTTGTTCGCCCCATTAAAAGGTTTAAGCGCTGTGGCCACTAGTTGATTCATAAGCGCTGATTGCGTCATACGCGATTTTCTCACATTGAGCCTCAAATTTGAGTCAGTCATTTGACTAGGCGATTAATTTTTAGTTATTCGATCAGGTTAGGCATAATGAATACGCTCTACGCTAACGCTCCAAAAAACCAAAACTTAGTTAAGGGCTCGAGGTTTTGGCTCAATTATAAAAGGCGTGGAAGATCCTTTAGCCTTGAGATCTTTTGGCTGGAGGCCCTGGCGAATATTAGCCTCATTTTCCAAGGCGCTTAACAAACTTAGATTATCAAGCGCGCTTAAGTAAGCTTTTGTCTCCGCCACCAGGGAGAAATCCGCTGGAACTAGCGACGCCAACAAGCCCAAGCGCTTAATTTCATCCTCAGTCAAAGGTTGGCCAGAGAGGGGAGTCAAATAGGACTCAAAAAGCTCAAGTCTCCCAGATTGATTAAGATACCCAAACTCCACCTCGCGACCAAGGCGCCTTCTAGCCGCGGGGTCGAGATCCCCTAGCCTATTGGTAGTCCCAATAAAAAGCCCATTAAAACGCTCTAGGGAAATCATAAACTCGTTAACCAAAGTCACTTCCCATGTTCTTTGAGCCATATCGCGGTTGTAAAGAAATGACTCCAACTCGTCGATAATAATAACGCCTAAGGTTCTCTCAAAGCGGCGAAAGAGATTGGCCACGTTTTTTTCGCTCCGCCCAACGTAAGGGGAAATGAGATCCGAGCCCCTGGCTTGAACGAATTCCAGATCTAGTTCCTGGCCTAACTCCTGTAACAGATAGTTGGCCAATTCGGTTTTCCCTGTTCCAGGAGACCCATGGAACAATAATTTATAGCCACCGTGATCTTCTGTTGACGTCATTTTGGCTCTCTCGACCCATTTTTTTAGCTCCTGCGTCAACTCACTTATAGCCGGATTAGTCGCCAAAGCCTCAACTCTATATTCCGAGGGAATCCTAAAGCCTTGAGGATTTTTGTTAGACAGCTCCAAATGCGCGTCAAGCTGTTTCTTTACCCACAAGTAAGCCGTTTCCTCCGAGTCCGGCTCAATCTCCAATATTTTTTCATAAGCCTGGGCTATGATGGCAGGACTCACGTCGTAATCCTTAGCCAATAAACGCCTGGATTTCTTCGATAGAAGAGGCTTCCGCGTCGGGCTCTCTTGACTCTCCCAAATTTTGAGGCGAGTTTGTGGGCCTAATTTTTCAAACTTAACGCTAAACGCGAATCGCCTAATGACCGAATGGTTTATTTGCGTATGGTTATTGACAATCCATAGGCAGGCGGGACCTCTTTTTCCCATAAAATAATCTAGCCAACATTTTTCTTTTTTAACGCTAGGGCCAAAAAACATTTCAGAATCAACGTTATTTTGGCTTTGCAACAACTTATCGGCCTCGTCAATGATTAAAATTTGACCTGGGGGGTCTCGCAAAATATTTTGGCATAGAATTAAGTTTGACTGGAGCATGTGATTCGAGTTAGCGGGAATCAGCTCAAACGCCTTGCCAGGCGAATCCGAAGCTAACGCTCGAGCTAACTGGGTTTTGCCTACGCCTGGTGGGCCATAAAAAAGAATATGGTTAGGAGCGCGAAAGGGCCGCGCCAATAATCCTTTAAGCGTTTCCAAAGTGAGGCTGTCTAAAAGAAAATTATTTAGCCCTAAAATAGGAGCCACAGCCGGAATAAGGCCTTCCACTCTTTCCAAGGAGCCTGGAACTTCCAATAATCGGTAAAAACTATCATAAAGACTTGGTTTACTGTTAATCTTTTGCGATATTAGATTCATTTGAGTCAATCGGCCATTCAAGGCTTTGATTGTCTCCGAATAACTCGCTCCCAGAATATTCGACAAATGCTCCCAGTCTTCATTGGAGAACATCCCCAAGGTGTCGCACAGATAAGTAGATAGACTTGAGGAACTTTCGATTGTATACGATAACTTAAGCAAATTTAACTCAACTCTACTTAAATCTAAGGCCTCGGAGATGGCCTGAAACCTATTTGCCATATCCGACTCTAAAACTCGCTTCTCTAGCTCCATAACTCGTTTGGCGCTGGCGATCGACAATTCCTTAAGAGCCATATCATGAAAACGCTGGGGTTTTTCGCGCAATCGCTGGCATATAGACACAGAGACATCATTGGTATAACAATTTTGTTCCAAGATGCCCTTTAAATCCAAAGAGCGAGGCTTTTTGAGGGTGGCCACAAAAAGCTCCACGCCTAAGCCAACCTTGATCGACTCAAGGGCCTCAACGCAAAGCTCTTGACCGGTTTCCATGACCTTGTGGTTATAAAGGTTATGGTGATAAGACAACCAAGGGTCTGTCTCAATAACCATCTCCGATCTGACCCGCCCATATTTGTCAGTAAAATATCTTCCTTTAATCGGTTTTTTGTCAATCATGGACAACCTCTTTGGTTTTCGCGCTTAAAGAATAAATCGCGTTAAAGCGAGACATCCTTTTAAAAGTGGGGGAGAGTCTTCGCTAAACCCCAATAAATAAAATCATATATCACGTCTAAAGCTAAATTTATTATAACATATTTTTCTTTAAATGTCAAGAAAAATATTTCTCTTTTTTCCTAGACTTCTTTTTCACATTATTTATCAAGCCTTTAAATAAGGATATTTTATGGTATGACTGCCCTAGACAAGATTGATTACCGCCGGGTCTGGAAGCGTCTATATTTCAACACGGCTCTTAGGGTGGAACACATTACCTCGCTATTCGCGGCGCTCAGGCAGTGGGAGGACGCGCTTTTAAGCAGGAAGCCAAGGAGAAGAACAAGTGCCCCTATGAGCGTTACTTCACGGTCACGACGACCCCTTAACGAGGTCTCAAGGTCACGCGTAAGCAAGAGACTATCAACGCCTACAAAAGTGATCGCGCTGGATACTAGGTGATTCTGAGCAACCGCGAAAAAGACTCGAAGGCGGAGCTGGCGGCCTTTCGCGAGAGAGCTCTAGTGGAGTCACGGCTCGACGATATGAAAAAAGACGTGGCTTTCTTCAGAGTACGCGCGGTGAGCGGAAGCGCCTTCGCGCTATTCCTAGTCCTTATCCTGCCCGCTCGAATAACAGCCACATGACTGCCGCCTGGACAAGACACCTGGATTACCAAGGAAGACAGGCTTTCGCGGCGCTACTCGCTGGCCGAGATGATGCCGGTACTAGTGACGTATCGCCAAACTCACTTCTCAGACCTCTACGGCGCAGTCGTCTCCACCACTCCCACCAAGATCCAGCGCTCAATTTTTTGGGCCTTCGGGATTGCGGTTGCCTGACCTTGCTATAATTTGATGTGATTTTGAGTGCCTAGGCGTGGCCTGGAAGACGCGATATAGCCGCTTTGAAGCGTCAATTTGGGCTATGGTTTTCAGGAAATAGATATCATGCTTTTATCGGCGTGGTCGATGCCGGGCTTATTCGGCCAATGGGCTTGGTTGAACAACTGACCGACAAACTCCAGACCGCCTGGCTTAGCGATCTCAAGAACAGGATTGATGAACATAATGGCTGCTTTTATGTGTTGGAGGGAACAAGGCTTGACCAGGAAACAGGCTCTGAACAGGAACAGGTAGAATTCTTAAGGCGCGTGGGGGAGAGATTATTTATTTGACCGCCTTGAACGGCGTAAGAATTGATTCGAGTCCGAATAGCCAATGATCTCGAATAATAGGAGATCATTGGCTATGGTTGGTAGAAAGACCGTCTTAGGCAGGCCTAAACCGAGGCAAAAAAGCTATTCAAACCTTCGAGGCCAACATCAAGAAGCATTTTGGCCAATAACTTCCCGTTAATCAATCTTACTGAAGAGGCAACCGCCAGTTCATTAGCTGTCGTTGAGAAATTATCGCAGGTTGAAATAACCCAAAAACTCTCGTGGTAATCAGACTCGGCAGCATTTTGACTTTCCCCGGCATAGGCCAGAATCTGAGAAACGGCCCATTCATCAGTTACCCCTTCATGATGCTTGACTTGGACGTTAATCCGCGCCTTTATCTGGTCAAAAGCGGCAATAACGTCGGCATCGGCTTCCTGGTTTTCCTTAGGAGCGTTTTTGGCCGGAATAAAGACTTCCGTGGCGCCTATTTTATTGAAATACCAGGCGATAAGCTTTTCCAACTGACCTGGATTCAGTTCTTTATGGATAATTTTCAGCAACTGATCCGGCATACTATCCATAATCGAAGAATAAAGACTTGGCGGTCGTTTATTTTTAAAAGCTTCGACCGCCTTTTGTATATTCGACTCAAAGTCATAAAGCCGGGCGTTTGTACAGCGTATTTTCATTCTGGCGGTTAGGTTGGCATCGGCATAAATCCGGGGTATATCTGATTCAACTGAAATGACCGGCCAAACATAACCCACATCATAGCCATGGAATACACTAACGTCAGCCCTGGCCACAACCCCATCCTTAAGAGTGATGGGATGACCGTTCACGGTTTTAACTTTTTGTAGCTCCTCTAGCGGGATATTGGAAACCGGAATCACGGAACCCTGAAGCTTGTAAAGACTGAAAACCGGATTGATAGGAACCAGGATCAGATCTTCTGGCTTGAACTCGAGTAAAAAACGCCTCAAATTATAAA
>JAISWW010000020.1 GCA_031270705.1 Deltaproteobacteria bacterium
TCGTCGTCGTCCTCATCGTCAAAGAAATCGTCGTCATCCTCGTCGAAATCGTCCTCGTCCTCAAAGTCCTCATCATCATCTTCCAGGTCTTCGTCGTCCTCGAGGAGCTCCTCCTCGACAAAGTCCTCATACTCATAACGAGTCATCAGCTCGCTTAATTCCAAGGGTATAGCCACGGTTTGCTTGATTAGCCAACCTTCCTCATAGGGGTCGTCCAAAATGGCGTCCGGAGCGTCCAAGAGATCCTCATTGACGGCCAGCACTTCCCCAGTAATGGGGGCGATAATCTTCAGTCCCCGACCCCGCCCAGCGAAGACTTGGCCCAAGATATCGTCTTTGGACAGCTCTTCCCCTTCCTGAATCAGGCGAATCTTGGTCAGCTCCGTGTAATCCCTTAAAGCTTCCTCAGTTAACCCAATGGTGGCTTGGCCGTCGTCCACGCGCGCCCAGACTAACTCTGTGGAATATTTCAACTTATTCAGGTCCAAAAGAAGCCTCCCTTATTCGCCCCTAATGGGCTAAAAAGCTAAATCATGGCCCGGCCCTGATTTCCATTGGCCTATTGGCCAAAAATCGGACTGAAATTAAAAGACGGTCAAGAGCGCTTTATGAGGCGTCCTTAGGAAAAACTACTTACCTTAACAACCAAAGAAATTCAAGTTTTTTTTGGGCTAGCCAAGACTTTTTTTATTTTCCTGAAGGGAGAGGCCTAAAAACCCTGTTTTGGCCTCTATTCGCGGGCTCAAACCCCAAAATAGAATTATCGGCTTGGGCTCAAATTCGCTAGCCAATATTAATGATCTGGGGCCATTTGTCAAAAATAATCTGGCCAAGCCAAAAGTAATTGTTAAAATAGCCGAAAAACGCCCAATTCTCGGAAGGGCTTTAAGGATTCCTCATGTACCGACTATTCCGTCAGACCTTGTCGTTTTTAACCATCTGCCCCGCCCCCTCTGGACCGCCCTTAACCGCTGAGGAATTAAGCCGCTCGTCGGGCTATTTCCCCCTGGTGGGCCTAGTTCTTGGCTTGATTTTCGCCCTTTTTTGGCTTATCTTAGGGAGTTTGGGGCCGCCAGAGTCAGTTAAAGCCATACTTGTGGCCATCGCCGCTATTGTCATGACTCGAGGCTTTCACCTCGACGGCCTAGCGGACACGGCTGACGCTCTCTTATCCCACCGCTCGACTGAGGAAAAACTGGCCATCTTTAAAGATTGTCACCTGGGCGTTTTTGGGGTGACGGCCATTGTTTTGGATCTCCTTTTAAAGGTCAACCTCTTGGAAGTGGCCTTGGCCTCGCCCAGGGGCTTAACCGCGCTCATCTTGGTTCCAGTTTGGGGCCGACTCGCCGCTTCGCTCGTGGCTTATTTAACTAACTACGTTCGTCCGAGTGGGGGGTTGGGGCAAAATATCATCAATGGAGCGGGTCGACCGGAAGCCCTCTTGGCTCTAGTTAGCGCTTTCATTATTAGCCTTTGGGGCGGGCTTTTGGGGTTGGCGGTTTTCGGCCTAACTATTATAATAAGCCTAGCCTTAGCCATGGTTTGGCGCCTGGCTTTAGGCGGAACCACGGGCGACCTTCTGGGCGCGAGCGTGGAACTTGGGGAAATCGGTTCCCTAACTTTGTGGGTTCTTTTGATTTAAGCCTCCTAAACCTAAATCATTTATTCCCCTAATTTTTTCTTTTTCCTTTTTAGGCGTATTGTCCAAAAACGATTTTATAAATAGCGAGCCAAACAATGAGCGAGGCGATAACCTTGGAAAATGGGGCCATCAAAGCGCCCTCAAAAGTCTCCATAGTCAAAATAGTTGGCGATGGCGTGGGCCCAGAAATCTGGCGAGCCAGTCAGGCGGCTTTAGAACAAGCCGCCAAACTGGAGGGCCGCGAAATTGTCTGGCGCGAATTTTTAGCCGGCGAAGCGGCTTTTAAAGAAACTGGCTCGCCTTTGCCAGCGGAGACGCTGGCCGCTTTAAAAAGTTGCCGCGTTGGCTTAAAAGGCCCTTTAGGCACGCCCATTGGCGGCGGCCTGCGGAGCTTAAACGTGGCCATTCGGCAAGCCTTGGATCTTTACGCTTGCGTTCGGCCCATAAAGCCTATGCCTTTTGTCCCTAGCCCCGTCAAAGATCCCAGCTCTTTGGATATCCTCCTCTTTCGGGAAAACACCGAAGACGTATACGCGGGCCTGGAGTGGTCAGCCCAAAGCCCAGAGGCCAAAAAACTCATCGCTTTTTTGCGCGAGGAATTGGGCGTAAAAATTGATTCCGACGCGGCTTTGGGGCTAAAACCCATGACCAAAAATGGCTCCCAAAAGCTGATTCGGGCCGCCTTGCTTTGGGCTTTAAAAGAGAAACGACCTTCTTTGACCTTGGTGCACAAGGGCAATATCATGAAATACACCGAAGGGGCTTTTCGCCAATGGGGTTATGATTTGGCCGCCGAGGAATTTGGGGAACAAACCCTACCCGAGTCCAAGCTTGATCCTAATAGACCCAACGCCCGCTTAATTATTAAAGATTGCCTAGCCGACAATATGTTTATGCAAGTTTTGACTCGGCCCGGGGATTTTAGCGTCGTGGCCACGCCTAATTTAAACGGCGACTATCTCTCCGACGCCTTGGCCGCCCAAATTGGCGGCTTAGGCGTCGCGCCTGGAGCCAACTTAGGCGATGGGATCGGGGTCTTTGAGGCCACGCACGGCACGGTTCCCAAACGGGCGGGCCTCGATATGGTCAACCCTTCCTCATTATTGTTATCCGGCGCTTTAATGTTTGATTGGCTAGGTTGGGCGTCTTCGGCCCAGCGACTTCGCGCGGCCATCGCCCAAACGGTGGCTGACCGTATTCTTACCTATGATTTGGCTCGCCAGGCCAACCTTAAGCCAGTCAGTTGCTCGGACTTTGGAGCGGCGGTCTTGGCTCGACTTTAACCAAAACCTCTAACGAAAACTCATGACGGTCCCCATGACATCTTTAAAGACATCCTTAAATTTAACCAGGAAAATCATCCAAGCCCATTTGGCTAGCGGTCAGATGGAGCTTGGACGGGAGATTGGCCTTAAAATTGACCAAACTCTCGCCCATGACGCCACCGGGCAAATGGCCCTCTTGCAATTCGAGGCCTTAGGCTTTCCTCGAGTGGCCACTAACCGTTCTTTGATTTACGTGGATCACAACGTTTTGCAAGTTGGTTTTGAAAACGCCGATGACCACGCCTATCTAGCCTCGGCCGCCAAAAAGTTTGGCCTGTGGTTCTCCAAAGGCGGCAACGGCATCTGTCACCAAGTCAATTTAGAGACCTTCAGCCGCCCTGGGGACACTTTGTTAGGGGCCGATAGCCACTCCACTACCGGCGGGGCCATGGCCGAGCTGGCCATTGGGGCTGGAGGCTTGGACGTGGCGGTAGCCATGGGCGGACATCCTTTTTATTTGCCCATGCCGGAAATTTTAGGCCTTCGTCTGACCGGCTCTTTTGGCCCCATGACCAGGGCCAAAGATCTGGCTTTGGAGATTTTGCGCCTTTTGGGCGTCGCGGGCGGTCGAGGCAAAATTTTAGAGTTTTATGGCCCGGCCCTCGCCAATCTCACGGTAACCGAAAGAGCCACCATCGCCAACATGAGCATTGAGACTGGGGCTATTACGGCCATCTTTCCCTCGGACGAGCAAACCCTAAAGTTTCTGACGGAAAGAGGCCGCGAAAAAGAGTATCAAGCTCTAGCCGCCGATCCTCAGGCTTCGTATGATGGCGAATTAGCCATTGATCTCTCGGCCTTAACGCCTTTGGCCGCTTGCCCCCACTCGCCAGGGAATGTCAAAAAAGTCTCGGAGATTGAGGGCTTGCCTGTGGATCAAGTGGCTATTGGCTCCTGCACCAACTCTTCGGTAGCCGATCTTTTGGCCGTGGCGGCCATTTTAAGAGGCCAACGAATTCCGCCTAGGGTGAGTCTAGTCATCGCCCCTGGCTCTAGACAAGTTTTTCTCGAACTAGCCCGCCAAGGAGCCGTGGCTGATTTTATCGCCGCTGGGGCTCGGATCATGGAAGTGGCTTGCGGATTTTGCAATGGCGTGGGTCAAGCTCCCAAAACCAATGGCGTTTCTTTAAGAACCTCTAATCGAAATTTCCCTGGCCGGAGTGGGACGCCCTCGGGCAATCTTTATTTAGTTAGCCCGGAGACCGCGGCTATTTCCGCTTTAAAAGGGCAAATAACCGATCCGCGCCAATTAGGCCCTATAGTCATCAATCTACCCGATAAATTGCCCACGGATTTATCGTTAGTCATCCCTCCAGCCTCGCCTGAAGAGGCTGGAAAAGTCGAGATTGAGCGGGGCCCCAACATCGCCGCGCCCCCCAGTTTTTCCCCCTGGCCACTTTCTTTGACTGGGGAAGTCACCTTAGCCTTAGGCGATAACGTGACCACCGACGATATCTTGCCGGCTGGGGCGCATATTTTGGCCTTAAGAGCCAATATCCCGGCTATCTCCAAATACATCTTTAATAATATTGATCCCACTTTCCCCGAAAGGCAGAAAAAAGGCCCCGGGTTTGTGGTGGCTGGCGTTAACTATGGCCAAGGCTCCAGCCGCGAGCACGCCGCCTTGGCTCCTCGTTATTTGGGTTTAGCGGCGGTCATAGCGGTTAGTTTCGCTCGCATCCATAAAGCCAATCTTTGCAATTTTGGCATATTGCCTTTAGAGCTAGTCGATCCAGCCCAAAGAGAGTTACTGCCCCAAGGCCATAAGCTTTCGGTGGATCTGTCCGGCCTAAAAGCCCAGGGAGTTCTAGTTGTCAAAAACTTAACGACTGGGGCTGATGTGCCAACGCTCTTGGCCGTTTCTGAACGGCAAGTTTTGACTCTTAAGGCGGGCGGTTTGCTCGCCCAGATGGCCGCTAAAAAATAAACCTAAGAAATATTAAGGCGGGCCAAAATGGCCCGCCTTATTAGAAGGAAAACTCAGAGGTAGAGACTTTTGAGCCATTTCCTTATATGTGGTTAAAAGAGACCGTAGAAGGAGTCTTTTCCTGGCAAGTGGCTATAGAGCACCTATTAGTTATAAAAGATACCCTATAATACCATAAATTTAACAATAATAAAATTAATTATATTATTTCAAAAATATCGTCCTTAATTTTAGATGAAACAGTAGAGTACAAGCTTAGTAGCTAGTTTTCAAGCGTTATAGAAAAATAGAATGAAAATTAGACCTAATGAGACAAAATATTTAATAGTATTCCGCTATCCAAGCACGCAAAAGACGCCGTCTCAGCAATGCCAACATATCGCGGCGGCCATCTGCAATAACAATGACATAGACATTTTTATCCATGACCCGGTAGATGATACGGTAAGGTTTGAAAAATATCTCACGGTACTCGCGAACCCCAGCGGTCAGCAGTTCTTTTGGATGGACTCCTCGTTTCGGGTTCTCGGAAAGGCTTGAAAAGGCCTTCTCTATTTGATCGAGAACATAATCCGCTTTTTCCGGCGCGTCGTGGGACTCAATGTATTAGCGCAACTCTTCCAGATCTCGGGACGCGTCGTCTGTCAGAAATACCTGGTAGGCCATCAGCGACTCTTGCTCCGATCTCGAAGTCGCTGGATAACAGCGCCAGCAGGCTGAACCTTGCCTTCCTCCACCTGACGGACGCCTAGCGCGAGAATCTTCAGAAGGGCCATGGTCTCCTGGGTTTGCTCATAGCTTTCGATGTCCTGTATCACGACCTTGGCTTCGCCATTCTGGGTGATGATCAGGGGTTCGCTTAGGCTCGACATGTCGCGAACGATTTCATCGGCATGGGCCTTCAGATAACTGATAGATTTGATTTGACTCGATAGCTTCATATCCATCCTCCTTTGTATAAGCTAATATAGTCATAAAATAGGTCAAGTCAATCTAAAACCAGCAGTTTTAAATTCTCAATAAGCCACTCCACCCCCAAATTTCGGCATGTTCAGATTGTTCAATAATTACATATTTATTTATATCTTCATATGTTATTAACCAAATAATATTGTTAAATTATTATATTTCAATATTTATTCAATCGTTACAAAAATATCTCGCCAGAATTATGCCTAATTTTGCCCTAAATCTTAAAAATGTACCTCCTCACAATTTTTTTCGATTTCTGGCCGTTGGACGACTAAACATTTGGTTACTATCTATTGACCATTATACAAGTTTTTAGGCTATTTTAGAAATTTTAAAGTATTCTAATTGTTAAAATATTTTAAAGAACTATATTAGCTTGTTTTAATAGATCTACCGTCTAAAATTATAATTACTACATAGTTAAAAAATTTATAAAAGTTCTACACTACGTTATACTAGAATATACTATCTTTAAGTGACTTTTTATATTTCTATAAATACTATAAATAAGCTATTTAACAAGTTTGACCTCATTATTTTACTTTTCTTTATCAGTAATCATTCGATAAATGTTATCTTATCTAATTAATTATCTTTTTGAATCTTTAATACATCTTATATAGCTCAAATAAGACTGTTCAAAATCAAGTTGTCTTTTTAATGACTTTAGGCTAAAATAAATTTTCTCGTTTTTAGCCAGAGCCTATATCTTGGTTTTTGGCTTTAAAATTAAGCTATTATGTCTGGAGCGCGTTATGGCCAAAACCGCCTTCCTATTTCCTGGCCAAGGCGGCCAGTTTGTGGGCCAGGGTCAAAATTTTCTCACTCGAGGGACTCATTTAAACGATCTTTTGGCTTTGGCCGAAGAGCTCTCGGGACTTCCCCTAAAAGAAATTAGCTTAAATGGCCCGGCCAGCGAGCTAAACCGCACCATAAATCTCCAACCCGCGGTATTGGCTTTATCATTAGCCTTAGCCAG
This sequence comes from Deltaproteobacteria bacterium, assembly GCA_031270705.1. Taxonomy (GTDB): domain Bacteria; phylum Desulfobacterota; class Desulfarculia; order Adiutricales; family Adiutricaceae; genus JAIROO01. The sequence goes on from JAISWW010000020.1 coordinate 6,846, forward strand.
AATCGCTTTGGCCGAAGGAGCCGAGCCTATTATCGCCGCTGGCCATTCCTTGGGCGAGTATGGGGCTCTCTGTTTGGCTGGAGTTTTGACCGAGCGCGAGGCTTTGGCTTTGGTCTCGGCCAGAGCCAAAATATCGCAAACCGCCGCCGAAAAACAGCCTGGGGTCATGGCGGCTTTTTTAAATATCTCTGGCCCAGAAGTGGTCAAACTTTGCGATCTTGGCTCCGCTGTTGGGGAGGTCGTGGCCGCGAACTTTAACACCCCCACCCAAACGGTCATCTCGGGGGAAGCCAAAGCGGTCGCGGCCGTGGTGCGCTATGGCCAGATGAAACAGGCTAAAATCATCACTCTACCGGTGACCGGCGCCTTTCATAGCCCTTTAATGGCCGAGGCGGCCAAAGAAATGGAAAAGCTCATTTTGGCCGTGGATTTTCAAAAACCCCGCTTTCCGGTTATTCCCAACGCCTTAGGCCAGCCCGTTAGCGATCCCGCCCGCATCAAAGAATTATTAATCGGGCAAATGGTCTCCCCAGTGCGCTGGGTCGAAACCTCCGAAGCCGTGGCCGCTGTAAATCCCGAGGAAATCGTTGAGTGCTGGCCCAAACTTTACGTGGGCTCCTTGGTAAAAAAATGCCTCCCCCCGGAACTCAAGATGCCCATCCGCGCCGTGGCCTAAACAAAAAGCTGGATTCCTTGGCGAGCGTCTCAAAACCCAAGATCATTATAGGCGTTTTGCTTTTGGCCATATTCCTCGGCGGCTTATGGGGCTTTTTAGGTTTGGCCCCCGATCCCTTGGCCCAAGCTAATTGGCCGTGGACGACCTATCTGACCGATCGCCATAACTTTACCATCGCCGCTTGGCCTGGGCCAAAAGGCTATAGGGAGACTCGCGATCTCAAAGATTACCCGCCTTTGGCCATTGAGGCGGTCTTAAGCGCCGAGGATCGAGCGTTTTATAGGCATTTTGGCGTAAATCCTTTGGCTTGCTTAAGAGCCATGGGTCAAAATATTAAGGCCCGCTCTTGGGCTTTCGGTTGCTCAACCATTACTATGCAACTGGCTCGCCTCTCTTTGGGTTTAACGCCTGGGCCCAGAACCTTTCGCCGCAAGCTGAAAGAGCTTTGGCTGGCTTTGCTTATTGAAAGGCGCCACTCCAAAGAGACCATCTTAGCCGCCTACTTAAACGCCGCCCCTACTGGCCCGCAAAGATGGGGTTTGGCCACCGCCGCCAAAGAATATTTAGGCAAAGACATTACCCTCATTTCCCCAGGGGAAGCGGCCTTTTTAGCCAGTTTGCCCAAATACCCCTCTTTAAAAGAGCCCAGAAAAATCTTAAAGAGACGCGACAATATCTTAAAAACCTTAAACGCCAACGGTTTTTTAGATAAACCCGCTTTAGCTAGAGCTCTAGAGACGCCTATTTGGCCGAATTTAGACGGGCGCCCTTACCAAGCCCCCCACTTTTTAGCCTATCTCAAACGGACTGATTTCCCTAAAGACGCGCCTCTCCGGGCCGAGTTAGGAGCGCTAAAACCTTCGACTCAAACTGTCTTAAATCAAGATCGGGCCATCAAAACCACTTTAGATTTGGAGCTGCAAAAAGAAGTCGAAAGGCAAGTTTCCGAGCTAGTCGATTTAAAAAGCCCCCAAGGTTTGACCCAAGCCGCTGTCGTGGTCATGAGTCTGCCTCAGCGGCAAATTTTGGCCTGGGTGGGCTCGGTCGATTTTTACGATCAAGAGGAAGGCCAAAACGATGGCGTTCTGGCTTTGCGCCAACCTGGCTCAGCCTTAAAGCCCTTTATTTACCAACTAGCCATTAGCGAAGGCCTAATTACGGCGGGCTCTCTTTTAAGCGATCAACCGAAAATCTATAGCGGCTCTAACGGCTCTTTTCGGCCGCGCAATTATGGGGGAACTTATCATGGGCCTATTTCGGCTCGCCAGGCTTTGGCCAGCTCCTTAAACCTGCCAGCGGTGGAATTGATTAAGGCGATTGGAACCAAAAAAACTTTGGCCCATTTAAGGAGTTTAGGCCTGGCCTCTTTAAAAGACGATAGCGATTATTATGGCTTGGGTTTAGCTTTAGGCAATGGCGAGGTCAGTTTATTGGCCTTAACCAACGCCTACGCGCTTTTAGCCTTAGGTGGCCGGCCACCGACCTTAAACTTAAATGACGCCGCCCCTCCCCCCAAGCTGGACGCGGCCTCGGCTTTTATTGTTAGCGATATTCTCTCTGACGATAAGGCCAGAATTTTAGGTTTTGGCCGCCATGGCCTTTTGGACACCCCTTATCCGACCTCGGTCAAAACCGGCACCAGCCAAAATTTTCGGGACAATTGGACCATTGGCTACGCGGATCATTTTGTGATTGGCGTTTGGGCCGGAAATTTTCAATCTAACCCCATGACCCAGGTCTCCGGGATTACTGGGGCGGGGCAATTGTGGCGAGGCATAGCCGATTATCTGGCCAAACGCCAAGAGCCTAAGGCCCCCATTAAACCCATCGGCCTGACCCAAGCTTACATCTGCCCTTTATCGGGCTTATTAGTGGGCCCCAAATGTCCTAATGGCGTTTTGGAATATTTTTTAACCCGCCATCCCTTGCCTGGAGTTTGCGACCACGACCATTTAGGCGAGCCCGCGGCCCCCAATATGGCTTTAACCATCATTTCTCCCCCCAACCGCCAGGTTTATGGCTTTGATCCGGATATCCACCCAACCTACCAAAAGATCCTGGCCAAAGCCCAAGCTGGCCCGGAGATTGAAACGGTGCGCTGGATTTTAAATGGGGAAACGATTGGTCAGGGCTTAGAGCTAACCCTACCTTTAAAACCGGGGGCCGCGCGTCTCTTGGCTTTGGGCTTTAAAGGCCAAAATCAGGTGGCTCAAGCCGAAACGCGTTTTTTGGTCAAATGATTCCTTGGCCACCCGACTCCCCGCTCAATACGCCCCTTAGCGCTTGTCCGAGTTTAGGCCCAGAGAGCTTAGAGACTCTAGCCAAAAAATCTATCTTTACGCGTCTGGATCTTTTGCTGGTTCCCCCGCTTTTTTATCGAGATCGCCGCTTGGTCGTCTCTTTAGCCGACGCGGAGGATCAAAACGACATCGTCTTCATTGGCCGAGTCATAAGCTCTCGGCAAGGCGTCGCGGCCTCAGGCCGGGCTTGGCTCAAAATTGACGTGGTCGATGGCGACGACCTGGCCCATTTATGGTTTTTTCACAACATAGAGTATTTAAGTCGTCTAGCTAGCGTGGGTCAAACTCTTTTAATCTCGGGCCAAATTTATTTAGACAATCGCGGCTGGCCGTCCCTAGACCATCCAGAAATTTGCTTAGCCGAAAAGGCCATGGACAATTTCTTGGGCGTAAAACCTATCTATCGGGCTTACCCAGGGATTCCGCCCACGGTTTTGAAACGGGTCATCGCCGAAACCCTAAGCGATATCCCGAGCTCCCCCAAAGTTTTGCCCGCGGAATGGCTAAAAAGCGCGCGCTGGCCCGATCCTGTGGATCTATTGGCCATCGTCCACGCCCCTCCCCCGAACCCAGGGATTTTGCCCGCCCCCACCAGTAGCCGGGCTTATCATCGCCTCGCCACTTTTGAGCTCATGTTTTGGCGGCTCTTAAT
>JAISWW010000232.1 GCA_031270705.1 Deltaproteobacteria bacterium
AACGCGCCTTGCGCTTCGGTGGAGGCCACAGTTGGCGTAGCCACAGGTTTGGACGCGGCTGAGTCTTTGGCCCAAGTGGCCAAAAAGATGAAAGAGGCGGGTTATGACCTTGAGCCGCCAGAAAGCGGCGAAAAGCTCATTGAGACGATTTTGGCCAAAAAAGCTCTGGCCGATTTTCGCTGGACCAGTAGCCAAGAAATCGTGGCTAAAGGCGGAGCTTTGGCTTTGGTAGGCCCAGAATTGTACGCCAAATGGCATAACCAGTTTCCCGCCGCAATCCAAAAGAGCTTAGCCGAAACTTGGGGCCAGCCGCCAGGGGAGACTATTGATGAAGTTCCGCCGGCCATGGTGGAGAATGGCCAGATTATAATTTCGGGTCTCCCTTTGGGTCAAAACGCCTTAGTCTTAGTTCAGCCGAAAAGAGGCTGCGCGGGCGGGCGCTGCGACGGGCGAGTTTGCCGGATACTGCAAGATCCCTTGATTCCGCCGCCCCATCAGTATCTAGCTACTTATCATTGGCTAGCCGATCCCGAAGGCTTTGGGGCCCACGCGGTTATCCATTTGGGAACCCACGGGACGGTGGAGTTTTTGCCCGGCAAATCCGCGGGGTTATCGGCGGAATGCCTCCCTGATTTAACCATTAATACTCTACCTAATCTGTATGTCTTTGAGGCCGGAGCCACTGGGGACGGTCTCACGGCCAAGAGAAGATCCTACGCGACCTTAATAGATCATCAAGGGCCCATTTACGCGGGAGCGCAATTGCCGCCTTTGTGGGCGGAAGTGGCGGATTTGCTCGATCAATTGGCTAGAACTGAGGATCCTAAGCGGCAAGAAAGTTTTATTAGTCTGATTCGCGAAAAAGCGCTCGATTTAGGCTTTAAAGAGGATCTTATAAATGGCCAGTTCGCGGATCTCGACTATGAGCTCCGCAAATCTATCGCTTTATTGGTGGATAGCTTGGTGGAGACTGAGGCTAGGGTTTTGGGGGAAGAGCTGACTCCAGAAAGCCTTATAAAGCTCATCGCGGCTATTTTGCGTTTTGAGGGCGGCGAAGAGCTCTCTTTGCGGGCTTTTTTGGCTCAGCGCCAAGGCTGGGATTTAGCGGCCATCATTAGCGAGCCCAACTGGCGCGATCCAAAGACTTTGGCCGGGGCGGGAACTATCTTGGCTAGCTTAGAGGCCTTAGTCGAAAAGATAATCGCTAAATTTATCGGCCCGCGGCGGGATTTGGTTTTGGCCACCCAAGAAGAGATTTCTTTAGAGCCAGGCGACCAAGACTATTTGCGAAAACTGGCTACGCGGATGGAAGATATTATTAGTAGGGCCGAGGCGAGCGCCGAAATCCCCGCTCTTTTGGCCGGCCTTAACGCGGAATACATTACCCCTGGCCCCTCGGCGGCCATATTGAGAGGCCGGGCCGACGTTTTGCCCACGGGCCGCAATTTTTACCCCCAAGATCCAAGGCGTTTGCCCACCAAGCTAGCCACGCGAGTGGGTTTTGAGCTGGCCGAGGCCGTCTGTCAAAAGCATTGGCGAGAAGAAGGGCGTTGGCCGAGGAGCGTGGCCTTTTTTTGGATCAGCTCCGATCTTCTTCAGCATGATGGCGAGGATTTGGCCCAGATGCTGGCCTTAATGGGTCTAAGGCCCCAATGGTCAGCCTCGGGTCTTTTGGTGGGCTCGGAAGTGATTCCCTTAGCCGAGTTGGGGCGCCCGAGAATCGATCTGACGGTTAGGATTTCTGGGATCCTCCGCGACGCTTTTGGCGGGACGGTCGATCTCTTGGACAAAGCCATCGAGAAAGTCGCTAGTTTGGATGAGGCCGTAGAGGATAATTACGTTCGGGCTCACACCTTAGAAAACCTCAAACTCCAAGAAGACCCGAGCCAGCCCGAGGCTTTTCGAAGGGCTACCTACCGGATCTTTGGCTCCCAACCTGGCTCTTGCCAGTCGGGGGTCTATTTGGCCATCATGGCCTCGGCTTGGCGCGACGAGCAAGATTTAGCGGATATCTATTTCCATCATGGCTCTTACGCTTATGGCCAGGAAGCTTTTGGGGAGTTGGCCCCGAACGCCTTAAAAAGGGCTTTGGGCCGGGTGGACGTCAATATCGCCAAACTTTCTTCGGACGCGGAGGATTTTTTAAGTTGCGGCGGTTATTTTGGGACACAGGGCGGCTTAACTCTCGCGAGCGAGCTTATTCAAAATAGGAAGATCAATAATTATTGCCTGGACGCTCGCCATCATAAGGCCATAAGGGTCAGATCCTTAACCGAGGAAATTTCTCGCTCCGCGGGGAGCCGCTTATTAAATCCCGCCTGGATAGCCAATCAGAAAAAATCGGGTTACAAAGGGGCCATGGAAATCGCCAAAAGAGTAGGCAACGCCTATGGTTGGCAAGCCACGGCCAAAGTGGTCGATCCGGCGATCTTTGAGGGCGTGACGAAGACTTATTTTTTGGACGAGGAAAACCGGGCCTTTTTTGAAAAACATAATCCTTACGCTTTGGAGGAAATGGGTCGCCGCTTATTGGAAGCGGCTAGTCGCGACCTCTGGGCGGCGGATCCAGATCTCTTGGAGCGACTAAAAGCCGCGTATCTCAGCCTTGAGGGGACTCTAGAGGAGAGAACGGAAACTTATGGCGGCGACATTCAAGGCGGAAGCGTGGACATTTTGACGGCCAATGAGGTGGCTAGTTGGCGAGAAAAAATGGATCTTTTTCGGGAACGAGCCGCGACGACTAAGGCTTAAGTTTTTGAGGATCTAAAGTCCAGGGAGTTTTGTGTTATAGTCAGAGGGTCATAAAACTTGGCCCTTGGGGGCGAGGTTTTAGGCTTGGCGGAACTTTAAGAGGAAAAATAGAAGAGCGCGTAATAGAATATAGATAGCCAAAAAAGAATATGGCTTCCATATTAATTCTCAAAAATCGCTGGATCCCCAAAGGAGAGGCGCGTGGACATAAGCTATCTACTCTTTGATAATTTTGAGACCCTAGATCTTTTTGGCCCAGTGGAAGTTTTGGGCCGGATTGAGTCCGTTAACCCCAGGTTCTGGTCTTTGACGGGCGGTTTGATCCTTAGTTCCCAGAAAGCCCCAATTCTCACAGAAAAACTGGATTTGAGCCTCGCGCCAGGTCTTTTAGTCATTCCAGGCGGGCAGGGGACTAGGCCTTTGGTTTTGGCCGAGGATTTTATCCAATCATTAAAGATCTTAGCCGAAAAGAGCGCCTGGGTCTTAACGGTCTGCGCGGGCTCGGCTCTTTTGGCGAAAACCGGCCTTTTGGATGGCTTGGAAGCCACTTCCAACAAAAAGGCCTTTAGGGGTCAAAAGCGTTCGGCCCGCGGTCAACTGGCTCCCAAAGGCTCGCTGGGCGGTGGCGGGGAAATATTACACGTCCTCGGGGATTTCGGCGGGTCTGGATCTGGCCTTAGGTTTTGTGGCGGATCAATGGGGGGAAGAGACAGCCTTAACCATCGCGAACGGCCTAGAATACGCCTGGAATCGGGACAAAGATAACGATCCGTTCGCGGTTATTTGATTTTTGGCCCAAAAACCTCAATAGTTTTATTGATAAAAAAAACCTCAAGGGCTAGATCTAAAAAACTAGCTCAAGAGGTCAAAAATTTAATGGCGGGGACGACGGGATTTGAACCCGCGATCTTCTGCGTGACAGGCAGACGTGTTAAACCGCTTCACTACGTCCCCAAAGCCAGGGCCAACTATTTATTTGGTAGCCCTTATGTTGTCGTTTAAGGAGAAGCCTAAAAAGATAAAGGCCTTTCCCAATCCGAAAGAGGGATTTTACTTAAGAGGAGCTCTGGTGTCAAGAAAAATTTTCAGGTTTTTGAAGGGGGTTGGGCGGGTAAAAACTATTAAAATTTAGATAAAAATTAGTTATTTAATTTGTTCTAAATATATATTTTACGCTATATAAGATTAATCTAACCATATTTTTTAAAAAGACTTTTATTTTTTAATGGGCTGAGAGATGCGCTTAAGCTGACGGTCAAGATTTTTAGGGCCAAAAAAGGCTCTCTCAACGATATTATGGCTCTATCTCTCTACGGAAAAATTTTGAAGAGCTTCATTTTTGAGTGGTAGGATAAAATTAGGCCATAATTCTGGCGAGATTTTTCTTTAATAACTAAATAAATATCAATTATGCTATATAATATTAATTTAGCTTTTACGAGCTGAACAAATTTTGGAGGCGCGTTATGTCGGCTTACATGAGAACGCGGACTATCGGCGAATCAGTTGAAATAA